>JBIOES010000087.1:0-8490 GCA_044446265.1 Solirubrobacterales bacterium
CATACTGGCTGGCCGGCCAATATGCGAGAGCTCGCTTGCGTGCACGGGACGCTACCGTCCCGCCCGTGCCCCCTTCCTCCACACCCGCGCGCATCGGTCTGCTGAGCCTGGGCTCCAACCTCGGCGAACGCCGCGCCCACCTGCAGGCCGCGGTGGACGCGCTGCCCGCGGCGGGGGTGCGGGTGCTGGCCTCCTCCTCGGTCTACGACACCGACCCCGTTGGCGAGATCCTCGACCAGGCGAGCTTCCTCAACGCTTGCCTGCGCGTGCAGACCTCGCTTCAGCCGCTGGAGCTGCTGGACGCTCTCAAGCGCCTGGAGCGCGAGCTGGGACGGGGGGAGGGGGAGGGGTCGGGATACGTGCGCCACGGCCCGCGCGCGATCGACATCGACGTGCTGCTGCTGGGGGACCTCGAACTGCGCCACGAGCGCATGTCCCTGCCCCACGCGCAGGTGCTCACGCGTCGCTTCGTGTTGATCCCCGCGCTCGAGCTGGATCTCGACCTCGCGGTGCCCGACGGGCGGCGCCTGGCCGACGCGCTGCTCGTGCTGCCGCCGCAGGAGGGCGTGCGCTGGGCCGGTCCGCCGCTCGAGGTCCGCCCTGGCCCGCGCAGTGGACGATGACCCTGCCGTTCATGTGCGCGTGCACCGTGCACGTGTAGCTGTACGTACCGCTGCGCGTAAACCGTACCGTGAACGTTCCGTGCGTCATCACGCGCGACTGAAAGCCGTGGCCGACCACGTTGTGCATCACCCGGCCGTCGCTCCACACCCACGTTACGCTGTCTCCGCGGCGGATCGACACGGCGCCCGGCAGGAACTGGTTGTGTCTCAACACCACCGCATGACTGCTCGCGGCGTGTGCGCCGCCCAGGGTCGCCGCCGCGGGTATCGCTCCCGCACCCGCCACTGCGATCGTCGCGATGGCCGTCACGAACTTGCCGTTCATATGGGCTCCTCCAAGTTGCATCGTTTGCGCTCTCTGCACAGGGACGCCTCGAGGTGGCGATCCTTCCCACCGTCCCTTCGACGATAGCGCCGGGCGGCGGCCGCCGATGCCGCCTCGTGCGGAGCCGGACGAATAGTCGGGGTCCGCGGGAAGGATCGCCGCGCGTGGGCGTCTTGACTGGTGAGGGGCCACGGGCGGCACGGGCGGCGCGGGCCCAATTTGAAGAGGCAACGCTCGAAAGGTGGGTTCAGTGAGACTGCGCAAGCGCCATATTCCCTTTGCCATCCTGCTCGGCGCCGCCGTCGGCGTCCTTCCCACCATCGCCAGCTCCAGCACCACCGCGAGCATCACCGCTGTGGATCACGGCATCTACGAACACTCCTGGCAGGCCAACGGCCTCGCTCCGGCCGAAGTCGGAGTCACCCCGGGCAGCAGCGTGTCCTTTGCCTATCCCACGGGAGTCAACTATCACTACCCGGTATTCGAGACCGGACCTGCGACACCCACGTGCGAAGGACTGCCCCACTCGTTCGCCGAAGCCGCTCCGGGATGGTCGGGCTCCTGCACCTTCACCGCCGAAGGCACATACGAATTCTGGTGCGGGGTTCACGGCGCTGCCATGAAGGCGTTCGTCTACGTCAACGCCGATGGCACCGTTTCCACGAAGACCACCTCCACGACGACGACCAGCACCTTCACCACCACGAGCAGCACCTACACCTACACCCCCACCACCACCACCTCGACCACCTCCACGACCGCGACGCCTTCGCCCACCAGCACCAGCACGGTCTCCTCTCAGATCGCCGCGCCCGCGGGTCCGCCTCCACCGAACCCCGGGCCGATCCCGGGTTTCAGCGGCGGCTCGCCGCTGGCCGGCAGCGCATCGACGGCGGTGAAGGTGCCCCTCGCTCAGCGCGGCTCCTCGGTGCATGGTTCTGTCGCCGTATCGCCCGCCGGGGCCGGGGGACGCCTCGAGGTGGATCTACTCGTCGCCGGCGCCTCGCTCGCACGCAAGCACGCCAAGCAGGAGCGCATCGGCCGCTTCGTGCGTGCCTCCCTCACGGCTGGCAAGGTGTCGTTCTCCGTCCCCCTCGACGCTCAGGCAAAGCGCGCCCTGCGCCGTCACCACCGCCTGCCGGTGCTCGTGCAGGTGAGCATCACGCCGGTTCACGGCGCGACGGTCACGAGCGTTCGGAGTATCGTCCTGCGCGGCTGAGCTGCCCGCGCCGATGCGGGGGGTAAAATCAAAAAGGTGACGACACCTAATAGGACTCCGCTGCTGTCTTCCGGTCACGAGACCGAGTGGGCGCAGATCAATCGTGAAGAGGCCGAGCACCATCGCGCCAGCACGAGGGCGCTATCGCCATCCGAGCGGCTTCAGGTCGGCCAGAAGCTCTCTCAGCAGGCTGTCTCTCTGCTCGCTGCCTCGATCCGGGCCGGCCATGTCCCCAGACGAGCTCTCTGGTCCTGACCTGAACGGCGTCGTCGCCGACGCCAACGCGGCAGGGCTTGAGTACGTCGTGATCGGTGGATTCAGCGTGATCGCCAATGGTTACCTGCGGGCGACCAACGACAGCGATCTGCTCGTGTCGGACGATCCAGACGCCAACGACGCGATCGTCCGCTTCCTCGACCGCGCGAGTGCTACGCGCCTTTACGACGGAAGGCAACTGACTCGACAAGATGTTCTCGAAGCGCACCATCTGCGCGTCAACAGTCGCCACGGCATCGTCGACATCATGCGTGGAGGGCTTCCTCCGCTTGACTACGACACTGTGGCCGAACGCGCCATGAGTCTCGACCTCAATGGTCAACCTGCCCGCGTCGCCGATCTGCGCAGCATCGTCGGATTCAAGCGCTTGGCCAATCGACCGCGTGATCGCAACGATCTTGCGGAGCTCGAAGCGTTCCACGGCTCGCTGCCGATCGAGTTGATCCCCGGCGTCGATGAGTAGCCCAAGGGACTCTGAACAGGCGCTGGAACCGGCAACCGGGCTTACGCCAGCAACTCGGCCGGCAGCGTGCCCGCGGGTACTTCGCCCACCATCGGCGGGAAGTAGCGCGTCAGCCCCATCGCGGGGTGGCTCTCCAGCAGGGGGCGCACGTCGGCGATCGTGTTCAGCAGGCGGATCGTCGAGCCGATCTGCAGTCTGCGGCGTTTGGCTGCTCGCCACCCAGGAGGCCCGAGGCGATCCACGCGTCGATCTTCTCCATCTGGCCGGGCAGCGCACCGAGATCCTTCAGCACGTTCTCGTCCTTCGCCTTGTTGCGCAGCGCCAGCAGGCGCGCCATCAGCGGGAGCGTGGGGCGGATCGCCGCGCGGGGCAGCGGCAGTTTGGCGTCATCGGGCACGAAGCTCTCCATGCACGCCGAGTTGCGCAGGAACGCCGCGTCGAGGATGCGCCGGGGAACGCTCTGGAACTCCTCATCGCCCCAGCGCTCGGCCTCCAGCACCTGCGCGCGCTTGTCCGCTTCGGCGGGTAGCAGCGAAGGCTCGGGCGCGATCTCATCCAGGCGGCGCATGATGTGGCGCGAGCCCACCATCTTCTCGCCATCCATGCGTGCGCCGGGCACCGTGACGCCGCCGTACAACAGCGGCCCAGCGGCCATCTGCGTCATCGGCAGCAGGTCGACGCGGTTGAAGGGAATCGACTTCATCGTCAGCGCCACTTCCACCGCGGCGCACGGGTGCGAGCCGGTGAGCACGTACAGCTTCAGCTTCTTCGGGCTCGTTCCGTTCGCGGGCACCGGGTGAGCATACACCCGCGCTGGAGGATGGGCTGGTGGGCCGGGCCCCGGCCCACCAGTGGGGCGTATCGGTAGGCTCCCGCCCCTCCATGCTGCTCGTCGTCGACGTCGGAAACACCCAAACCCACTTCGGCGCCTTTCGCGGCGAGGAGCTCGTCGAGCACTGGCGCTTTGCCACCGTCCGCGACTCCACCGCCGATCAGCTCGGCGCCGCGCTGCGCAACCTGCTGGAGCTGCGCGGTTTGGGCTTCGACGATCTGTCGTCTTCGATCGTCTCCTCCACCGTTCCCCGACTGGAGCCCGAATGGACCGCCATGGCCCTGCGCTACCTGCGTCACGAGATGCTCGTCGTGGGTCCCGGTCTGCGCACCGGCATGGCCATCCGCTACGACAATCCGCGCGAGATCGGCGCCGACCGGCTCGTCAACGCGGTGGCGATGCGCGAGCGCTTCGGTGGCTCCGCCGTGTGCGTGGACTTCGGCACCGCCACCACCTTCGACGTGCTCTCGCGCGAGGGTGAGTACATCGGCGGGGCGCTCATGACCGGCATCGAAATCTCCCTCGACGCGCTCACCGAGCGCGGTGCGCGGCTGCCCAAGGTCGAGCTCGCCCCGCCCCGCTCGGTTGTGGGCAAGAACACGATCGACGCCATCCGCTCCGGGGTCGTCTTCGGGTACGCCGGCGCCGTCGATGCGATCCTGCGCAGGCTCTATGACGAGCTGGGTGAACGCCTCTCCGTGATCGCCACCGGTGGGCTTGGGCACCTCGTGGTTCCCTTCACCGAGGAGATCTCCGAGGTCGATGACCTGCTTACCCTCACCGGCCTGCGACTCCTCTACAACCTCAATTCCTGAGCTGCGCGACCCCCCTCGCCGGCCGGATGGCCGGCTCCTTCCCCGCTATTTTCCGTTGTATGTCGCGCGCTCCCGACCTTGCCTCGCCGTGGACTCTCGGTCCGTTGCGCGTGCCCAACCGGGTGCTGCTCGCGCCGCTCGCGGGGATCGGCAACTGGTTCGTGCGCCTGCAGGCCAAGCGCTACGGCGCCGGCATGGCCGTCTCGGAGATGGTCTCCTCGCACGCGCTGCACTTCCGCAACGAGCGCACCTGTAGGGAGATGCTGCGCATCCACCCCTCCGAGCGGGAGGGGGGGCCGGTATCGATCCAGCTCTTCGGGCAGGATCCCGCGGTGATGCGCTCCGCCGCCGCCCTTGTGGTCGCCGCGGGCGCCGACGCGATCGACCTCAACATGGGCTGCCCCGTGCCGAAGGTCTGCCGTACGGGCGCCGGTGCCGCGCTTCTCTCCGATCCCGCGCTCGCGGTGGCGGTGGCGCGCGCCGCCGTCGAGGGCTCCGGTGGGGCGGGTGGGATACCTATCACTGTCAAGCTGCGCTCGGGTTTGCGCCCCGGGGACACCTCCGGTTTCGAGCTCGCTCACAGGCTCGTCGAGGAGGCCGGCGTCGCCGCGATCGCCTTTCACCCCCGCTCGGCCTCCGTGCACCACAAGGGCGTCCCCAACTATGAGCTAGCCGAGCGCCTCGCCGCCTCGCTGCCCGTCCCCGTGATCCTCACCGGCGGGCTGCGCGACGCCGAGGCCGTGCGCTCGGTCTTTGCCCGCACCGGCGTCACCGCCGTGATGCTCGCCCGCGGCTGCCTCGGCAACCCGTGGCTGTTCGAGCGTCTGCTGCGCGACCGCGCGGCCGAGCCCACCCGCGAGGAGGTTCTCGCCGAGCTCGACTGGGTGCTCGAGCGTGCGGTGGAGCACCTCGGCGCCGAGCGCGCCACGCGCTACCTGCGCAAGTTCTATCCCTGGTACCTACCCCGCCTGGGCCTCGATCGAGAGGCCCTCGAGAGCCTGCAAGACGCCTTGCACACGGCTCCCACCCTGGAGCGCTCGCGGGTCCTGCTGGGGCTTTCCCCGCCCGCCGCGAGCCTCGCCGCCTGAGCTGCCGCGAGGGTCTTGCGCATGTCTGGGAGGCGGATCGCCCGCCTCGCTATACTGCTGCGCTCGCTGCCTCCCGCCGGGCCGCGTTCACCCCGCGTGCAGGCGGGTTTTGTCGTGTTTGTCGGGTCTCCCCAGCGATAGGTCTTCCCAGCGATCAAGGGTCACATGCCGAAGGACGTCATCCTCACCCCCCAGGGCCTGGAGAAGCTCCGCGACGAGCTGGAGCTGCTCTCCACCGCGCGTCGCCGCGAGGTCGCCGAGCGCATCAAGGAGGCGCGCGAGTTCGGAGACATCTCCGAGAACTCCGAGTACGACGACGCCAAGAACGAACAGGCCATGCTCGAGTCGCGCATCGCCCAGCTCCAGGAGAAGCTGCGCATGGCCACCATCATCGAGACCAAGGACTTATCCACCGACGTCGTTCAGGTCGGCTCCATCGTGCACGTCAAGGACGAGAAGACCGGCAAGTCCGTCAAGTACACCATCGTCGGCTCCGCCGAGGCCAACCCCGAGGAGGCCAAGCTCTCCAACGAGTCCCCCGTCGGCCGCGCCCTCCTGGGCCACCGCCGCAACGACACCGTCGCCGTCAAAGTCCCGCGCGGCCCCGCCCGCAAACTCAAGATCACCAAGATCGACGTCGGGCTGAAATAAGAGACCCGCGGGGGGTTCCTTCCCCTCCGGGTCGCCTGCCTTTCATCCCTTCCCTTCCGGGCTGCCATTTTGGGCCCCTAACATCTTTCCTGGTGATGTCGAAGATCGAAGAGCACCTCCCTGTGTCGTCTCCTGAATCCACCAACGGGTTGGACGGTCCCCTCGCGCCCGAGTTGGGCGCAGACGCAGAGGAGCGCGGGCTGCCCGAGCTGATGGCCGTGCGCCGCGCCAAAGCCCGCCTCCTGCTCCCGCCGGGGGAGAGCGCCTTTCCGTACTCCTTCCCGGGCACCCAGCCGATCCAGGAGATCCGCGCGCGCTTCGAGCACCTCGCCCCCGGCGAGGAAACCGACTCGATCCACCGCATCGCCGGGCGTTTGGCGGCGCGGCGCGGCCAGGGCAAGGCCGCCTTCCTGGACCTCGTCGATCGCAGCGGGCAGATCCAGCTGCACGCCCGCCTGGATGTACTCGGCGAGGCCGCCTTCGAGCGCCTCCTGCAGCTCGACCTGGGCGACCTGCTCGGGGTCAGCGGCGCGGCGATGCGCAGCCACAAGGGCGAGCTCTCGCTGCGCCTGGAATCCTTCGAGGTCCTCGCCAAGTCGCTGCGCCCTCCGCCCTCCAAGCACTACGGCCTCGCCGACGTCGAAACCCGCTACCGCCAGCGCGAGCTCGATCTGATGTCCAGCGAGGAGGCGCGCCGGCTGTTCGTAACGCGCGCCCGCATCGTCTCCGCCGTGCGCTCCCACCTCGACGAGCGCGGCTTCATCGAGGTCGAGACCCCCGTCCTGCAACCGCTCTACGGCGGCGCGCTTGCGCGCCCCTTCACCACCCACCACAACGCGCTCGATCGCACCCTCTACCTGCGCATCGCCACCGAGCTGTTCCTCAAGCGCTGCATCGTGGGGGGCCTCGAGCGCGTGTACGAGCTCGGCAAGGACTTCCGCAACGAGGGCATCTCCGCCAAGCACAACCCCGAGTTCACGATGGTCGAGTGGTACGAGGCCTACGCCGACTACCTCGATGAGGCCACCCGCACCGAGGAGCTCGTAGGCTCGGTGGCCGCCGCCGTGGACTACTCCGGCGAGCTTGACTTCTCCGCTCCCTGGCGCCGCGTTGGGTTCGTGGAGTCGATTCGCGAGGCCACCGGCATCGACGTGCTGGCCCACCACGACGCGGCCTCGCTCGCCGCGGCGATCGCCGCCTCGCCGCAGATCGCGGCCAGCGGTCTCGCGCTCGACACCGACGGCGCCAGCTGGCCCCAGCTCGCCGACGAGCTGCTCTCCAAGTTCGTGGAGCCCAACCTGCTCCAGCCCACCTTCGTGGTGGACTATCCGCTGGAGCTCTCCCCCTTCGCGCGCGCCCACCGTTCCAAGCCCGGCCTCGCCGAGCGCTGGGAGGCCTTCGCGGGGGGCATGGAGATCGCCAACGCCTTCTCCGAGCTCAACGACCCCGATGTGCAGCGTCAGCGCTTCGAAGCCCAGCGGCGCCTCGCGGAGCTCGGAGACGAGGAGGCCCAGCCCTGGGATGAGCTCTTCCTGGAGGCCCTCGAGCACGGCATGCCGCCCACCGGCGGCGTCGGCCTGGGGATCGACCGGCTCGTGATGCTCCTCACCGGGCGCCGCACGATCCGCGAGGTCGTGCTCTTCCCAGCGATGCGCACCTAGCCCGTAGGCGCCTTGGTAGACTGTTCCTCGGCGTCGATTTCGACCCGGCCGCTCATCTTCTGAGGGATTTCCGACGAAGATGGTTCTACCGGGTAGTTCCTAGTCCCCGAGAACCCGTCCACCCTCGGAAAGAGGACTCAGCATGTTCGAGCGATTCACAGAAAGGGCCCGTCAGGTGGTGGTCCTTGCGCAGGAAGAGGCGCGCACGCTCAAGCACAACTACATCGGCACCGAGCACATCCTGCTCGGCCTGCTGCGCGAGGAGGAGGGTCTTGCCGCGCGCGTCCTGGAGAGCCTCGACATCACCGTGGAGCGCGTGCGTGCGCAGGTCGTGCGCATCGTCGGCTCCGGCGAGGAGGTCACCTCCGGACAGATCCCCTTCACGCCCCGCGCCAAGAAGGTGCTCGAGCTCGCTCTGCGCGAGGCCCTCTCGCTGGGCCACAACTACATCGGCACCGAGCACATCCTGCTCGGCCTCGTGCGCGAGAACGAGGGCGTCGCCGCGCGCATCCTGCTCGACTTCGACGCCGACTCCGA
>JBIOES010000088.1:0-8448 GCA_044446265.1 Solirubrobacterales bacterium
GGGTGGGGGGGCATCCCATTCAGTCCGCGGGCCAGATCGCCGACATCGGCGGGGGCGCGCTGATGGCCGCCTTCGGCATCCTCGCCGCGCTGCGCGAGCGAGATGGTGGGCCCGCCCACTCCGGGCCAGACCGGCCAGGTTCGGGTGAGGGGCAGATCGTGGACATCTCGATGGCCGACGGTGCCCTGTCGTGGCTGGCGATGGTCGCGGGACGCCACTTCGCCGAGCGGGTCGTGCCGCACCGCGGGGACCTCGAGCTCGCCGGTTCGCTGATCTGCTACCGCCCCTATGAGTGCGCCGACGGCTGGGTCGCGCTGGGCGCGCTCGAGCCCAAGTTCTGGCAGGCGTGGTGCCGCGGAGTGGAGCGCGAGGATCTGATCGAGAAGCAGTTCGAGGGTCCGGGCTCGGATGCGCACGCGCAGGTGTGCGATGTATTCAAGGCGCGCACGCGCGCGCAGTGGCTCCAGTTCGCCCGCGAGCACGACTGCTGCCTGGAGCCGGTGCTGGACCTGGATGAGGCGCTCGACTCCGAGCTCGTTCGCGCGCGCGAGATGGTCGTTGAGATCGAGCAGCCCGGCGTGACCGGCGGCGTGCGTCAGCTGGGGCTCCCGGTGAAGCTCACGCGCACCCCCGGGCACCATGCCCAGCGCCCGGGCCCGGGACTGGGCGAGCACACCGAGGAGGCGCTGCGCGAAGCGGGCTGCTCGGCGGAGGAGATCGATGAGCTCCTGCAGGCGGGCGCCGTGGCGGGTCCTGCGCAGGCGCCGGCCGACGCGAACGCGGCGTTTCGGGCGTGAGCATGGCTGTGCAGGAGGGCAACCTGCTGAAGATGAGCGAGCTCGCCGAGCGCTCGGGCGTGAGCGCGGGCACGATCAAGCACTACCTGCGCGAGGGGCTGCTCGGGGGCGAGGAGGGAATCGTCCGCACGAGTCGCAACATGGCCTACTACCCGCCCGAGCTGGTGGCGCGCATCGCCCTCATCAAGCGCCTGCAGGAGGAGCGCTTCATGCCGCTGCGCGTCATCAAGCGCGTCCTGGACGACGACCCCGAGCGCGTGCGCGCGCTGATCGAGCTCGAGGATCGCATCCTCGAGCGCGCGCTCGCCAGCGCCGAGGAGCGGCGCGTCTCGGCCAGGGAGGTGCGCGAGCGCTACGGCATCCCCGAGAACGTGCTGAAGCGCCTCGCGGAGATCGGAGTGCTCAGCCCCAATCGTGGCGGCTACGCTCAGGACGACGTGAAGATCGTCGAGGCGATCGCCAGCTTCCGCGCCGGCGGCTACGACGAGGCGCTCGGCTTCACCGTCTATGACACGCTGCGCTACCGCAAGGCCCTGGAGCCGCTCGTGCAGGAGGAGGTGCGGGCGCTGCTCGATCGCCTCGCCGGGGAGGTCGAGGTGGAGCGGGCGTTGGAGATGATCGCCGCGGGCTCCGAGCCGCTGCGCGAGCTGATCGGGGCGATGCACTCGAAGCTCTTGCTCGCGGAGCTGGGGCGCCAGCGCGAGCGGCGGCAGTAACCTGCTCGGACGTCTGAAGGCTCAGGGCAACCGGCTCAGGGCAACCACTACCACCGCGCACGGTGGTGCTCGACCACGCCCAACCCGCGGGCCAGCTCGATACCACCGGGCAGTGTCCCGCTGAAGGCGCCGAATGGCGCCTTGTAGTCGCTGCGCACCAGCAGCAGGTTCTCGCGGCGGTGGCGCTGGGCCTCGGCCGCGAAGCGCAGCTTTGAGCCGTCCGCGCCGCGGATCTCTGTCAAATCGGCGGCGAAGCTGACCGGAGGAACCTCGTGTGGCACGCCATCAACCCACACCGCGCGCTCGCTGCCGCTGGGAGGGTCGTTGACGCCCTGCACGAGGTTGAATGCCAGTGGTGCCCCCGCCGGGTTCACGCCGACGCCCGCGGCCCAGCGCCACTCCGTGACGCGCGCGTGGTAGCCGGCGGTGTCGTCCACCACGGCCAGCGCATCGATCGTACGGGGCGCTCCGTCGTCCAGGGCGAGGACGCCATGCGCTCGGATGCCCGCCTGCTTGCGCGTCCATACGTACTCCGAGCCATGGGGGCACGTGGCCTCCCATCCCGCGTCCTCCTCGAGCATCAGGTCGAGTCGCACCGCACCGTCGCGCACCAGCAGTCGCCCGGGCTCCAGCTCGACCGAGCCGCGGCTTCTGAGCGTGTGCGTGCGCTCGCGCAAGCGCGAGTCCGCGCGCGTGAGGAGCGCCCAGAAGCTCTGGTGGGCGGGTCCGACCTGCACCCTGGCGGCGCACAGCATCAGCTCCTCGCAGAACACGCCCACGTAGCGCCAGCGCTTGAGCGGGCGGCCTCCGCGGAACAGGGGCATCCGCGCTGGAGGAGTGGGCCCAGGCCAAGGGGCCGCGGTTGGGCTGCCAGGGTCCTTGGCCGCTATGCTCTGGGATGTTGACTGACTAGTCAATCTATTCTGCGGGAGCGGAAGCTCGCGGGAGGAATGCGCATTGAGAGCAGCGGCCGTCCAGCTCAACTCCACAGCCGACAAGGCCGCGAACATGGCTGCCGCCGACCGCCTCACGCGCGCTGCGGCGGCGGACGGCGCAACACTCATCGTACTGCCTGAGAAGTGGACCGCGCTGGGGCGCGACGAAGAGCTGCGCGCCGCGGCGGAGACGCTCGACGGTCCAGCCGTCGAGTGGGCGCGGGAGATCGCACGCGAGCTTCGGATCGACCTGATCGCCGGCTCGATCGTCGAGCGTTCCCCGAGCCGGGAGAAGCTGTCCAACACCTCCTTGCACGTCAATCCGCAGGGCGAGGTCGCGGCCGTCTACCGCAAGGTGCACATGTTCGACGTGGAGATCGAGGGGCGCAGCTACCGCGAGTCCGACTTGGAGGACCCGGGGGATGAGATCGTGCTCAGCGAGAGCGCCGAGGGTGTGTCCTTGGGTATGTCCATCTGCTACGACCTGCGCTTCCCCGAGCTCTATCGCATCCTCGCGGTGCGGGGCGCGCGCGTGATGGTGGTGCCGGCGGCCTTCACGCTGCCCACCACGCGCGACCACTGGGAGGTGCTGCTGCGCGCGCGGGCGATCGAGAACCAGGCGTTCGTGGTGGCCGCCAACCAGATCGGCCCCCACCCGGGAGGCCATCGATCGGGCGGGCGCTCGATGATCGTGGATCCCTGGGGCGTGGTGCTGGCGCAGGCCGAGGACCGCGAGGGGCACATCGTGGCCGACCTCGATCTCGAGCGCCAGCTGGAGATCCGCGCAGAGCTGCCCTCGCTGGCCAACCGCCGGCCCTCCGCCTACCGTTGGCCGCAGGAGTCCCACGTATGAGCGCCCCCCGCGCCAAGTCTCCCGACAAGCGCCGCCTGATCCTCGACGCGGCCGTGAAGGTGTTCGCGCGCCAGGGCTTCCACGCCTGCCGCGTGTCGGACATCGCCGACGAGGCGGGGGTCGCCTACGGACTGGTGTACCACTACTTCGCCTCCAAGGACGAGGTCCTGGATACGCTCTTCCTGGAGCGCTGGAACGTGATGCTCGACACGATCCGCGAGGTCGATACCCACGCGATCCCGGTGCGCGAGAAGCTGTGGGCGATCGCGTCGTTCATCGTCGAGAGCTACCGCCACGACCCCGACCTGATGAAGGTCATCATCGTCGAGGTCACGCGCGCGGCGAACTCCTTCGGGCAGACCCACATCGGCCAGATCCGCGAGGCGTACAACCTGATCGCGCAGATCGTCACGCAGGCCCAGGCGGAGGGCTCCTTCAAGGCCGACATCGACGCGGCGTTCGCGGCGATGGCGTTCTACGGTGCGATCGAGCAGATGCTGACGGGCTGGATCTTCGGCCTCCTGCCCGAGGACGAGGAGTACTTCGAGCGCGCCAAGTGGCTGGTGGTGGAGACCGTGTGCGGTGGTTTGGAGGCCGGCCCCGCAGGGAACGGAACGAGTACAGCGGTACACGGGGCCTCCGCGACCGAGTAAGCGACCACTGCGAGGACTACACTCCCGTCCTAGAGGGTGGCGTACCCCGTACGGGGCACAGGCAGGCAACCGAGCCGGGCCCCTCTATTTTTAATCTTATGGAGAACGACATGGTCAAGCGATTGATGTGGTCGGGCCTGCTGGCCGGCTTGGGCGCGCTTTCGAGCATCGCCGCCCAGCGCGCCGCGGCCGTGGTGTGGCGGCGCTTCTTCGACGAGGAGCCGCCGGAGTGAGCGAGGGCCCGGAGGCGCAGCGCAGGGACCAGCCCCAGAACATCGCGACGGCCATCACCGAGGTCTCCGAGAAGGCCACGCTGCTGGTGCGCGAGGAGATCGAGCTCGCCAAGGCAGAGGTCACGGAGAAGATCACCAAGCTCGCGCGGGGCGCGGTGGTCGCGGGGGTGGCGGGCATTTTCCTCATGACCGCGCTGAGCTTCGTGCTCAACGGCTTTGCGTGGCTGCTCTACTACGAGCTGCCGATCGGCGGCACGTTCACCTACTTCTGGGGCTTCTTCGCGATGGCTGTGATCCTGGTCGTGCTGGGTGTGCTTGCGGGCCTGCTCGCCGCACGGCTGGTGCGCCGCAGCGCGCCGCCGGTGCCCGACATGGCGATCGCCGAGGCGCGCAAGATCCGTGAGACGGTGAGCGCCGGGGGCGAGTCCGGCGCCGAGACGAGGGGGGGGCCAGGTGGCGCAGCGCTCAGCAACTGAGATCCGCGATTCGATCGAGAGCAACCGCCAGGAGCTGGCGGTGTCGCTCGAGCACCTGCGCGGCGAGGTGACGCGGATAACCGACTGGCGCGGGCAGATCCAGCGCCACCAGCGCGAGCTCGTGATGGGCGCCGCCGCCGTCGGCGTCCTGATGGTGCTGCGCGGTCGCCGCCGGCGCCCCCGGCGCTAGTTGAGCAGCGCGCGCGGGATCGCCCCCACGCCAATCAACCCCGGGCCGGTGTAGGTGCCGATCACGGGGCCGACCTCCGATACGAAGGCCGGCTCTGAGCCATACAGCTCGCGGCCGTGCTCGATCAGGCGCTGCACCTGGTCGGTCGCCTGGATGTGCTGGATGACCCACCCGTCGGCGCCCGAGTCGTGCAGCTCGTGCAGGTACTGCACCATCCGCTCGAAGGCGCGCCCGGCGGTGCGCACGCGCTCGACCGGCGTGATCTCGTAGTCGAGCGAGAGGATCGGCTTGATCTTCAGCGTGCCTCCCAGCCATGCCTGGGCCTTGCCGATGCGCCCACCGCGGCGCAGGTACTCCAGCGTGTCTAGACAGAACCACATGCGCAGGGCCTTGCGCGCCTCGTGCACGCGCGCCACGACAGCCGCGCGATCGGCCCCCGCGTTGGCCGCGGCGGCGGCGCTGAGTAGCAGCAGCCCCAGCCCTCCGCAGGCGGTCTCGCCGTCGATCACGTCCACGCGCTCGCCCAGCCCGCGCTCGTCGAGCACCCCGCGCGCCTGGCGCGCCGCCTCGCAGGTGCCCGAGATGCCGCCCGCGAGGTGCACCGAGACGATGTCCCGGCCGTCCTGCAGCAGGGGCTCCCAGACCGCGAGGAAGTCGCCGATCGAGGGCTGTGAGGTGGTGGGTGTCTCGGAGTCGCTGCGCAGGCGCTCGTAGAAGGCGTCGAAGCCCGGCATCTCCAGCTCGGGCGTGGGCTCTCCCTGCCAGCCCACATAGAGGCTGACCTGATGGATGCCCTGGCTGTCGGCGAGGGAGCGCGGGAGGTAGTGGGTGGTGTCGGAGACCACTGCGACGGGGGTCATGGCGCGGTGACCCTATAGCAACGGCGGGGGGCATGAAGGGTCCGAGGCACGGGCGCATGGTGGCCTTTCCGCATACCGGAAGAACCTGCTCGCCCCGAGGATTGGCATGGCTAGACTGGCCGTGATGCCCAAGACCCTCCTCACGGGTGGCGCGGGTCTCGTCGGCTCCCAGGTCGCTCGCCTGCTCGCCGAGCGCGGAGACGATCTTCGTCTGACGGTGCGTGAGCACACCAACCTGGAGAATCTCGACTTCGCCTACGAGCCGGTGAAGTGCGACATCCTCGATCGCCCCGCGGTGCGCCGCGCGATGCGGGGTGTCGAGCGCGTGTTCCATCTCGCGGGCAGCACCTCGCTGCGCGCGCCGATCGACGCGCTCTTCCAGATCAACGTGGAGGGCACCAGGATCGTGCTGGAGGAGGCTCTGCGCGCGGGCGTCGAGCGCGTCGTCTACACCTCCTCGATCGCCGCCGTGGGCCCAGCGCCGCGCGGGACTGTGGCGGACGAGACCCAGATCTTCCGCGGCGGCTATGGGCTGCCGTACATGGACTCCAAGCACGAGGCCGAGGTGGAGGCGCTGCGGCTGGCTGCGCGCGGGCTGCCGGTGGTGATCGTCAACCCCGCGTTCGTATTCGGCGCGGGCGACGTCAACCGCTCCTCGACCGAGCTCGTGCGGCGCTTTTTGCGCCGCGAACTGCCCGCCTACGTCGAGGGGGCGCTCAACGTGGTGGACGTCAAGGACGTGGCGCGCGGGCATCTGCTGGCCGACGAGCGTGGAGCGCTGGGCGAGCGCTACATCCTGGGCAACCGCAACTTCACCTTCGAACGCCTGCTCGCCGATCTGGGGCGGATCTCGGGCGTGGAGCCGCCCGCGATCAAGCTGCCCATCCCGGTCGCGATAGCGCTAACGGAGGCGTTGCAGGGGTTCCCCGGGCGCCCGACGGTCACGGTGGGGGAAGTACGCACCGTCTCCCAGTGGTGGGCCTACTCGAGCGCCAAGGCCAAGCGCGAGCTGGGCTACTCGCCAGGGCACCACGAAGACACGCTCGCCCAGACCGTGCAGTGGTACCGCGAAAACGAAGCGCGCCTGGCCGCCCCGGGCGCCCGCCAGGCGATTCCGCTGCGGATGCTCGGGTTCGGCTTCCGCCAGGCCGACGGGGTGCTGCGCCGGCTGGGGCTGGCCGAGAGCGACTACTGAAGCCGGTTCTCGATCTGCAGGCCCGCGGCCGGCTGGGCCGCCGCCGCGAGAGGCTGCGCCTCCTCGGCGCTGTCCTCCAGCCCGAGCGCCTGCGCAAGCTCGCCCGACTCGTACATCTCCATCACGATGTCGCATCCGCCCACCAGCTCGCCGCCGGCGAACAGCTGCGGGATCGTGGGCCAGTTGGAGATCGCCGAGAGCTCCTGGCGAATGCGCGGGTCGGGAAGCACGTCAACGGCCGCAAACGGCGCGTCGAGCGACTGCAGCGCCGCGACCGTGCGCGCCGAGAAGCCGCACGCGGGGGCCTCGGGCGTACCCTTCATGAACAGGATCGTGGGGTGCTCCGAGATCGCCTCGGCGATCGCTTCGCGGATGGGATTTGTCTCGGTGCTTGGCATGGGGGCTCCTGGTTCAGTCGGTCTGGGTCTTCAGCGACAGCGCGTGGATCGCACCGCCGATCTCGTTGCCGAAGACGTCGTATACGAGGCGGTGCTGCTCGATGCGACTGCGGCCCGCAAAGGCGTTGGCTGTGACCGTCGCGCGGAAGTGGTCGCCGCCGCCGGTGTAGTCCTCGACATCCGCCCGCGCTCCGGGGATGGCTGTCTCGATGCGCTGCTTGATGTCCTCGGCGGTCGGCATCTGCTCCTCAGCAGGTCGCTATACTTTGGAAAGCGATGATATCGATCACGGACAAGGGTGCCGAGAAGGTTCACGAGTTCCTCGCCGGCCAGGAGGGCGACGTCACCATGGCCGGCCTGCGCGTTGGCGTACGCGGCGGCGGCTGCTCGGGCTTTCAGTACCAGCTCGCATTCGACGAGCAGCGCGAAAGCGACCTCGTGTTCGAGAGCCACGGGCTGAAGCTGCTCGTGGACGGCGATAGCCTGCAGTTCGTGCAGGGCTCGGTGATCGACTACGAGGAGAGCCTGCAGGGAGCCGGCTTCAAGGTCAACAACCCCAACGTCGTCGCCGCCTGCGGCTGCGGCTCCTCGTTCCGTGTAGCCGAGGAAGAGCAGGTCTCGGCGGTCTGAGCGCCGTTCGCCGCAGAGGCGGCTGGGCGGCGGGGTCGAGACGTTCGGGCGGGGCGCCTAGACGGTTCGCTGCCGCCAGGCACCCGGATACAGGCAGTCGGAAACATCGATAGCCCCTTCTTTTGGCGCGCGGGCTGGATGCGCGTGGATGAGCTGGCTGCGCGTGCGCGAGTCTGCAAACCTGAAACACCTCGCCCCGTCGTGTGGAAGGGCCGAGGTTACGGCTTTCAAGGGAGCCGAACAGTTTGATGACTCCAACGAATAAGAGGAGGAATAGCAGATGTCCAGTGGGATGAGAATGGCAGCCAGCTCAGCTGCTGCTGCTGTAGTGGTCGCTTGCCTTTGGCTGAGTGGGCCTGCTTGCGCTTTCTTCAGAGGGCGGACGGCCGCATCGGGCACCATGGCGCTCAGGAATTTTTCACTGGTAGGACCTAGCAGTGGCGTCATTTGCACAAGCGGTACTTTGACCTGGAGAATCAAGGCCAACGAGTATTTCCTCATTTTCCCTACAC
>JBIOES010000089.1:0-8322 GCA_044446265.1 Solirubrobacterales bacterium
GAGGTCACGAGCCTCTCGGCCCACGGCCCCGAGCGCCGCCAGCGCGGCCTGTTTGCGCTCGGGCTGCTCGAACACGAACCACGGCTCGCCCGCGCGTCGCGAGGCGCACACCACGGCGCTCGGATCGATCTCCGGCTCGAGCGCCAGGGTCAGGGTCGCGAGCGTCGAGCGCCCGCCGCGCCGCGCGCGCTGCACCGCAAGATCGAGGCGCGCGAAGAGGCGGTCGCGATCAGCGTCGCCAAGGACGAACGGAGCGCGGGGATCCGCGCGCAGCTCGGTGGAGCTAGGTCTCACCCCGGCCTCGCGAGATCGCTATCTCGCCGGTGCGCATCATCTCGATCAGCCCGAACGGGCGCACCATGCCCTCGAAGGCCTCGATCTTCTCGGTGGTGCCGGTGACCTCGACGATCACCGAGCGCTTGGTCACGTCGACGACCTTGCCGCGGAAGATCTCGGTGATCTGCATCAACTCTCCCCGCTGGACCCCATCGGCGGCGATCTTGAACAGCGCCAGCTCGCGCGAGACCGTGTCGCCGGGCTCCAGGTCGCGGATCTTGAGCACGTTGACGAGCTTGTGCAGCTGCTTGGTGACCTGATCGATCGGGTGCAGCGCGCCGTCCACCGTGAGCGTCACGCGCGAGATGCGCTCATCGTCGGTGGGGCCCACGGTGAGCGTGTCGATGTTGAAGCCCCTTCGCGCGAACAGCCCGGCGATGCGCGTGAGCACGCCGGACTTGTTTTCCACGAGGATCGAGAGCACGTGCTTGCGGCCCGTGCGCAGGCTTCCCGCGGCCTGCAGCTCCTCCAGACTGAGCGGCTCCTTGGTAGCTGGTTCGCCCATCGGATCAGCCCACCATCTCGCGAGCCGCCTGCCCGGCGGGGATCATCGGGTAGGTGTTCTCCTCGCGCGTCACCCGCACATCGACCAGCACGGGGCCCTCGGTGGCGATCGCGCGCCGCATGTCCTCCACCAGCGTGGTCTTGTCCTCGAAGCGCATGCCGGTGGCGCCGTAGGCCTCAGCGAGCTTCACCCAATCGGGGTAGGAGCCGGTGTCGACGTGGCTGTAGCGACCGTCCCAGAAGAGCTCCTGCCACTGGCGCACCATGCCCAGGTAGCCGTTGTTCATGACGAACACCTTGATCGGGATGCCTTCCTGCGCGCACGTGGCCAGCTCCTGAGCGTTCATCTGCACCGAGCCATCGCCGGCGATGCAGCACACCAACTGGTCTGGACAGCCGACGGCCGCGCCCATCGCGGCGGGCAGCCCGAAGCCCATCGTGCCGAGCCCGCCCGAATTGATCCAGCGTCGCGGGGCGGGGAAGTCGTAGTACTGCGCCGCCCACATCTGGTGCTGGCCGACGTCGCTGGAGATGATCGCCTCGCCGCCGGTGGCCTCATACAGCGCCTGGATCATGAACTGCGGTTTGATCTCCGAGTCGGCGCTGTCCTCGTAGCCGAGCGGGTGCTTCTCGCGCCAGCCCTCGATGCGCTCCCACCACTGCTCGAGGCGCTTGGGGTCGGCGCTGAGCGCGCGGTACTCCACCACCAGTTTCCCCAGCACGTGCTTGGCGTCGCCCACGATCGGGATGTGCGCGGGGACGTTCTTGGAGATCTCCGCGGGGTCCACGTCGATGTGGATGAACTTGGCGCGCGGGGCGAACTCCGAGAGCTTGCCGGTGATGCGGTCATCGAAGCGCGCGCCCACCGCGCAGATCAGATCGGCCTCGTCCATCGCGTAGTTGGCGGCGCGCGTGCCGTGCATCCCGAGCATCCCCAGCCACTGCGGGTGCGGCGCACCCTCTGGGGCACCCCTCTTGACGGAGGGCAGGCGGGCGGGAAAGGCGCCGAGGCCCATCAGCGTGGTGGTCACCGGGAAGCGATCGCAGGTCGCGAACTCGACGAGCTCCTCTGAGGCGTTGGCGTTCACGATGCCCCCGCCCGCGTAGATCACGGGACGCTGGGCGGCGGCGAGCGCCTTGGCGGCCTGGCGGATCTGCTTCTGGTTGCCCTCGAGCGTGGGCTGGTAGCCGGGCAGGCGCACGTCTGTCACCGGCTCGTACTCGATCTCCGCCCGAGAGAGGTCCTGGGGGATGTCCACCAGCACCGGCCCCGGGCGCCCCGAGCGGGCGATGTGGAACGCCTCGTGGATCGCGCGGGGGATCTCCAGCGGGTGCTGGATCATGAAGGAATGCTTGACGATCGGCATCGTGATCCCGATCGTGTCGGCCTCCTGAAAGCCATCGGTGCCGAGCAGCTCGGTGCGCACCTGGCCGGTGATGAACACCACGGGCACGGAGTCCATCATCGCGTCGCAGATAGGCGTGATCAGGTTGGTCGCCCCCGGGCCGCTGGTGGCGAAGGCCACGCCCACCTTGCCGGTCGCCTTGGCGTAACCCTCGGCGGCATGGCCGCCGCCCGCCTCGTGGCGCACGAGGATGTGGCGGATCCCCGCGTCCACGAAGGCGTCGTAGGTGGGGAGGTTGGCACCGCCGGGCAGGCCGAAGACGACGTCCACACCCTCCGCCTTGAGGCATTCCATCAGGGCATCAACCGCGCGCATAGCACCGACCTCCTTTCACCGAGGACCAGGATTACAGGGCAATCCAGTGTATCGGCCTCGAGGGTGGCGCAGGCGGCCGTAGGCTGCTGGCCGAAACGGGGATTCGCGCCGCAGGCGCGTGTCTCCCGGCTTCGGTCGGGCCCTCTTTACCGATTTAGGGCAATCCAGTGTATCGGCCTGGAAAGCGTGAGTTCTACGAGGCGCCGAGGGCGATGCCGATCGCGAGCACGATCAGGCCGGCGAGGGTGACGACGATCAGCGAAGAGCGCAGTGAGACATCGAGGAAGCGCTGGCGCACCCAGGCGATCACGAACAGCTCGATCGCCACGACGATGCCGGCGACGATCAGGGCTTCGTGGGTATCGGGGATCAGGAAGGGCAGCGTGTGGAAGATGCTGCCGAGCGCCGTCATCCCCCCGGTGATGCTGCCGCGCACCAGCGGCGTGCCGCGACCGGTGCTCTCCCCGGTGTCCGAGAGCGCCTCCGATACGCCCATGCTGATGCCCGCGCCGAGGGCAACCGCGATCCCCACGACGAACGCCGTGTGCGAGTCCGAAGAAACAGCCGCCGCGAAGATCGGCGCGATCGAGGAGACGGTGCCGTCGATCAGACCGACGAGTCCGGGCTGCACCACGCGCAGCAAGAAGTCGCGCTCGTCCTCGAACCCCCAGCGGTGGATCGCGCGGGAGATCAGCGAGCCTTTCCGCGCCGCAGGCGCGTTGGCGTCCATGGGGAGATTTATAGCTGCGTCCCCGGGCGCGTCAGCATCTCGAGTCCTATCCGAGGGGAGGGCAGAGCTCACCGGCGCACCATGCGCTCACGCTCGGCGGACTGGGGGGCCAGGAGGACCTCCGGGTACTCGAGCTCAGCTCCACAGCGCATGCAGATCGCGTCGTATGCCTTCGTGATGCGCCCGCAGCGCGGACACTGCCGGCGCGGCTCCTCGCGCTCGGAGCGATAGGCGATCGCGGCGAGCAGGCCCATGATCGGGACGGCGCCCGAGATCAGGAACCACAGCACGAACGAGCTGCCCTTGATCCTGCCGACGATTCCTCCCGCCAATCCGAAGCAGATGGCGATGATGACGTAGGGCATCGCGCGGCGGGCGATGCCCTATAGAAGCACGCGCAGCGCCCAGATCACCGCGACGACGAGCAGGACGAGCACGACGGAGCTGAACAGGAAGCCCACGATGTGGATCACGAACCCCAGCAGCAGCCACACGGCCACGACCAGGATCAACCCTGCCACGATCTTGCGGCCCAGCGAACCGGAGGAGGACTGCGTGGATGGCTCGTTCATGGGAATCAGTCTACTGCGGCAGGTGACCGCACCACACCCCATCCACCAAGCGGTGCCGCCAACCAGCGCGAGGTCGTGAAAGGCGAGGGGCAGTTCCTTCATCAATCATGGTCCACCTCCAACTGCTCGTGCACCAGCCGTGTCACCTCGCCCCCATCGGCGCGGCCCTTGGTGGCGCGCATCACGTGGCCGACGATCGGGCCGATCGCCTTGGCGTTGCCGCCCTTCACCCGCTCCGCGGCGTCGGCGTTGGCGGCAAGCGCCGCAGCCACAATCGCTGCGAGGTCTTCGCTCTCGCCGATCGCCTCCAGGCCCTCCGCCTGAACGATGGCGTGCGCATCGCCCCCCCCGGCCACGAGGCGGTCGAGCACCTGGCGGCCCGCGCCGACGCTGATGCGCTTGGTGGCGACCAGCCCCACAAGGGTCGCCAGCGCACCCGCCTGCACGCGCGAATGATTGGGATCCCCACCCGCCCCTTCACCATCGCCGAGGCGGCCCACCAGATCGCTCACCACCCAGTTGGCGAGCGCCTGCGCGGGCGGCGCGGGGTCCGCTCCCGCGCTCAGTGCGGCCTCGAAGTAGTCGCCCAGCTCCGCGCGGAAGGCCAGCTGGCGTGCGGAGTCGGCGCTGAGGCCCAGATCCCGCTCCAGGCGCGCTGCGCGGTCGGCGGGCAGCTCGGGCATCGCCGCACGCGCGCGCTCCAGCATCTCCCGCTCGATCGCGACCGGCAGCAGGTCGGGCTCGGGGAAGTAGCGGTAGTCGTGCGCCTCCTCCTTGGAGCGCAGCGAGGTGATGCGCTCGGAGGCGGGGTCGAAGTGCAGCGTCTCCTGCACCACCTGACTACCCTCGCGCAGCAGCTTCTCCTGGCGCGCCAGCTCCGCGCGGATGCCGCGCTCGATGAAGCGGAAGGAGTTCATGTTCTTCAGCTCCGTCTTCACCCCCAGCTCCCGCGAGCCGGCGGGGCGCAGGGAGATGTTGGCGTCGCAGCGCAGCGAGCCCTCCTCCATGTTCACGTCGCTCACCCCCAGCTGGCGCAGCGTCGTGCGCAGCAGCTGGAGCCACTCGCGCGCCTGCTCGCCGGAGCGCAGGTCGGGCTCGGTGACGATCTCCGCGAGGGGGGTGCCGCCGCGGTTGAAGTCCACGATCGAAGCGTCCGAGCCGTGGATGCGCCCGCTGGCGCCGACATGAACGAGCTTCGCGGCGTCCTCCTCCAGGTGCACACGGTGGATGCGCACCTCTCCCAGCTGCCCCCCACGGCACAGCGGCTCGTCGTACTGGGAGATCTGGTACCCCTTGGGCAGATCGGGATAGAAGTAGTTCTTGCGGTGGAAGATCGAGCGCGGCGCGAGCTCGCAGCCGAGCGCCAGCCCGATCATCAAGCCAAAGTGCACCGCGCCCGCGTTGGCGACCGGCAGGCTCCCGGGCAGCCCCAGGCAGACCGGGCAGGTGCGCGTGTTGGGGGGCTCGCCGAAGGACAGCTCGCAGCCGCAGAACATCTTCGTGGCCGTCGCGAGCTGTACGTGGATCTCCAGGCCGATCACCGGCTCGAAGTCGGTGGCAACCGCGCGGCCCTCCCTATTCATTCTCTTTCCCTCCCCCCGCTCCGCGGCGGCGATCCGTCGAAGGCCAGCGCGCGCTCGAGCGCATGGGCGGCCGCGAGCAGCCGGTTCTCGCTGAACACGGGGCCCGCGATCTGAAAGCCAACGGGCAGGCCCTCGCTGAGACCGCAGGGAATCGAGATCGCGGGGATGCCCGCCAGCGACATCGGCACGGTGCAGTAGTCGCTGAGGTACATCGACCACGGATCTGCGGTCTTCTCCCCCAGCCGGAAGGCCACCGTGGGAGAGGTGGGAGTGACGATCAGGTCTACCTCCGCGAAGGCCGCGCGGAAGTCATCGGCGATCTTCGTGCGCACGCGCTGGGCGCGAGCGTAGTAGGCGTCGTAGTACCCCGAGGAGAGCGCGTAGGTGCCGAGCATGATGCGCCGCTTGACCTCGGCGCCGAAGCCATCGTGGCGGGTGCGCGTGTACATGTCCAGCAGGTCGCTCGCGCCCTCCGCACGCGCCCCGTAGCGAACCCCGTCGAAGCGCGCGAGGTTGGAGCTGGCCTCCGCGGGCGCCAGCACGTAGTAGGCGGACAGCGCGTGGGGGGCGTGTGGGAGGCGAACCTCCCGCACCTGCGCCCCAAGCTCGCGCGCCTGCTCCAGCGTGGCCCGAAACGCCTCCAGCACCCCCGCTTCGATGCCATCGCCGGTCAGCTCCGCGGGCACTCCCAGGCGCACGCCCTCCAGGCGCTCGGCCGTGGGCAGCGCGATCTCCCCAGGAAACTCGAGCGAGGTGGCGTCGCACGGATCGCGGCCAACCATGTGGCGCAGCATCAGCGCCGCGTCGGTGACGTTGCGCGTGAGCGGGCCCGCCTGGTCGAGCGAGGAGGCGAACGCGATCATCCCGTAGCGCGAGACCGCGCCGTAGGTGGGCTTGCAGCCGACGATCCCGCACAGCGCGGCGGGCTGGCGGATCGAGCCCCCGGTGTCCGTGCCGAGCGCCCACGGAGCGAGGCCCGCGGCGACCGCGGCGGCGCTCCCGCCCGATGAGCCCCCGGGCACGCGCTCGGGGTCCCACGGATTGCGCACCGCGCCGAACGCGGAGTTCTCCGTGGAGGAGCCCATCGCGAACTCATCCTGGTTGGTCTTCGCCAAGAGCGGCGCCCCCGCCTGCGCCAGTCGCTCCACGGCGGTTGCGGTGTAGGGGGGCCGGTAGCCCTCCAGGATGCGCGAGCCCGACTGGCTGGGCACGCCCGCGGTGCAGAACAGATCCTTGACGGCGAGGGGGACACCATTAAGAGGAGAAGAGGGGGGGGCCGCGTCGCTGGGGACCTCCTCGGCGAGCCAGGTGAAGCAGTTGAGCTGATCCACACGCGCGCGGTTGCGGTAGACGTCGAACAGCTCGCCCGCGGAGAGCTCGCCGGCGCCGATCGCAGCGGCGGCCTGCGCCGCGGACAGGCCGAGGATGTCCGCAGCGGTCATCGTTCTATGCCTGGGGGCTGGGGACCACGAACCCCTCGCCGCTCACGGCGGGCGCCTGCGCGAGGGCGACCTCACGCGGCAGCGATGGGCGCGGGGAGTCGGGGCGCAGAGCGCCGGAGATCTCTACCACGTGCGAGGTGGGCGGCACGCCCTCGAGGTCGAGCTCGCCGATCTTGGCGATGTGGTCGAGCACCGCTGAGAGCTCACCGGCCATCGACTCCAGCTCGTCCTCGTCCAGCCGCAGGCGCGCGAGGCGCGCCACGTGCAGAACCTCGTCGCGATCGATCACGGCGAGGCATTCTAGGGGTTCGCGTGGGCGCTCAAGGTACGAGCGCGGCGTCCTCCTCGCTCATCACGCCATCCTCCTCGCTCACGACATCCTCGTCTGTCATCACCACGTAGCCGCCGTAGGTGAGCAGGGCGCACGCGAGCAGTCCGAGGTATCCGCCCAGCTTGACGTGCACGCCGCTGCCCCCCGGGTGATCGACGATCGTGCGGCGAAACACCAGAACCGTGGCGAGCCCCCCCAGCGCGGTAAGGAGCGCGCCCATCGTGCTCCTCGAAAGCGGCGGCTCCAGCTTCCCGCTGCCCACCAGAACCACCAGCGCGAGCGCCGCGAGGATCGCGAGCAGCAGGACCCAGCGGGTGCCCGTAAGGGTGTGCCAGCCGGTGAAGGTGGTGTTGTAGCCGGCGCCGCTGACGAAGGCGCTGAACAGCCTCGGCACGGTGACGCCGAACCACTTGAAGAAGAACAGGAAGACGAACAGCGCCAGCGCGGCGAGAGCGAGGATCCGCTCCCCGCGGCCCAAACGAGTGACGTTGAAGTTCATGCTGGGGATATTTCGCCCCGCACCCGCACGATCCTGCTCGGCTCTCCGCCACGCGATTGCGCTTGCTCTCCGCCGCGCGATCCTGCTCGGGTCAAGGTGGCGGGCGCGCCTCCGCGTCCGAGGGGGGGTAGCGCTCGGTGCGTTCGTCGCGCATCGACTGCCAGCAGCCCGCCAGTATCGCCACCGCGCCCACCAGCGCCAGCCACGCACCGGCGCACAGGGCGGTGGCGTTCTCGGGTCGCTCGAGCACGCGCACCACGGCGGCTAGGACTCCCACGATTCCGAGCGTGGTGCCCCACACGGCGGCCGCCACCGGCAGTGCGGTAGAACGCTCGGTGAGGGTGGCCACGACGAGCGCCAGCGCCCCCGCCGCGGAGAGCATCAGCAGCGCGACGGCGGGCCCGAACGTCACCCACGCGCCGAGATTGCGCCCACCCGCTTCATACCAGGGCAGCGTGAGCGCAACGATCACGCACACCGCGCCCGCGAGGGCGAGCAGCTCACCGGCGCGCAGCCTGCGCAGGCTCATGCTCCGCCCCTCCGATGGTGGACGTCTTCGCTCATGCGGGCCTCATCGCCCTACGATCCTCCATCCGCTGCATCA
>JBIOES010000090.1:0-8278 GCA_044446265.1 Solirubrobacterales bacterium
CCCACCCCGTCCTCCCCCTGGGTCTCGCCGCTGTGCGCGCGGGCCTCTCCGCTATGCGCGACGCCGCCCGCGTCGCCCTCACTCCACCGCTCCCGCGCGGCGGCTTCGGCGATCAGCGCCGGCTCCTGCCCGTAGTAGCGCGGGTGCGGGACGTGGTTCTGCAGGATCACCTCCTGGATGTGGCCGTGCGCGGCGTGCGCCTCGGCGAGCGCCTCCAGCGAGGCGATGCGCTCCTCCTCGGTCTCCCCGATACCGACGAGGATGCCCGAGGTGAAGGGGATGCGCAGCTCCCCGGCCGCGTGAATCGTCTCCAGGCGCCGGGCCGGATGCTTGGTGGGCGAGCCGGCGTGCACCGTCTGCATCAGCCGCTCGGAGACCGACTCCAGCATCAGGCCCTGCGAAGCGGTCACCTCGCGCAGGCGCGCCAGATCCTCGCGGCTGAGCACGCCGAGGTTGGTGTGCGGCAAGAGGCCCCGCTCGAGCGCCCGCTCGCACGTCCAGACGACGTAGGCGGTGAAGTCCTCGTGCCCGTACTCGGCGAGGCGCGAGGCGACCTCGCGGTTGACCTCGGGGCGCTCGCCCGTCAGCACCAGCAGCTCCTTGACCCCGCGCCGCGCGGCGCCATCGATGATCGCCAGCACCTCCTCGGGCGCGTAGAGGTGGGCCCGGTGCGTGGCAAACGAGCAGTACTTGCAGTGGCACTGACACGTACGCGAGAGCGAGAGCGTCAGGTTGCGCGAGTAGGTGACCCTCCGCATGCCCGGAGTGTATGACGCGCCCGCAGATCCGTCCGACCGGCCTCGTAGCTTGCGCTCATGCCCAAAGACAACGCACGCCTCGCGGTTGCCGAGTTCATCGGCACATTCACCCTGATCTTCGTCGGCGCCGGCTCGATCATCGCCTCCGAAGGCCTCGAATCCTCGTCCCTGATCGGCGTCGCGATCGCGCACGGCCTCGCGATCGGCACGATGGTCGCCGTCTACGCCCGCGTGTCGGGCGCGCACTTCAACCCTGCCGTCACCTTCGGCTTCCTGCTGACGCGCCGCATCAAGCCGACGCTCGCGGGCGTCTACTGGGTCGCCCAGCTCGCGGGGGCGGCAGTGGCGGCGCTGCTGCTGAAGGAACTGCTGCCCAGCGGGCCCACCGAAGCGGTGCACTTGGGCGTGCCCGCGCTCGGCCACGGCGTGAACGCCGGCGCGGGGGTCGTGCTCGAGGGCATCCTCACATTCCTGCTGGTCACCGTCGTGTTCGGCACCGCGGTCGACCCCAAGGGCGCGTTCAAGTCGATCGCGGCGCTGATGATCGGCTTGACGATCACGATCGACATCCTGATCGGCGGCCCCTTCACGGGCGCGGCGATGAACCCCGCGCGCGCCTTCGGCCCGCAGCTCGTGGGCAACTACTGGTCAAATGGCTGGGTCTGGTACGTGGGGCCGCTGGTGGGCGGCGCGTTGGCGGCCGTGCTGTATGAGTGGCTGTATCTGCCCGGGCGCTCGGCGGAGGAGGCGCCGCCGGTAGCGGAGGGCATCGCCGAATAAGAGGGTGGCGCAGGCGGCCGCAGGCCGCCGAGCCGAGCCCCTCTTCAATCAGACCTCTTCTGCCCTATCCTGGGCGGCCATGGGCAGCTCCCCCCGCGTCTTCCTGGCGCGCCACGGACAGACGGCGTACAACCACGAGGGCCGCTTCCAGGGTCAGCTGCCGGTGCCCCTCGACGCGACCGGGCGCGGGCAGGCCGGCGAACTGGCCGAGCGCGCGGCGGAGCACGGCTTCGAAGCGCTGTGGTGCAGCCCGCTGCTGCGCGCGCGCGAAACCGCGGATATCGTCGCGGAGCGCATCGAACTGACCCCCCGCGAGGACGCGCGCCTGATGGAGACCGACGCGGGCGACTGGACCGATCGCCTGTTCAGCGAAATCCAGGCCGAGAGCCCCGAGGAGTTTCAGAAGTTCATCGATGGCGACCCCCACTTCGGCTTCCCCGGCGGCGAGAGCTTCATCCAGCAGGGCGTGCGCGTGGCGGCGGCGATCTACGACATCCGCCGCGCCGAGGCCCCCGCGCTGGTCGTCTGCCACGGCGGTGTGATCCGCCTCGCGCTCTCGCTGCACCTCGAACACGGAGCCACGCTCGCCGATCGCGTGCCGAACGGCGCGCTGATCCCGCTCGACCCGCGCGAGGCGCGCAGGATCGAGCACGGGGGCGACACGGTTGCGACGATTCCAGGATGAAAGGCTCCGCTCCGCTCCGCCAGCGGGCCGCGTTGCTCACCGATCGCTCGGCGCGAGAAGTCGCCTGACCAGCTCCGCTCCCTCGCGCGCCATGCGCGAGCGGGGCACGACCTGATCGAAGCCAGCGTTCAGCGCACGCTGGCGCGCGTCGGGGTCCACGTGGGCATAGAAGCCGAGCGTGCGCACGTTCGCCAGGGAGCCGGCGCCGGCCAGCTCGCGCACAAGCCCAGGCCCATCCAGATCGGTGCTCGTGAGATCGATCGCCAGCACTGCCGCGCCCGGAAGTCGCTCCCTTGCGCGCTCGGCGCTTCCCACCAGCTCGACCTCGAAGCCGCCGGCCCTGAGCATCCCCTGCACCTGCGAGCCGAACAGCAGGTCCGGTACGAGCGCCACCACTCGCGTTGTCACCTCAGCCCTCCTATCGACTACTGCGCGCGCAGGCGCAGGAACTCCTCGCGCGCCGACTGGGGGCGGCCCCACATCTGGGTGACCTCGGCGCGCCCCTCGCGCAGCTCGCGCACGAGGAGCTCGCCCTCGATGCCGGCGTCGTCCAGCAGGCCCAGCGCGCAGTGCACGGTGGGCGCCGCGGCGGCGTGGCCGAAGCGATGGGCGACGAGCAGCCGCCAGTGCCAGTCGTGGTGGGAGTAGGGCTGAGCGTTGCACGTAGCCAGGTACACGGCCGCGTCGATGTAGCGCGACTCATCCGCGATGCGCAGGTCGAGCTCCAGATCGGTCCAGTCGTCGGGCAGCGCGTCGATGGTCTGCTGGAAGGTGTCGGCGAGGCCCATTGCCGGAAAGCGTAGCGAGCGGGGCGGGATGACTGGAAAAGGAGGGGCCCGACTCGCCGGCCTTCGGCCGACTGCCTGTGCCCCGGATGGGGTGCGTCACCCTCCTATCCTCGAATCAGTGGCCCCGACCTACACAAGCCCCTCCGCCACCGCACCGCCTCTCGCCGTTACGGACAGCCTGCGCGCCGAATACCGCGCGCTGCGGGAGGATTGCGGCCTGGTTGATCGCTCCGAACGCGGCAAGCTCGCAGTGAGCGGGCCGGACGCGAAGAGCTTCCTCGCGGGACAGGTGACGAACGACATCGAGGCGCTCGAAGCCGGAGGCGGCTGCTACGCGGCCTTCCTCACCCACAAGGGCAAGATGCTCGGCGACATGCGCGTGCTCGACAGCGGCGAGGAGCTGCTGCTGGACACCGAGCGCGTGGCGCTGCAGGCCCTGTTCGACATGATCCGCCGCTTCAAGATCGGCTACGACGTGGAGCTGCACAAGCGCACCGTGGAGCGCGCGCTGCTCTCACTGGTAGGCCCCGCCAGCCGCGAGGTAGCCACGCGCGCAGCGGGTCACGAGGCGCCGGCCCCCATTGACATCGCACCTCCCGATCGCGAGCACGCTCACACGCCGGCGACCATCGCCGGGCGGGATGTGCGCCTAATCGCAACAGATGAGGCTGGGATCGATGTCCTCTGCAACGCATCGGACCGCGAGGCTATGAACGAGGCCCTGATCGCCGCTGGGGCGCGGCCGGTGAGCGAAGCCGCCGCGGAGATCGTGCGCGTGGAGCGCGGGCGACCCCGCTACGGGGTGGACCTCGACGACACCGTGATCCCCCAGGAGGCGGGCCTCAACGAGCGCGCGGTGAGCTTCACCAAGGGTTGCTACGTCGGCCAGGAGACAGTCGCGCGCCTGCACTACAGGGGCAAGCCCAACCGCCACCTGCGCGGCCTGCGCCTCTCCGAACCCGCCGCCCTCGGCGAGGAGCTGCACCTCGGCGAGCGCCGCGTCGGCCAGCTGGGCAGCTCGGTCCTCTCCCCCGCCCTGGGCCCGATCGCCCTCGCCCTTGTGCGTCGCGAGGCCGAGCCCGGGGCAAGCGTCGTCGTCGGCACGCAGGGCACCGCCGAAGTCGTGGAGCTTCCGTTCACACTCCGAGCGATATCCGCCCCTATGTGACGCAAATCACATTCACAAACATACGCAGTCGTTGCACGATCAACTATGCTGGTGCGTGGTCTGTGAAAGGAGCCCGCTGTGCCTGAGAGGATCGCCGCCATCCGGATGACCGAGGAGAACCGCCGCTGGTGGGCGCTCGGGGCGATGTGCTTCGCGCTGTTCATGATCATGCTCGACAACACGGTCGTGAACGTGGCGCTGCCCTCGATCCAGCGCAGCCTGGACGCCACGACGTCCACCCTGGAGTGGACCGTCAACGCCTACACGCTGTCCTTCGCGGTGCTGCTCGTGACGGGCGGGCGCCTGGGCGACATCTTCGGACGCCGGCGGATCTTCCTGGTCGGCGTCGTCATCTTCGCCACCGCCAGCGGCGCGATCGGCTTCTCGCCCAGCGACACGTGGCTCGTGGTGTGGCGGGCGATCCAGGGCGCGGGCTCGGCGCTGATGATGCCGATGACGCTCTCGATCATCACCAACGCCTTCCCGCCGCAGGAGCGCGGCAAGGCGATCGGCACGTGGGCGGGCGTCTCGGCGATGGCGCTCGCGATCGGGCCGGTCGTGGGCGGCTTCCTCGTGGAAGCGGTGAGCTGGCAGTCGATCTTCTTCCTCAACCTCCCCGTCGCCGTCGGCGCCGTCGTCGTAGCGCTGTTCGCCGTGCGCGAGTCGCGCGATGAGACCGTCGAGCGCACCGTGGACGTCCCCGGGATACTGACCCTCACCCTTGGGCTGGCCGCGCTGGTGCTGGCGCTCGTGGAGGGAAACAGCTGGCACTGGGGCTCCACGCGCGAGCTGATCCTGTTCGGCCTCGCCGCCGTGAGCCTCTTCGCCTTCGTGCAGATCGAGCTGCGCCGCCGCGTGCCGATGGTCGACTTCGGCTTCTTCCGCGCGCGCTCCTTCCTCGGCGCGAACGCGGTCGCCTTCATCGTCAGCTTCGCGATGCTCGCGATGTTCTTCTTCCTGGCGCTCTACCTGCAGAACATCCGCGGCTACACCCCCCTGGAAGCGGGCATCCGCTTCCTGCCCTCCACCGCGCTGGTGATCGTGATGGGGCCGCTGGCGGGACGCCTCGCCGACCGCGTCGGGCCGCGTCCGCTGATGACGCTCGGACTGCTGGTCGTCTCCGGCGCCCTCTTCTGGATGTCGCACCTGACTGTCTCCAGCAGCTACGCCTCGCTGCTGCCCGGCTTCATGCTGATGGGCATGGGCATCGGCCTCACGATGTCGCCGATGAGCACCGCCGCGATGAACTCGGTGGAGCAGACCAAGGCGGGGGTGGCCTCGGGCATCCTCTCCCAGAACCGGATGGTGGGCGGCACCTTCGGCATCGCCGTCACGGGGGCGCTGGTGAGCAGCCTGGGCGGCTCGAAGATCAACGAACTGCTGCCCTTCCTGCCCGCCGGCGATAGGGCCCGGCTGACCGAAGGCCTCGGCTCGGGCGGCGTGCTGCACGGCGTGCCCCCGCGCGTGCTCGCCGCGACGCACGAGGCGTACGTCTACGCGCTCCAGTACGGGCTGCGCGTCGGCGCCGCGGTGGCGCTGCTGGGAGCAGTCCTGGCATGGGTGCTGGTGGCCTCGCGCGTGCAGGCGATGGTGCCCGGCGGCGTCGCCGCCGAGCCCCGGCACGCGGGAGCACAGGGAGCCAGGCGCGCCGAGGCGCCTCAGGATGCCGAGGCCGTGCACGCCTGAGCCCCTGTAGGATGCGGGTCCGCCCTGGGCGGGTGGGTTCTGCAATCAATGCGGGCTCTGCAATCGACGCGGGGCTCTGCGATCAACGGAGGTTCAACGACACCGTGGCAATCGACCTGAAACAAATCTCCGAGGTTGACACCGAGCCAGGAGAGCTGCCCAAGACGATGGCCGCGTGGGTCATCCGCGAGGAGCGCTTCGGCGAACCCAAGGACGCCTTTCAGGTCGAGGAGATCGAGGTGCCCGAGCCGGGCGCCTTCGAGGTGATCGTGCGCGTGATGGCCGCCGGCGTGAATTACAACAACGTGTGGGCCGCGCTGGGCAAGCCGGTGTCGGTGATGAAGTACGGCGACCACCCGCAGTACGGCCACCACATCGGTGGCTCCGACGCCTCCGGCGTCGTGTGGAAGGTCGGCGCGGGCGTCACCCGCTGGAAGCCCGGCGACGAGGTCGTGGTGCACTGCAACCAGGCCTCCTACGAGGACCCCGAGGTGCACGGCCTCGATCCGATGGCGGCGCCCTCGCAGAAGATCTGGGGCTATGAGACGACGTGGGGCTCCTTCGCGCAGTTCACGAAGGTGCAGGCGCAGCAGCTGCTGCCAAAGCCCCACGCGCTGACTTGGGAGGAGTCGGCGTCCTACGGCCTCGTGTACTTCACCGCCTACCGCATGCTGATCACGCGCTGCAAGCTGCAGGCCGGCGCGAAGGTCCTGATCTGGGGCGCCGCGGGCGGGCTCGGCGTGTTCGCCACGCAGATCTGCGCCGCCGCCGGCGCGCACTGCGTGGGCGTCGTCTCCTCGCCGGAGAAGGGCGAGCTGGTGAAGCGTCTCGGCGCCGTCGACTTCATCGACAGGGGCGACTTCGCCGGGATGATGCGCACCGGCAAGGAGACCCCCGAGGAGGACAAGGCCAGATTCGGCGTCTCGCGCGAATTCTCAAAGCGCGTCAAGCAGATCCTCGGCGACGCGCCCGACATCGTCTTCGAGCACGTCGGCCAGGCCACCTTCCCCACCTCCGTCTTCACGGTGAAGCCCTTCGGCAAGGTGGTCATCTGCGCCGGCACCACCGGCTTCAACCTCGACTTCGACGTGCGCTACCTGTGGATGAAGCAGAAGGAGATCCTCGGCTCGCACTTCGCCAACGCGTACGAGTGCATGAAGGCCAACGAGCTGATCGAGAGCGGGCAGATCCGCCCCGTGCTGTGGCGCACGCTCGGCTTCGAGGGCGTCGCCGAAGCGCACCAGCTGATGCTCGAAAACAAGCACCTCGGCAAGATCTCGATCCTCGTGGGCGCCACCGAGGAGGGCCAGGGCAAGACAGCGGATGGCCTCGGCGCGATCCACGCGGAGGTCGGCGCCTGATGGCCGGAGGAGCTCACGCACCGGGCACGGTGATCGTCCCGTGGTACGCCACGGGCTTTCGCAAGGACGCCTTCGAGGAGGTCCTCAACGACGTCGCCGCGATCGCGCTGCGCTACGGCGCGGACTCCTACGCCGTGTATCGCATGCGCGACGACCGCTACCGCTTCCAGCAGCTCGCGAGCTTCTCAGACCACCTCGATTGGGAACGCTACTGGGCGGGCCCGGAGATGACCGACTTCCGCGCGCGCCACTCCAGCTGGTACCAGGTACCCGTCCTCTACGGCTGGTGGGACTTGACAACGAGCGGTGGCGTAAATCAGCAGCGCTCCAATGGAGCCATCGTGAGCCCCGCGCCCTTCAACTGATCCCAGAAGTGCTCGGCCGGCTCCTGGTGGCCGGTGTAGACGATCGCCTGACCCGAGTTGTGGATCTGGGTGGCGATCTGATGACCCCGCTCCAACGTCACTCCGGGGATGAAGCGCGCCAGCGTGCGCGCGACGTGGTCGAAGGTGTTGTGGTCGTCGTTGCGCACGATCACCCGCCACGATCCGCCGTGTCCCGTGCCCGGCCCGCCCGTGCGCGGCAGCTCGATCGTCTGGCTCATACCGCGCCAGGATAACTCGCGGCCGTACAATTGAGTCATGAGCGGCGAGCACCACCCACGCCTGCCCGAGCGCGATCGCCCCTGGTTGATGCGCACCTACGCGGGGCACTCCACCGCGAAGGCGTCCAACGAGCTCTACCGGCGCAACCTGGAAAAGGGCCAGACGGGGCTGTCGGTGGCCTTCGATCTGCCCACCCAGACCGGCCACGACCCCGACGACGAGCTCGCGCGCGGCGAGGTGGGCAAGGTCGGCGTCCCCATCTCGCACCGCGGCGACATGGAAACGCTGATGCAGGGGATCCCGCTCGACGCGATGAACACCTCGATGACGATCAACGCCACCGCCGCATGGCTCCTCGCGCTGTACATCGTCGCCGCCGAAAATCAGAACCCACCCACCCCTCAGGAGTCCCTGCAGGGGACCACCCAGAACGACATCGTCAAGGAG
>JBIOES010000091.1:0-8275 GCA_044446265.1 Solirubrobacterales bacterium
CCCGCCACCCCCTCTCCCCCGCGCGCGCGCGCCAGCGGCTCGCCGAGGCCCCCGGCGTGATCGTGATCGACGACCCCCCCGCCGCGCGCTACCCGCTGGCACTCGAGGCCACCGAACGCGACGACGTGCTCGTCGGACGCAGCCGCCGCGACCCCGGCCACGAGCGCGCGCACGACAAGTGGATCGTCGCCGACAACCAGCGCAAGGGCGCCGCCACCAACGCCGTGCAGCTCGCGGAGCAGCTCGACGCGCGCGGGCTGGTGTCTCCGCGAGGCGCCAAGAACGGCATCGGAGTGGCATAGGAGGGAGGAGTCCCGGCCCATCGCTCGAACAGATTCGGCGATGGACATCGAGGCACAGCGCACCCTGGTCAAGTCCCCGCCCGAGCTGTGGGCGCTCGTGAGCGACTCCGAGTCGCTCAGCCGGCACCTAGTCGAGTTCGGCGAGATCCGCATCGTTAGCGCCGAGCCTGAGACCGCCGTTGCCTGGGAGGGCCAGGACGTCAGCGGCACGGTTCAGCTGGAGGCCTCGGGCTGGGGCACCAGGGTCACGATCACCGCCACCCGGCAGCCTCCCAAGCCGGCAGCGCCAGCAGAGCCGGAGCCAGAGCCGATCATCGAGCCCGAGCCGGTGGTCGCGCCCGAGCCCGTCTTGGAGGACGCATCGGCGCCCGAGGCCGAGCCCGGCCGCCGTCCGGGGTTCTTTGCCAGGCTCTTCCGCCGTCGCCGCCGCCGCCATGCCACACCAGAGCCCGAGGCAACGCTGCCCGAGCCGGCGCCAGAGCCCGAGCCGGAGCCGAGGCCCGAGGCAACCGAGCCGGAGCAGCCAGATCTCTCCGCCGAGCTCCAGGCACTGGAGGAGTCGATGGCCGCGGAGACCACCGCGCTGCTCACAGCCGTGCTGGATCGCCTGGGCGCTGCGCACCACCGGCCGTTCTCGCGGGCCTAGAAACACCCGCGCAGATAACATCCGCCGCTCGATGCGCGAGAAGGCCCCGGAGACCTATGAGGAGAAGCTGGCGCAGCTGCAGGAGCTGCGCGAAGCCGCGCTGCACAGCGCCCCCGAGGCGGAGGAGAAGCAGCACGCGCGCGGCAAGTACACCGCGCGCGAGCGCGTGGAAAAGCTGCTCGACCCCGGCAGCTTCCAGGAGCTCGATACGTTCGTGCGCCACCGCACCTACGAGTTCGAGATGCAGAAGAACCGCCCCTGGGGCGACGCGGTGGTGACCGGCCACGGCACGATCGATGGGCGCACGGTGTGCGTCTTCAGCCAGGACTTCACCGTCGTCGGGGGCTCGCTCGGCGAGGTGATGGGCGAGAAGATGTGCAAGATCATGGACCTCGCCGCGAAGATCGGCTGCCCGGTGATCGGCATCAACGACTCCGGCGGAGCGCGCATCCAGGAGGGCGTCGTCTCGCTCGGCAGCTACGGCGACGTGTTCCTGCGCAACGTGCGCAGCTCGGGCGTGATCCCCCAGATCAGCCTCGTGATGGGGCCGTGCGCGGGCGGCGCGGTGTACTCCCCCGCGATCACCGACTTCATCTTCATGGTGAAGGAGACCTCGCACATGTTCATCACGGGGCCCGACGTCATCAAGACCGTCACCGGCGAGGAGGTCGGCTTCGAGGAGCTCGGCGGGGCGATGTCGCACAACACCAAGTCCGGCGTCGCGCAGTTCGCCTCCGAGGACGAGGATGCGTGCCTGGAGGACTGCCGCTACCTGCTCTCCTTCCTGCCCTCCAACAACCTCCAGAGCACGCCCCGCGTGCAGAGCACCGACGACCCGCTGCGCATGGACCCCGAGCTCGATCACGTCGTCCCCGACAACCCCAACAAACCCTACGACATGCGCGACGTGGTGCGCCTGATCGTCGACGATGGCGAGTTCTTCGAGGTGCACGAGCACCACGCGAAGAACATCATCTGCGGCTTCGCGCGCCTCGATGGGTGGAGCATCGGCATCGTCGGCAACCAGCCCGCTCAGCTCGCGGGCGTGCTCGACATCGACGCCTCCGCGAAGGCCGCGCGCTTCGTGCGCACCTGCGACGCCTTCAACATCCCGTTGCTGACGTTCTGCGACGTGCCCGGCTTCCTCCCCGGCACCGCGCAGGAGTGGGGCGGCATCATCCGCCACGGCGCCAAGCTGCTCTACGCGTTCGCCGAGGCCACCGTGCCAAAGGTCACCATCATCACCCGCAAGGCCTACGGGGGCGCCTACGACGTGATGTCATCGAAGCACCTCGGCGCGGACTTCAACTTCGCGTGGCCCACCAGCGAGGTCGCCGTGATGGGACCCGAGGGCGCGGTGAACATCATCTACCGCCGCGACATCGCCGCGAGCCCCACGCCCGACGAACGGCGCCAGACGCTGATGGCCGACTACAAGGCGCGCTTCGCCAACCCCTACACCGCGGCAGAGCGCGGCTACATCGACGACGTGATCGTCCCGCATGAGACGCGCCCGCGCCTCATCACCGCGTTGCAGACGCTGCACACCAAGCGCGAGCCGGGGCCCAAGCGCAAGCACGGCAACATCCCGTTGTGAGGAAGGGGCCGCCCCGGAGGGCGGCCTGTGAGGGCCGCGTTGTGTGTACCGAACACGTGGATAGCCGCTGCGCGGCCCCCTCGGCCCCCCTTGTGGGGGCCTTTCAAGGAAAGGCGACGATCACGCGCGGCGCGAGCGCTTTTCGCCCATCCGCAGCCACCAAGGGTAGGTGAGGAACAGCAGCGCCGACAGCGCGTGGGTGCGACGACTCGCGCGGCGGAAGTCGAAGCGGAAGACACCCGAGTTGAGCATCCAGTCGCGGCCGTCCTCTGCGCGGCAGGCCTCCCAGATGCGCCTGGTCCAGGGGAGGTTCAGGTAGAGCGAGACGCTGGTGGCGAGAAAGGCAGTCGCGGTCGCCGTGTGGATCACGCGCGCGGCGGGTGTCTGCTCGTCGGGCAGCAGGCGCCCGTAGGCGCGGCCGGTCGCGTACAGCCAGGGGGGATCGATCAGGAAGGACATGGGCGCTCGAGCAGATGGTACGCCAGGCGCGTGGCCAGCGCCATGATCGTGATCTGCGGGTTCACGCCCAGGGAGGAGGGCACGACGCTGCCGTCAGCCACGTGCAGGCCCTCGATGCCGTGCACCTGGAGGTTCGAGTCGACCACTCCGCGCGCCGGATCGGCGTCGGCGCGAGCCGTACCAAGGGGGTGGAAGGCCATCAGGCGCAGCTCCCCGGCACGCACCTGCTCGGGCTCGGTGCCTTCGGGCACCGGCAGGTACACCTCGCGCGCGCCCGCGCTCTCGAACAGCTCGCGCATGCGCCCGATGCCGGTGCGAAAGCGCGCGAGATCGTGCTCGTCGAGGTCGTAGCTGATCCATGGCCGGGTGGGTGGGGAACCCATCATCCTGCGCACACGCCCGCGCGAGGAGTCGCTCACCATCAGCCCCAGCTGCGCGAGGTGGCGGTAGGAGCGCATCGCCTCGGCGTGGCGCTCGCCCTGCAGGGGCAGCGATGCGGCGGCGTAGGAGGGCGGCCCGGCGATGCCCTCGAAGATGATCCCCTCGCTCGCCCACTCGTCCACGTAGAAGCTCTGGGGCACTCCCCGGGCCATGTCCACCACCTCGTCCATCAGCGCGAAGCCGGCCGTGGCGGGGTGCATCGACAAATTGCCTCCCAGCTGCCCCGACTCCCCACCGATGCCACTCGCCTGAAGCAGCAGCGGAGTGTGGATCGTGCCCGCGGCCACCACCACGCACGGGGCCTCCACGTCGATGGGGCCCGCGCCGGCCATACGTGCATGTACGCCGTGAACACGACCGCCGCGCACCTCGATCTCGCGCACCGTGGCTCCGGTGAGTATCCGCGCTCCCGCCTCCTCCGCGCGCGGCACATAGGTAATGCCGGTGTGCTGCTTGGCCGAGGTGGGACACCCGAAGGCGCACACCCCCGAGCCGACGCAGCCGCGCGCGTTGCGGCGCAGGTAGCCGTGGGACCACCCGAGCCGCTGCGCGCCACGCAGCGATACCGCGGCGTTGCGCCCCGCGAGCTCGGGCGTGACCTCGCTCACCGACAGCGCCTCCTCCACGCGCCCGAAGCAGCGCTCGAGTGTTTCCGAGTCGAGCTCCAAGCCGAAGTCCTCGCGCCAGCGCTCCAGCACGTGCGGCGGCGTGCGAAAGCAGGTGCCGGAGTTGACCAGCGTGGTGCCCCCAAGTCCGCCGCCCAGCGGGAGCACGATCGGCGGGGTGCCCACCGTCAGCGTCTGCCCGGCCTCGCGGTAGAGCTTCGCGAGCATCTGCGGCGGGCTGGCGGTGAAGCCATCGGGGTCGTGCCAGGGACCCTGCTCCAGCAGCGCCACGTTGGCGCCTCCCTCGGCCAGCTCAGCCGCCACCACCGCTCCGCCCGCGCCCGCGCCGATCACGCAGACGTCCGCATCGATCCTCACGGCCGTCCCTCCGCGCGACGCAGCGCACGTCCGCGCGCGACCACCGCCTCGGCGTCCCAACCGAGAGAGCGCGCCACGGCCGGGTCCTCGTAGCGGTCCATCGCGAGCAGCGAGCGCCCCACCTGGGCCAGCGGCGGAACGCGATTCAGCAGCGCCGCTCCGCGGGGACGAGCGGCCAGCGCGAGCACCAGCCGCAGCCCCGTGCGCTGGGGCTGCGGGGCGGCCGCGACGAATTCCTCAAGCGGCCTGTCCACGCAGCCAGTTTAGGGCTCGGCGCCTGTCAAACTGTGCCGATGCCCAACCGTCGCCCGCAGCTGGAGTTACCGAAGCCGGTAGACACGCGCCTTCGGCGCTGGCCGATTCGGGGATGCGAGCGGAGCGAGTGTCTCCCTAATCGGTCCCCGTTTCGGCCAACCCCGACGGCCTCGCCGGAGGAGGCCGCCGCGATCGTGGCCGCGCTGGAGCGCTTCATGCGCGACACGGCGCCACCCCGAGTACCCCAGGCACTTCCGCCAGACCCATGGCGGAGCGCGGCGCTGCGCGAAGGGGTGGAGCGTGAACCAGAACCTGTCGATACGGAAAATACCTGAAAGGCACTAGGCTTTATGTATATTGTCGTGTTCAGCGTAAGAACGACTCTGCAAGGAGACCGCTAGCCCATGGAGCCCGGTTCCGCCACCACCCAGATCGACGAGCCCACAGCCGCCACGGCGCCGAACAACGGCAAGGGCACCCTGGCCGACCCGGAGGTCTACGAGAACGTCCCCGGCCACATCATCCCGATCCTGCAGCGGGAGTACGAGGACTTCAAGACCGAGGCGGGCAAGTTCCTGGATGGAGACACGCCCGAAGACGAGTTCATCAAGTTCCGCCTCAAGCAGGGGGTGTACGGCCAGCGCCAGCCCGACGTGCAGATGATCCGCGTGAAGCTGCCCTTCGGCGGGGTCACGCCCGAGCAGCTGGAGAGCTTCGCGGGGGTGATCGAGAAGTACGTCCCGCTGCGCAAGGGCCACATCACCACGAGGCAGAACATCCAGATGCACCACATCCCCCTCCCCGATGCCGAGAAGGCGATCCGCGAGCTGGGCGAGGCCAAGCTCTCCAGCCGCGAGGGCTGCGGCAACACCGTGCGCAACGTCACCGGCGATCCGTGGGCGGGCGTGGCGAAGGACGAGCTGTTCGATCTCACCCCCTACGCGGGCGCGTACGTGCGCTACTTCGTGCGCCACCCCACGACGCAGGCGATGCCGCGCAAGATCAAGACCGCCTTCGACGGCAGCGCCAGCGGGCGTGCGATCTCGGAGATCCACGACATCGCCTTCCGCGCCCGCGTGAAGCAGATCGATGGCCGCGGCGAGGTGCGCGGCGTGCAGATGCTGGTCGGCGGCGGCACCTCGATCATGCCGCGCGTGGCGCCCGTGCTGTACGAGTTCGTGGAGCTCGACAACGGCGACTACCTGCGCATCTCCGAGGCCGTCTTTCGCATCTTCGACCGCCAGGAGTGGCTGCGCGTGAACCGCGCGCGGGCGCGCATCAAGGTGTTCGTCGATAAGTACGGCATCGACGAGCTGCGCACTCAGGTCGAGGAGGAGCTGAAGGGCGAGTGGGCCTCAGAACGCGACTTCGGCGTCGAGCACCGCCTGTTCGTGGATGACGAGGAGCTGAGCGCGCCCCCCGCCCCCGCCGCCTACGGGAGCCCCAACGGCGATCTCAGCGAGTTCGAGCGCTTCCGCGCCGCCAACGTGGCCGAGCAGAAGCAGGCGGGTTTCGTCACGGTCGAGGCGAAGATCACGCGCGGCGACCTCACGCCCGAGCAGTTCCGCGGGCTGGCGGAGATCATGCGCAAGCACTCGGGCGGGTACGCGCGCACCACCGTGCAGCAGAACCTCGTGCTGCGGTGGGTGCGCGAGGAGAGCGTCTACGACGTGTGGCAGGCGCTGCGCGAGCTGGGGCTCGGCGACGCGGGCGCACGGGAAATCGACGACGTCGTCTCCTGCCCCGGCACCGACTCCTGCAAGCTCGGGATCACGAGCTCGATGGGCGTCAACGAGGCGGTGCAGGAGCGCATCGAGGCGATGTCCCTGACGGACCCCCTCACGCGCCAGATCCACATCAAGATCAGCGGCTGCCCCAACGGCTGCGGGCAGCACCACGTCGGCTCGATCGGCTTCACGGGCGCGTCGATCAAGGTGGGCGAGCACACGATCCCCGCCTACATCCCGCACGTGGGCGGGGTGTACGAAGGCGGGCCGGTGCAGTTCGGCCAGCGCCTGAAGCTGCGCCTGCCCTCAAAGCGCGTGCCCGAGGCGATCGAGCGCTGGATCCGCCACTACGAGGCCAACCGCGACGAGGGCGAGACGTGGAACGCGTTCGTCGCGCGCGTGGGCGGCCCCGAGCTCGAAGGGCTCGTCAAGGAGCTCTCGCTGCCGGCGGAGTTCAGCATCGAGACGATGAACGACTTCATCGACTGGAACCGCAACGTGCCCTTCCAGGTGATACGTGGAGAGGGCGAGTGCGCGGTATGAATGGAAAAAGCGAGGGGCCCGGCTCGGCGGCCTCCGGCCGCCTGCGCCACCCTCTTGCCGACACCCTGCGCGAGGCGGTCGAGCGCCACGGCGAGCGCGTGGTGCTGCTGTGCTCCTTCCAGAAGGAGGAGTCGGTGCTGCTCGACGAGCTGCTGCGCATCGGCGACGGCGCCACGCCGGCGAAGATCGTGACGATCGACACCGGGGTGCTCTTCCCCGAGACGCTCGCGACGTGGCGAGCGTTCGAGGAGCGCTTCGGCGTGGCGATCGAGGTGTACGACGCCAGCCGGCCAGAGGCGGAGGGCGGCGCCTGGACCGGCCCCGAGGACTGCTGCTCGGTGGCGAAGGTGGCTGCGCTCGAGCGCGCCCTGCACGGCGCGGAGGGCTGGATCACGGGCATCCGCCGCGAGCAGGGACCCACGCGCGCGGAGACCGAGCTGATCGAGCACGACGATCAGCGCGACCTCTGGAAGTACAACCCGCTTGCGCACTGGAGCGAGAAGGACCTGTGGCGGCGCATCCACGAGCGACAGCTGCCCTACAACCCGCTGCACGACCAGGGGTACGCGTCGATCGGCTGCGCCCCCTGCACGCAGCCGGGCAGCGGCCGCGACGGGCGTTGGGCAGGTAGGGACAAGACGGAGTGCGGACTCCATGCACACGTATAGCTGCGCTGGATCGGCGTCCTCGGTCGCTTGCGTACGAAGTACGCGGCGCTCCCTGCGTCCTTGCCCAGCTTGCTCTACGTGCACATGGATGCTTGTGAGGAGTCCGAGATGAGCGTCGCCGCGCGACCCCAGCTGAGTCATCTGCGCGCGCTGGAGAGCGAGGGCATCCACGTGATGCGCGAGGTGGCCGCGGAATTCGAGAACCCCGTGCTGCTGTTCAGCGGCGGCAAGGACTCGATCGTGCTGCTGCGCCTGGCGGAGAAGGCGTTTCGCCCGGCGCCGTTTCCGTTCCCGCTGATGCACGTGGACACGGGGCACAACTTCCCCGAGGTGATCGAGTTCCGCGACCGCCGCGTGGCCGAGTTGGGTGAGCGGCTGATCGTGGCGAGCGTGCAGGAGTCGATCGACAGCGGGCGCGCCGTCGAGGAGAAAGGACCGCGCGCCTCGCGCAACCGCCTGCAGACGGTGACGCTGCTCGATGCGATCGCCGAGCACGGCTTCGACGCGGCCTTCGGCGGCGCGCGGCGCGACGAGGAGCGCGCGCGCGCAAAGGAGCGAATCTTCTCCTTCCGCGACGACATCGGCCAGTGGGACCCCAAGAACCAGCGCCCGGAGCTGTGGAACCACTACAACGGGCGCATCAAGAAGGGCGAG
>JBIOES010000092.1:0-8055 GCA_044446265.1 Solirubrobacterales bacterium
CTGCCGGCCCCCCTCCCCCTCCCCTTCGCGCGCGTGCGGCTCACGCGGGCAGGGGGCCTACGGGTCGTGCGCGAGCGGGTGGGGCGCTTTTTCGTGGCGGGCATCCATCCCGCAACTTCGACGCCTGCGCTTAGGAACCTCCCCGCTAACCCTTACCATCTGTTTACTCGCTGTCGCGAACATAAAGACCATGAACGACTTCTCCCGTGCCCCCCGCGTGCTCGTTGTCGAGGACGACGAGGACATCGCCCAGGCGCTTCTGCGCTCGCTGCGCATGGAGGGCTATGAGGTGCGCGCCGCCTCCGATGGTCAGCAGGCGATCGAAGACGGGCATCATTTCGCGCCCGATCTGGTGATCCTCGACCTTGGGCTGCCGCGCGTGGATGGACTCGATGTGGCGCGCAGCCTGCGCGAGAACGACGACGTGCCGATCCTGATCCTCACCGCGCGCGATGCGCTGGATTCGCGCGTGGAGGGGCTCGATGCCGGCGCCGACGATTACCTCGTCAAGCCCTTCGAGCGCCAGGAGCTGCTCGCGCGGATGCGCGCGCTCTTGCGCCGGCGCCCGCCGCGCGGCTCGGCGCCGCTGCGCGTTGGGGACCTATCTCTGAACGCGGACACGCACGAGGTCAGCCGCGAGGAGCGCACGATCGACCTCACCCAGCGCGAGTTTGAACTCCTCGAATACCTCATGCGCAATGAGCGAATTGTGATCTCCCGCCAGCGGCTGCTCGACGAGGTGTGGGGGTACGATCCGTTCTCCACGACGAACACGATCGAGGTGTTCGTCTCGAACCTGCGCCGCAAGCTCGAGGCCGAGGGTGAGCCGCGTCTGCTCCATACCATCAGAGGGGCCGGGTACGTCCTACGCGCGTAGGGTCGAGGGCGCGGCACGGCGCGCTGTGGAGCGCCTCTCGGGCGCCTTCGATGGGCTGCCCATCCGTGTGCGCCTCGCGGGCGTCTCGGCGCTGCTGACCTTCACGATCCTGTGCGCGTTCGCGCTGGCGGTGGGCGGGCTCACGGTGCGGCGCATCCGCTCGGACTTCAACCGCCAGGTGGCGCAGACCGCGCAGCAGCTCTCCACGCAGCTGAACGTGTACATCAACCCGATCACGCACAACATCGTCGGCATCCAGCCGGCGCTCGACGATCTCCCGGGCGTGCCGCCCCACTCGGTGATCAAGCTCTACACGATCGGCGGCACGATCCCGTTCGCGCAGACTCCCTCCGTGCACGCCCCCGCGCTGCCCTCGCCGCCCCAGGTCGGTTCGCAGACGGGCGAAACGAACGGCTACCGCTTCGTGAGCGAGCCCGCTGTGGTGCGCGTGCTCGGCAGCGGGCGCCCGCTGGGGCAGGTGATCGTGCAGTACGGCCGGCGCGTCTCCGACGTCGATGCGACGATCGCGCGCGTCGAGCTGCTTTTGCTGCTGGGCACGTTCGCGGGCTCCGCGTTCGCGCTGCTCGCGGGCATCATGATCGCGCGCCGCGCGATGGCTCCGATCGCGGAGCTCACGAGCGCCGCCGAGCAGATCGCGCGCACGCGCGACTCCAGCCGTACGATCCCCCAGCCCAGAGCGGACGACGAGGTGGCCGAGCTGGCGCACACGCTGGAGGGGATGTTGCGCGAGCTCGACTCCGCGCACGCGGAGACCGAGGCGATGCTCGTGCGCCAGCGGCGCTTCGTCGCGGACGCCTCGCACGAGCTGCGCACTCCGCTCACGAGCGTGCTCGCGAACCTCGAGCTGCTGGCGGACTCGCTGCACGGCGACGAGGGCGAGGCGGCGCGCAGCGCCCTGCGCTCCTCCCAGCGCATGCGCCGGCTGGTCGCCGATCTGCTGCTGCTCGCGCGCACCGATGTGGGGCGCGTGGTCGCGCACGAGCCCTGCGACCTCGCGCAGATCGTCGTGGAGGCCGCGGCCGAGCTGGGGCCCGTGAGCGCCGAGCACGACATCGCCCTCGACGTACACATGGCGCCCGTGGAGGCCGCGCGCGACGAGCTGCACCGCGTGACGATCAACCTGCTCGAGAACGCACTGCGCCACACGCCCTCCGGCACCGAGATACGGGTGCGCACTGGTATGGAAGGAGCCGCCGGCTGGGCCGGGCCGGGCGGATCCGGCTGGGCGGGGCCGGGCCGACCCCAGTCCTCCGGCGAGCGGGCCGCGAAGGGCTTGGCCGTGCTCGTGGTGGAGGACGACGGTCCGGGGGTCCCGCCTGAGCTGAGTGGCACGTTGTTCGAGCGCTTCGTGCGGGGAGCCGGGGATCGCGGCGGATCCTTCGGCCTGGGCCTTGCGATCGTACGCGCCGTGGCGGAGTCCCACGGGGGCAGCGTCACGCTCGAGTACACGCACCCGGGTGAGGAGCCCTACGGCGCGCGGTTCACGGTACGTCTGCCGCTGGCCTCAGACCTCGACGACGACGGGGAGCACCATCGGCCGGCGGCGCAGGCGGTCGTAAACCAGCTCGGCTAGGTCGTCGTGCAGCGCCTCCTGGAGCATGTCCACCTCGTGGATCTGCTCCTTCGCGGCGCGCGCGAGCGTGGCCACCACGGTGCTGCGGATCTCCTCCACCAGCTCGCCGGCCTCATCGAGGAAGGGCACCCCTCGGAAGATCACCTCGGGGTCGGCCACGGAGCTGCCGTCGGACTCGGCGATCGTGGCGACGACGATGAAGATGCCATCCGCGGAGAGCATCCGCCGGTCGCGCAGCGCGACGTCGGCCATGTCGCCGATCTCAACGCCATCCACGAACACCATGCCCGCCTGCTCGCGCTCGCCAAAGCCCGCGCGTCGCGCGTCGATGTCCAGCGGCTGCCCGTTGTCGCCCTGGAAGATGTCCTCGGGCGGGATCCCCACGGCCTCCGCGAGGCGCGCGTGCAGGCGCAGGCGCTTGAAGTCGCCGTGGAAGGGCATCACGTAGCGCGGCTTGACGAGGTTCAGCATCAGCTTGACCTCCTCCGCGTAGCCGTGCCCCGAGGCGTGCACGGGCGCGTCGCGCGGGGTCACCACCTCGCAGCCGATGTGGTAGAGGCGGTCGATCGTCTCGTTCACCGCGCGCTCGTTGCCGGGGATCGGGGTAGCGGAGAAGATCACGGTGTCGCCCTCGCGCAGCTGCACCTGGCGGTGGTCGCGGTAGGCCATTCGCCGCAGCGCGCTGAGTGGCTCGCCCTGGGACCCCGTGGAGATGATCACCACGCGCTCGTCGGGGAAGTCGTCGAGCTCGCGCGGGCCCACCATCAGCCCCTCGGGCACCTCGATGTGCCCAAGCGTGCGTCCGATCGCCACGTTCTTGCGCATCGAGCGCCCCACGAGCGAGACCTTGCGGTCGAGCGCGTGCGCGGCGTCCATCACCTGCTGCACGCGGTGGATGTTCGAGGCGAAGCTCGTCACCACGATGCGGCCCTCGCAGCGCGCGAAGGCCTCCTCCAGGTGCGGGCCCACGACCGACTCCGAGGGCGAGAAGCCGGGGCGGTCGACGTTCGTGGAGTCTCCGCACAGCAGCAGTACCCCCTCGCGGCCGAGCTCCGCGAGCCTCGACACGTCCGCGGGCGGCCCGTCGACGGGGGTCTGATCGAACTTGTAGTCGCCGGTGATGAGCACGGTTCCGAGCTCGGTGCCCAGCGCCACCGCGGAGGAGTCGGGGATCGAGTGGGTCATGTGCACGAGCTCCGCCGAGAAGGGCCCCAGCTCGACCGTCTCATCCACGGCGAGCTCGATCAGCTCGATGTCCTTCAGGCGGTGCTCCTCGAGCTTCGACCTGGCCATCGCCACCGTCAGCGCCCCCCCATACACCGGCGGGGTGTCGCCGCGTTCGGCGCCCAGCTCGCGCAGCACCCACGGCAGCGCGCCCAGGTGGTCCTCGTGGCCGTGGGTGACGACGATCGCCTCGATCTCCTTCGCGCGCTCGCGCAGGTAGGTGAAGTCGGGCAGCACCAGATCGATCCCCACCATCTCCGGCGTGGGGAAGCGCAGCCCCACGTCAACCACGACGATCCGCCCGTCGTACTCGACGACGGTCATGTTCTTGCCTATCTCGCCGAGCCCTCCAAGGGGCAGGACTCGCAGCTTGCTCACGCTTGCGGCACCAGCAGTCGGTGGCGCTCGAGCGCCGTCCTTACCTCCGCGAGCTCCTCAGCGGTGGCTTCCACGATCGGCAGGCGCACGCCCGGGGAGCACAGGCCGAGCAGGTTCAGCGCGGCCTTCGTGCACGTCGGGCTCGCGGTCATGAACAGCGTCTTATACACGTCGCGCAGGCTCGCGTCGATCTCGTGGCGGCGCTCGGGCTCGTCCACCATCCGGCGCATCTCGTCTCCCACCACGTGGCTCGCCACCAGGATGCCGCCGTTGCCGCCCATGTCGAGCGTGCGCGCGAACGTCCCATCGTCCCCCGCGTAGAGGTCGAGCCCGTCGATCCTCTGCAGCTCATCCGCGTTGGCCTGCTTGACCCCATCGATGTGCTCGATCTGCGCGAGCTCCGCCAGCAGCGCGGGCGGAATGTTGGTGCCGGTGCGGTGCGGGATGTTGTAGAGCAGCACCGGACGGTCCGTGGCCCTGGCGACCTCTTCGTAGTGACGCTTCAGCCCCAGCGGGCTGGGGCGGTTGTAGTAAGGGGTCACGCTCAGCGTGGCGTCCACGCCCATTTCCGTCGCCCGCTGCGTCAGGTGCGCCGCATGCAGCGTGTTGTTGGAGCCCGTCCCCCCCACGATCGTCTTGCCCGCCGGCTTCTCGGAGACCGCGAGCTCGATCAGCCCCAGGTGCTCCTCGTCGGTGAGCGTCGACGCCTCTCCGGTGGTGCCGCACACCACGAACCCATCCGAGCCGTGCTCGCCGAGGTGGTGCATCAGGGCCACGAACGCCTCCTCGTCGACGCGCAGATCCGCGTCGAAGGGCGTCACGATCGCCGTGAGGATTGTCCCGAGCTCGAGCATCGGCGGCATTATCCCACGTGGGTGGTCTGGGTCATCGCTCTACTGTACGGGCCGTCGTCGCATACCGCTACCTGTCGGTCTTGGAAGGGTGGCCGAGCGTGACAGCGGTCAGCAGCACGCGGTGCTTTGCGTCGTCGATCAGAAACCAGACCCGCCCGGCGCCGGTGACCTCGTACTGCCATTGCTCCAGCTCCCTGCCATCGTGGCGACCGACCCCCAGCTCGCCCTTCAGCCGGTGGTGGCGGTCCGGATTGATGCGATCCCGAGGGTCTTTGGTGAGGCGAGTGTGCATCTCGGCGCAGTTTCCAGCCGCGACGTTGCAGAGCTTGTCCCAGTTCCCCGCAGCAGCCTTGGTGGCAAAGCGCAGATCCCACTCCGGCGAGACCGGCGGGCGCGGAACACGACCTCCTCGGCGACTCACGTGGGTGCGGGGACCTGCTCGTCAAAGACATCGGCGGCGTGGTCGGCCTGAAGCGTGCGCAGCAGCTCAGGGCGAGACCAGGCATAGGCGGTGTTGCGCCATTCCGCCAGTAGGAGCCCCAGCCGATCGAACGAACCGAGCGCTCCGCACGCCTCGGCGACCTCAACGAACTCCTGGGCGAACTGCTCGAGGTCACGCGCAGGCAGCATCCGCAGCCAGGGCAGCGCATCGGGCAGCCCCTCGGCCATCTCTCGCAGATGGTGGTGTGCCATGTGCGCCAGCACGCTTGAAGCGACACCGACGGCATCGCGAAAGGTCTCCTCCCGATCAGCCCGGACGAGCAGCAGGTCATGTCCATCCCGGCGTCGAAGCAGCACGTCGTGCCGATCGACCTCCTCCAGCACCTCGCCCGACCTGCGTAGCAGATCGGAGAAGTTGCGCTCAAGAGCACCGGCAGCCATAGCCATCATCATACAACACTACCTCAGAAGTGCAAAGATAACCGCTCGACGGTCAAGCAAGGAGTAGGTTCTCCAATCCGATGACAGGCGAGGTCTCCAGGCCCCCCACGCGCCTGACGGCCAGCAGCACCCCCGGCATGAACGACGCGCGGTCGATCGAGTCGTGGCGGATCGTGAGCGTCTCTCCGAGCCCGCCCAGGATCACCTCCTGGTGGGCGACGAGGCCCGGCAGGCGCACGGAGTGGATCGGGGGCTCGGGGCCGCCTGAGGCCTCGGCCATCAGCCGCGCGGTGCGCGCTGCTGTGCCGCTGGGAGCGTCGAGCTTGCGGTCGTGGTGCAGCTCTACGATCTCGGCCTTCTCCATGTGGCGCGCGGCCTCGGCGGCGAAGCGCATCATCAGCACGGCGCCGATCGCGAAGTTGGGGGCGATCAGCACGTTTGCCTGGGGGAGCCCGTCGGGGGTGCGCGCGGCGCGCAGCGGCTCTACGACGAAGCCGGTCGTGCCGATCACGACGTGCACGCCCGCGTGCACGCACGCCAGTGCGTTCTCCAGGGCGGTATCGGGGCGGGTGAAGTCAACCACCACCTCGGCGCCCGGCAGCACCTCCTCCAGTGTGACCCCCAACATCGGGTCCGCGCGGCCGCTGAGCTCCATGTCCTCGGCGTCCTCCACCGCGGCGCACACGGTCTGCCCCATGCGCCCGGCGGCGCCGGCGACGGCGACCCTGATCGGCTCTCTCGCGGTGTCCGGCATCTCGATCTACTGTACGGCTTCGCCGACTGCTGTCCCAGCCGCCGATACCTGCAACGCGCTCAGCGCCGGCAGCGGCTCGAGGGCAGCGCCGAAGGCGTCCTCGGCGGGACCGATCGCGGCGGCCGAGAGGCGCTCGGGCGCGAACAGCTCGCCCGCCAGCCTGCGCAGCTCGTCCTGGCCGACGGCGTCGATCTTCTGCATGACCTCCTCCACGGTGAGGATCGGCAGCTCGTGCAGCACGGAGGCGCCGAGGCGGTTCATGCGCGCTCCGGTGGACTCCAGCGAGAGCGCGATGCGGCCCTTGGCATTCTCGCGCGAGCGATCGAGCTCGGCCTCGTCCGCCGGCTCCGAGGCAAAGTGCGCGAGCTCCTCGGCGAGCACCGAGAGGGCCTCGCTGAGGTTCTCCGGGCGGGTGCCCACGTACAGGCCCACGTCGCCGGTGTGAGCGTGGAGGTTGGCGAAGGAGAACACCGCGTAGGCGAGACCGCGGCGCTCGCGCACCTCCTGGAAGAGGCGCGAGGAGGAGGAGCCGCCGAGCACGTTGTCGAGCACACGCAGCGCGTAGCGGCGCTCGTCGTCGCGTGCGAGCCCGGGGCCGCCGAGGCAGACGTGGTACTGCTCGGTGTCCTTGCGCAGGAACCGCACACGCGGCTCGAAGGCGGGCATCGCCGACGCCGCTTGGGCGCCCGCGGGCGCGAGGACACTGGAGGGTCCGGCCGCCCGCGCAGCTGCATCCGACTCGCCGCTCGCGGCCGGACTTGACTGCGGCCCGCCGGCGAGCGCAAGCTCCACCAGCGCGTCGTGATCGACCGAGCCGGCCGCCGCCACGACGATGCTCTGTGGGTCATAGCGCCGGGCGTGGAAGGCGCGCAGCTGCTCGACGGTGACGGCGCCGACGACCTCGGCACGGCCGATCACCGGCCGCCCCAGCGGATGGGAGCCGTAGACGGCCTCGCCGAGCACGTCGAAGACCTTGTCCTGCGGGTCGTCTTCGTACATCGCGATCTCTTCGAGCACCACCTCGCGCTCGGTCTCCAGCTCCCCGAAGCGCGGGCGCCAGATCATGTCGGAGATCACATCGAATGCCTTCTCCAGGTGCTGGTCGAGCACCCTCGTATAGACCGACGTGTTCTCCTTGTCGGTCCCCGCGTTCAGCTCGGCGCCCATCCCGTCGAAGATCTGATCGATCTCCTGCGAGCCGTAGCGCTCGGTGCCGCGGAACAGCATGTGCTCGAGCAGGTGGGAGATGCCGGCCTCGTGCTCGGACTCCCCCACCGATCCCGCGCCGATCAGGAAGCCGAGCGCCACCGAGCGCACGCTGGGCATGCGCTCGGTGACCACACGCACGCCCGAGGGCAGTGTGGTCATGCGGTGCTCGGACTTCGTCGGGTCGTGCAACGGTCAGACCGTACAGCGGCTGGCGACGCGATCAGTAACGATCGCGTCCGCCACGTGGACGCCCGCCGCCGCGTGAGCCGCCCCGCTCGCGCTC
>JBIOES010000093.1:0-7998 GCA_044446265.1 Solirubrobacterales bacterium
GTCCCAATCAAGCCGCGTCGTGCGTGCTACGGGTGCCGAACACGCCTGTGCAAGCCGGCATTTGCGCTTGACTCCGTCGTGGTCCACCGCTACAGTGCAGAGACGAATCGGAGAAAACGTGCCAGAGACATCATTGAAGAAAGTAACGATCGCCAAGCGGCGCTTCGAATTGCGCAGAGACCGAGTGGAGCGCATGATGCTCCAGGTTCTGCCCGAGCCGCTCACGAGCCACTACGTGGTGATCGGGCGCCATCGCTACCCGCCCAAGCAGGTGATCGCCCTCGTTACGGGTTTGGATCGAGCTGACTTCACATCCCACCAGGCCCGGCGTGTGCTGATGGGCTTGGGCTTCCCAGTGGGCCGTCGCGAATCCGCACCGCTCGAGACGCGCGGGGAGAGCCATCTCAGGGACGCGCCCGGGCGGACGGCGGCATCCAATACCGGCTCCAAGGAGGACCGTGGGCACGTGCTTGCCGAGACGCTCAGGTCGTTCCCGGGCCAGTGGGTGGCCGTGAAGGACGATGAGCTACTCATAGCCGCGCCCACACCGAAGGAGGTCGTGGGCTGGCTCGCGCGCCACGATCAGCGAGCCGGCAGCATGTTTCGCGTGCCCGAGGATGAGTTGGCCCTCAGCGGTGTCGCGCCGCTGTGAGGTTCCCCTTCAGGGACATCCCCGACCCGTCGGGCAGCAGCATCCGCCCGCGCCCCATCGTCGATGTCGTCGTAGAGGGCCTGGAGCTAGCCCCGCAGGCATGCCTGCTGGACAGCGGCGCCACAGCCGTGCGTATGGGACCGCACGTGGCCGAACTCGTTGGGTTGGATCTCACTGACGCGCCGCAGACCAGGGTCGCCGTGGGGGGAGCGTTGGTCACGGCGCGCTCGGCAGAGGTTGTCCTCGAAGTCTCGGACGGCAACTCCAGTCACCGATGGGCGGCGCCGGTGTGGTTCTGTGAGCCATGGCGCCCGGCCTTCGGTCTGCTCGGGCTCACCGGGTTCTTCGATCAGTTCGAGGTCACTCTGGCGGCGTATGAGGAGTGGGTGGAGCTGCGTCCGCTCGACCAATGATCCCGAAGGTCGTAATCTCACCGGATGTCTCGACGGGAACCAGCCAGGACACGGCTACAGGAGAAACCGTATGCGTGAACGGCGCTGCTTCGTTCAGCTCATGCACCCTGGTGGCGAGCACTCGCCGAATACCCCTGACCTCAAGCTCTGGAATCAGGGTTCTCACCAGCGCAAGTTCCTGGTGAGCAATGGCCACTGCATTGCAGAAGGCGCGAGGAGGGATGGCGAGATCGTCTTTTGGGGTGAGTGGGAGGCGGAGTCGTGGGTGTCCCGACGCTATGAGAGCCCCTTGCCGGATGGTCCGCGTTTTCTGTATGAACCGTACTTCGTCGATCATCGAGACGGCGTCTGGCGCCAGAACACGGATCCGTTTGTGTTTGGCGAGAGCTTCCACTACACCGGCTGCCTGCAGAACACACGCCGCGGTCCGACGCAGCTCCGATATCTCACCCCCGGCTCGATTGTGCTGTTTGGCTCCTGCCGCGCGAAGTCGCGATTCCTGCTCGACACGGTCTTCGTTGTCGCGGGGCACATCGATCACGGCGCCGATGACTGGCGGTGGGTGCTCGAGGGGAGAATCTCGAGGACCTATCGGAAGGTGACGATCGAGCCGTGGTACCGCGATCCCCCGGAGGATCTCAGTTGCAGGCCGGACTGCGGAGATCGCCCCGAGGGTGAGCGATACAGGCTCTACTTCGGTGCCACGCCAGAACGCCCCGTCGGCAGGACGTTCAGCTTCTTTCCATGTCTGCCGCACGACGTCGGAGGACGCGGCTTCGCACGGCCCGAGATACGTATCCCAGGCTACGTCACGCCAAATCTGACTCAGAACAAGAAGATCAGCTCGGACCTCACGCTCGCAACGCTCGAGGAGCTCTGGCAGGAGGTTGTGAGGCAGGTGCAGGAGCAGCGGCTAGCCCTCGGCGTCCACGCCGAGCTTCCCTCCAGGCGGGAGGAGGTGGGGTGCCGGTAGGGACTCGCCGTCAAAGGTCGGCCGGCTGAGTTACGTGGGTGGCGCTCGCTGCGCCTAAACCACCTGAATCTGTACCAAGCTGGTGGTCCCAGGACGCCCGGAGGGCAACCCGGCGGTGATGCCGACGCGCTGGCCGGGCTGACACCAACCCAGCTCGACCACGCGCCGGGCGGCGTCGGCGATCAGCGCCTCGGTGGTCTCGTGGCGGGGCATCGAGGCGGCGCGCACGCCCCACATCAGACCGCAGCGGCGCACGGTCTCGCGGCCGGGGGAGAGGGCGTAGATGGGGACGGTGGGGCGGTGCGCTGAGACCAGGCGCGCGGAGCGGCCGGAGAGCGTGGGGACGACGAGCGCGTCGAGGCGCAGCTCGCGCGCGGCCACGCAGAGGGTGTGGGCGAGGGTGTAGGCGGGGTCGGTGTGCAGGCGGCGCACGCGCGAGGCGTTCCACTCTTCGTACGGGGCGACCGCCTCGGCTTGCTCGGCGATGGCGGCCATCATCGCGATCGCCTCCACGGGGTAGGCGCCGACGGCGGTCTCCTGGGAGAGCATCACCGCGTCGGTGCCATCGAGGATCGCGTTGGCCACGTCGGCGACCTCCGCGCGGGTGGGGCGCGAGGAGGTGACCATCGAGTCGAGCATCTGCGTCGCCGTGATCGAGGGGCGCGCGAGGTGGCCGGCGAGGCGCAGGAGCTGCTTCTGCACGATCGGCACCTGCTCGATCGGCAGCTCGATGCCGAGGTCCCCGCGCGCGACCATCACGCAGTCGGCGGCCTTGAGGATCTCCTCCGCGCGCTCCACCGCCTGGGGCTTCTCCATCTTGGCGATCAGCGGCAGGCGCGTGTGCTCGCGCACCTCCTCCACGTCCTCGGGACGGCGCACGAACGACAGCGCCACCATATCCACGCCGATCGACTCGCCGTGGCGCAGCAGCTCCAGGTCCTCCTCGCCCACCGAGGGCAGCCCATCGGCGGGGCCGGGGATGTTGACCCCCTGGCGCGAGGCCACTGCGCCGCCCGCCTCGACCTCCGCTTCGACCTCGCGCGCACCGGCGCGCACCTCCGCGACGCGCAGGCGCACCGAGCCGTCGGCGAGATATAGGACGGCGCCTGCCTCCACAGCCTCCGGGAGCCCGGCCCAGGAGATGGTCATGTGGCGGGCGTCCCCCTCGCTTACCTCGCCGCCGCAGGTGAACACGACCCGGTCGCCGGGCTTGAGCTCGACGACGTCCTCGCGCAGCGGGCCGATGCGCAGCTTGGGGCCGGGGAGGTCCTGCAGGATCGCCACCGGGCGTCCTGCCCGGCCTGCGGCGTCGCGCACGCGCCTGACTGTCTCGGCGTGCTCCTCCAGGGTGCCGTGGGAGTAGTTCAGACGCGCCACGTCCATCCCGGCTTGCACCATGCGCAGCAGAGTGTCCGGCTCGCGCGAGGCCGGTCCGATGGTGGCGACGATCTTCGTGCGGCGCATATCTTGTGATCGTATGCCAAGGCTCGGCCCTTCCCGTCCGGTCCCGCGCGTGGGCGCTTCAGCACGCGTCGCCCACTTCGGCGGCGGCTTCGAGGGAGCCATCGTCCTGGCGGTGCACGATGAGGGGCGGCGCCTGGAGGTACGTTGCGATGGAGGCGAGCTGCTCGAGTTCGCGCTCAGCGCGGCGACTGCGCGATTCGTCGCCGCTGGCAGCTCACACGGGGCTCGGCTCGAGCTGCTGGACTAGAGGGTGGCGCAGTCCGCCGGAGGCGGACGAGCCGGGCCCCTCGCTCTTTAGTCAGGGCGCCTGAACGTCGGGGAAGTGCTCAGCGCAGTGCTCGCGCAGAACCTCCCGCACCCACGCGCGCTCCTCCCCAGTGGCCGCGCGCAGGCGTGCGAGCAGCTCGCGCTGGCGTTTGATCGGCGGGGCACCCGCGATCGCCCAGCTGACCGCGAGGCGCTCGAAGAGGAACTCGACGGCCCGGTGCCAGGCGTCCTCACGGGTCACCGCGGGCCCAGTGCCGCCGGCCAGCGTGACGGCGTACTCGCGCCGCGTCGCCGGAGTGAGCGCGCCGCGCAGCGTGAGCACGTTGCCGTCGATGTCGGTGTAGTCGCTGCTCGGGGCGGTGAGCTTCTTGGGCTTTCTGCCCACGCTCAGGTCGCGGCGCCGCGCTCGAGCTGGCCGCGCACGTCGCCCGTAACGGGCTTCGCGTGCCCGGGCCACGCGGCCGCGGGCTCCAGCGCCGCCAGCTCGAGCATGCTCGCGCGGGCCCGCTCGGTGTCGTAGTTGTAAACCGGCTCGGGCAGGTGCGGCGGGCAGCTGCGCCCCCACATATCGAGGGTGTAGAAGCAGTCGCTCACGAGCGCGAGGCGATCGGATTCGCGCCACAGCCCGATCTGCCCGGGGGCGTGGCCGGGGAGGTGCACGACGCGAAAGCCCGCCACATCGTCGCCCTCGGAGAGGGTGCCCGCGATCTTCACCGGCCCGCCGTCCCACGCCATGCGGTGCATGAGACGGTGGATCTGGCGCTGGGGAGTGGGCAGCCCGGCGAGGCCCTCGGGCCAGTAGCGCCAGCCGCCGCTGCCCTCGGCGTCCTGCACCTCGTCGGGGTGACACCACACGGGCACGCCCAATGCGGGAGCGCTGCCGCGGTGGTCGGTGTGCCCGTGGCCGAGCACCACGCGGCGGATCCCGCCGAGCTTCGCGCCGGCGCTCGCGATCGTGCGCACCATCGTGCGCGCGCCCGCGTCGAACAGCGTCACACCGCCCTCATCCTCGATCAGGTACACGTTGCAGCGCCCGGGCTGGCCCTGCACGACCCACACTCCCTCGGCCACGAGCTTGGCCTCGGCGGGTCCCGTGAGGCGGGTCTTGAGGTTGAACGCCGCCATCATCCGCTGCTCGGCGCCGGACCCCAGCGGCGGCATCATGCCGATCTGGCGGGGGAAGGTCATCGTGTCGGTGAACGCTTCGTTGCCCTGGATCAGCCCATCGCGCACGCTCAGCAGGTCGAGTCCCTCCAGCGCGATCGGGTGGCCGGTGGGGGCGACCCCGTTGATCGTGCCCGGCCCTGCGAAGGTGCCCGTGAGGCGCCACTGCACGCCGCAGCGCTCCCCCTCGGTCGTCGTGCTGAGGATCTCGAAGCGCAGATCGGGCAGCGCTCCGAGCAGGTCGCCGATGAACGCGCGCACGCCCTCGGGGGCGATCACGTCCACCTGGCCGCGCACGTTCTCGCGCCCCCCATCGGCCCACATCGCCACGGCGGCGTCGAGGTCGCGCGCGTTGATCGCCTCGAAGTAGGCACGCGCCACGGTCTCGGCCTCGCTCGCGGGCGTGCGCGTGATGCGCGTGCGCCCGCTCTGGTGGATGTTGGCGGCGGCCTCCTGCACCTTTGAGGCGGCGCTGCTGGAACTTGTTTCCTCAGCCATCGGTCTGCCTCCTTTTCGAGGCTTCCAAGGCTAGCGCGCCGGGGACCCAATAGGCTGCTTGGGTGCCTGACGAAATGCGTGCACGTCTGGATGCGGCCGATGGCCTTCGCGGAGCGGCGTCCTCGGGGCTCGACTTGGCACCACCAAGCCTTCACCCCTGCGTCCTTGCTCCGCTCGACCCTCGACCACCCCAGCCGCACCCACATTTCGTCAGGCACCCGTAGGTGGCCGAGACGATCCACAAGCACGAGCTGGGGCGCGGCGAACGGGTGCTTCCGGGCGTCTTTCGCCTGCGCCTGCCGCTGCCCTGGCCGGGCGTTCCCCACTGCAACGCCTGGGCCGTCTCGGCGGGGGATGGGGTGGTGCTGTTCGACACCGGCATGCACCAGCCCGGCTCCCTCGCGCACCTGGAACGCGCCCTGCAGATGTGCGACCTGCGCCTGGAGGACATCCGCCTGGTGGTCTGCACGCACGCCCACTCCGACCACTACGGCCAGGCCGCCACGATCGTGGAGCGCGCGGGGTGCGAGCTGTGGATGCACCCTCGCTACGAGCACATGTCCCAGTGGGCCAAGGACGGCGACGAGGCGATGGCTCGCCGTCTGGAGGTCGCGCGCCAGAGCGGGGTGCCCGAGGAGCCGCTGCGCCGCTACGCCGAGCAGCGCAGAGATCACGACTCCGGCATCGCCGCCGTGATCGAGCCCCACCGTCATCTGCTGCCCGGCGTCACGATCGCCACGGACCTGGGTGCGTGGACCGTGCACGAGACCCCCGGCCACGCGCCCTCGCACGTGTGCCTGTTCCAGCCCGAGCGGCGCCTGCTGATCTCCGGCGATCACCTGCTCGGGCGCATCTCGCTGTTCTTCGACTACGGCTACTCCCCCGATCCGGTGGGGGAATTCGTGAACTCCCTCGACGTCGTCGAGCGCCTCGGCGCGCGCCTCTGCCTGCCCGGGCACGGGCGCACGTTCACCGACGTGCACGCCCACATCAGCGGCAACCGCAAGCTGGTTGGCGAACGCGCCGAGCGCATCCTCGCCGCGATGGCGCCAGAGCCCGCGACGGCCTTTGAGATCGTGCCGCAGATCTACGACGATGTCCCCTTCGTGCCCGCCACGGCCCCGTGGCTCTTGATGGAGACGCTGTCCTTTCTCCTGCACCTCCAGGTCACCGGGCGCGCGATCAAGATCCCAGGCGAGCCGGAGCGCTGGTCGCCGGCGTAATCGTCATTGGGCGGTAGGGCCCCTTGCGCCGGGCGTGCGGCGCGCACCGTGCCCCGGATTCGGCAGCACCACTTGATGTGGACGGACGCGGCTCCCTGGCCGGCCCCCCGGGCCGGCCCTTCCAAAACAAATACGATCTGGGGATGCGCATCGATGAGATGTTGGCTGCCCCCGGCCCCGTGTTCTCCTTCGAGTTCTTCCCGCCCAGGACCGAGCAGGGCGAGCAGAACCTGTATGAGGCGCTCGCGGAGCTGCGTGAGCTGGAGCCCTCGTTCGTCTCGGTCACCTACGGTGCCGGGGGCTCCACGCGCGCCAAGACGATCGAGATCGTCACCCGCATCAAACGTGACTTCGACCTGGAGGCGATGGCGCACTTCACCTGCGTCTCCGCCACCGTGCCCGAGCTGCGCTCGACGCTCGATGAGATGCGCGCCTGCGGCATCGACAATGTGCTCGCGCTGCGCGGCGATCCGCCCAAGGGACAGGAGGAGTGGACCAAGACCGAGGGGGGACTGGAGTACTCGAGCCAGCTGGTGAGCCTCATCAAGGCCGACTACCCCTTCGCGATCGGCGCGGCCTGTTTCCCGGAGACCCACATCCACGCCGTCTCCCCCGAGGCAGACCTCGAGCACCTGGCAGAGAAGGTGCGCGCGGGCGTGGACTTCCTCATCACCCAGCTGTTCTTCGACAACGCCCTCTACTTCGACTTCGTGCGCCGCGCGCGCGGCGCGGGGATCGGCGTGCCGATCGTCCCCGGCATCCTGCCCATCACCCAGATCGGCCAGCTCGAGCGCATGACGAAGATGTGCGGAGCCTCGATCCCCGCGGGCCTGCACCGCGAGCTGCACGCCCGCCGTGAGCAGCCCGAGCAGGCGGTGCGCGACTTCGGCGTCGCCTACGCCACCCTGCAGTGCGCCGAGCTGCTCGCCGCCGGGGCCCCCGGCATCCACTTCTACACGCTCAACCGCTCCCCCGCCACGCGCGCGATCCTCTCAGCGCTGAAGCTCGCCCGCCCCTGGGAGAACGCCGTCTACGCCGGCTCGATCTCGAGCCCCTCGGCCACCCGCGGCGAGCCGTCGGCGGCCGCGTAGCGCACATCCACAGAGTCGTTCTGGCGGTAGGTCCCCACGCCCCACGCGCCCAGCAGCCAGCGCCACCCGCTGATCTTGTCCTTGCGCAGCTCGCGCTCGAACATCAGTGCGCCTTCCCTCACGTTGTAGTCCCTACCCAACTGCTGGGGCACGCCGTTGATGTAGATCTCATACGGCTCGCGCACCTCACGCGGCAGCCTCACCTTGGACTTGGGCATGCTCGCTTGGATTATGCACCCGCGCGAGTCCGGGA
>JBIOES010000094.1:0-7993 GCA_044446265.1 Solirubrobacterales bacterium
CTCCCCCACCCATTACTAACTTCCTTTCCCACAGCGCCGTCTACTACAGAGAGAACTGAGAGCACGTAACTGATCATGGCCACCTATGCCGCCCCCGCACCTCAGATAGTCGCCCACAGCGTCGAGCGCCCCGCGCGCGGCTGGACTAGCTGGCTGACGACCACCGACCACAAGCGGATCGGGATCATGTACATGGTCACCACGTTCGTGTTCTTCATCCTCGGCGGCGCCGAGGCGCTGATGATCCGCCTGCAGCTCGGCGCCCCGAACAACACGCTGGTCAGCCCCCAGGTCTACAACCAGCTGTTCACGATGCACGGGACGACGATGATCTTCCTGTTCGTCGTGCCGATGATGGCGGGGCTCGGCAACTACTTCCTGCCGCTGATGATCGGCGCGCGCGACATGGCCTACCCGCGTCTGAACGCGCTCTCCTACTGGCTGCTGCTCACCGGGGGCCTCGTCTTCTACGCCTCGATCTTCTGGAACCCCCCGGAAGCCGGCTGGACCAGCTACGTGCCGCTCTCCAACGCCTTCTACTCGCCGGGCGGCGGCGAGGACGCGTGGATCTACCTGATCCACCTCACCGGCATCTCCTCGATCCTCGGGGCGATCAACTTCTACGCGACCACCGCCAACATGCGCGCGCAGGGGATGAGCTGGGGCCGGCTGCCGCTGTTCGTGTGGGCGCTGCTCACCTACTCCGTGCTGATCATCTTCGCGATGCCCGTGATCGCCGCGGCCGTGACGATGCTGCTCACCGACCGCCACTTCGGCACCCACTTCTTCGACCCCGCCCAGGGCGGCTCGGCGCTCCTGTGGCAGAACCTCTTCTGGTTCTTCGGGCACCCCGAGGTCTACATCATGGTGCTCCCCGGCTTCGGGATCGTCTCGGAGATCGTGCCCGTGTTCGCGCGCAAGCCGATCTTCGGCTACAAGGCGATCGCGGCCGCAACCGTGGCGATCGCGTTCCTCGGCTTCCTCACCTGGGCGCACCACATGTTCACCACGCCGATCCCCGAGGTCATCGTGATCTTCGTGATGCTCAGCTCGTTCCTGATCGCGGTCCCCACCGGCGTGAAGATCTTCAACTGGATCGCCACCCTCTGGCGGGGAACGATCGAGTTCAAGACCCCGCTGCTGTTCTGCGTGGGCTTCATCTCGCTGTTCGTGATCGGAGGGATCTCCGGGGTCTTCCTGGCGATCTTCCCCGTCGACTGGCAGCTCAACGAAACCTACTTCGTGGTCGCCCACATCCACTTCGTGCTGATGGGCGGCGCCGTGTTCACGATCTTCGCGGGGATCTACTTCTGGTTCCCCAAGATCACCGGGCGGATGCTCGGCGAGGGTCTCGGCAAGCTCAGCTTCTGGCTGATGTTCGTCGGCTTCCTCACAACCTTCCTGATCCAGCACGCGATCGGCCTCGACGGGATGCCGCGGCGGGTGTACGAGTACGAAGACGTGGGCCACCTCGCGCTCTACAACCTGATCTCCACGATCGGCTCCTTCATCCTCGCGACGGGGGTGCTGGTCACGGTGCTCAACGTCGCGCGCAGCCTCAAGCGGGGCGTGGTCGCGGGGCCCGACCCGTGGAAGGCGAACACGCTGGAGTGGTTCACCACCTCCCCCCCGCCCGCCAACAACTTCGACGCGATCCCCCGCGTGCGCTCCGCGGAGCCGATGAAGGACATCCGCCTCGAGATCGAGCGCCGCGCCACCGCCGCGCCTGCGCCGGGGCGAGCGACGGTTCCCGCGGGGGCCACGCAGGTGGGCGTGTAGCGTGTCCTGCGGCGCCCCGGATACCCCACGGCCTTAGACTCCTCGGCGATGGACGGTCCCTCCGCTCCCCTCACCGCCGCGCCGCTGCTCGAGGCCTCGCTCCCCGGCGCATCCGTCGCCCTGCCCGGCGCCGAGGGACGGCGCCAGCCTGTCTCGCGCACGCGCCAGCTGATCTCCGACTACGTGGAGCTGACCAAGCCGAAGGTCCAGTCGCTGCTGCTGCTGACCACGATCGCCGCGATGTACGTCGCCGGGGACCCCTCGCCGCTGCTGGTGGCGCTCACCTGCCTCGGCGGCTACCTCTCGGCGGGCGGAGCGGGCGCCGTGAACCACTGGTTCGACCGCGACATCGACGCGCGCATGGCGCGCACCGCCACTCGTCCGATCCCCGCCGGGCGGATCTCCCCCGCCGCCGCGCTCGCGTTCGGCTGCGGCCTGGCGGCGCTCTCGTTCCTGGAGCTCTCGCTGACGGTCAACCTGCTCGCCGCGAGCCTCTCGTTCGCGGGCTTCCTCGGCTACGTGCTCGTTTACACGATGTGGCTGAAGCGGCGCACCCCGCAGAACATCGTGATCGGAGGCGCCGCCGGCGCGGTGCCGCCGCTGGTCGGATGGGCCGCCGTGACCGGCTCCGTGAGCGGCACCGCGGTGCTGCTGTTCTTCATCGTGTTCTTCTGGACCCCCCCTCACTTCTGGGCGCTTTCGCTGCTGATGAAGGAGGAGTACGCGAAGGTCGGCGTGCCGATGCTCCCGGTGGTGCGCGGCGAGGCGGAGACGCGCCGGCAGATCCTGCTCTACGCCGTGCTGCTCTACGCCGTCACCCAGCTGCCCTTCTGCGCCGGGGGGTTCGGGGGGATCTACCTGGCCGCCTCGCTCGCGCTCGGCTTCGGCTTCATCGGGGGCGCGGTGCGCCTCTACCGGCGGGCCGACCGGCGCAGCGCGCTGCAGCTGTACCTCTTCTCGCTCGCCTACCTCGCGCTGCTGTTCTGCGCGATGGTGCTCGACGCCCACCTCCACCTATAGACTTCCGGCCGCTCCAACCGACATCGCACGACCCCCGCAATCGCCATGATGACCCGCCGCCTCGCCCGCAAGAACATTCGCACCGGCCTGATCGTGGCCGCGATCTGCATGTTCATGTTCGGGCTCACCTTCGTCGTCGCCGCGCTCTACGTGTCGTGAGTCCGCTCGACCCCGAGATCCCGCCGGTCGGCGAGGAGATCCACCTCCCCGGTCCGAGCCTGCTGCCGCTGCTGACCGCGGTCGGCGTCACGCTGGCGCTGGTGGGGATCACGACGATGATCGAGCTGACCGTGATCGGGGTGATCCTCACGGTGGTGTGCGTGATCCGCTGGATCGGAGACACGCGCCGCGAGATCGACGAGCTTCCGCTCGACTGATCTACGCAGCGTTACGCAGCGGCGCTCGCCGGGATCGGGCAGAGCGCTCCGTCCGCGGTCCAGCAGCGCACGATGTCGCGCACGGAGAGGATGCCCACGGTCTCCCCTCCCTCGACGACGATCAGGTGGCGGAAGCCGCCCCGCACCATCGCCGCGGCGGCCTCCTCCAAAGACCAGTCGGGCGCCGCATAGACGACATCTCTGGTCAGATGCTCCGCGACCAGCTCCCCGTCGGGGTCCTGCCCGGCGCCGATCGACTGCAGGATGTCGCGCTCGGTGAGGATCCCCGGGCCCGGCCCGTCGGGGTCGGTCACCACCGCGGCGCCCACGCTGCGCTCGGACATCAGGCGCGCGGCGTCGCGCAGGGTGTGCCCGGGTCCCACCGCGAGAACCGTCGGGCTCATTCCTTCGTGGACCTCCATGGACGGCTCCTTTCCCGAGTCGGTCCCCGGCGTCGATGACCGCAAAACGAGGGCCCGGCTCGCCGGCCTCTTGCCGAGGCAGCTTGCAACGATTGCCTCAATGTAGTGCAGATCGGCCGGCGCGTCAAGGGGCGCGGTCCGGGAAGGCCCCGTCCGCAGGAGAGCGCTCCGAGCCGCCGTTCGTCGGGCGAAGGCAATAGGATTCCGGCCGGGATGGATGGGCCAGCTTCAGAACGCCGAATCGCCGCCGCAGGGACGTTGACCGCCGGTGCCTAGGCTGCAGCGCTCGCTCGTCCTGACGGGCCTCGCCGCCGTGCTCGCCACGGCGATCGGGATCGTGCTGAGCTACGTGATCCACTGGTTCCCGGTGGAGGCATCGACGCAGGCGCGGAACACCGACCGCCTCTACCACGTGCTCGTGATCGCCTCGATCCCGATCTTCGTGCTGGTGCTCAGCGTGATCCTCTACAGCGTCTGGCAGTTCCGCATGCGGCCGGGCCAGGAGCTCCAGGATGGGCCGCCGATCCACGGAAACACGCGCCTGGAGGTCTTCTGGACAGCGCTCCCCGCCGTCCTGATCCTCGGCCTCGTCTCCTACTCGTTCGTGGTGCTGCACGAAAACGAGCAGCGGCCGCCCGGCAAGGAGATCACCGTGGACGTCACCGGCCAGCAGTTCGTCTGGAGCTACGAATACCCCCCCTCGGTGACCGGCGGGGCACCGCTGAAAAGCTACTCGCTGTACCTGCCCAAGGGCGAGTCGGTGTACTTCCGGCTGCACTCCAAGGACGTGATCCACGCGTTCTGGATCCCCGCGTTCCGCCTCCAGCAGGACGTGGTGCCGGGGATCGTCACCCACTACCGCGCGACGCCCACCCGGATCGGCTCCTACCCCGTCGTCTGTAATCTGCTGTGTGGAGCGGGGCACGGGCTGATGCGCTCGACCGCGCACGTCGTGTCCCCGGCCCAGTTCGAAGCTTGGCTGAAGAGCCAGAAGGGAAGCGCATGACGATCGGATCGGGAGGAAGTCGATGACCGCGAGGCTCCGCGCGCCGGGCTTCTACCGCGCCTTTCTGTTTCTGGTGCTGGGGATCCTGTTCGCGGCGGCGCTGACGTGGGTGGTGCGCGTCTCCACGGGGCACACGACCTTCCACCACTACCTCGACGCCACCGCGATCCTCACGGTCTCGCTGATCGCCTGCCCGCTGTTCTTCCTCGTCGGCCTCGGCGCGTTCGACTACTGGTTCTACTGGGCCGCCGGGCGCCCCACCCGCCCGGAGGACCACTCCGGCCACGGGGCGTACAGCTGGAAGGACTACTTCCGCGTCAACACCGACCACAAGGTGATCGGCGTGCAGTACGTGGTGACCTCGTTCTTCTTCCTGCTGGTGGGCGGGATGATCGCGATGCTGATGCGCGCCGAGCTGGCGCAGCCGGGGGCGAAGTTCGTGGACGCCAACACGTTCAACGGCCTCTTCTCGGTGCACGCGTCGATCCTGATCTTCTTCTTCATCATCCCCGTGTTCGCGGGCCTCGCGAACTTCGTGCTGCCGCTGATGATCGGCGCGCCCGACATGGCGTTCCCACGCCTGAACGCGCTCTCCTTCTGGATGCTGCCGCTGGGCGGGATCATCATGCTGCTGAGCTTCCTCGCCCCGGGTGGCGCGTTCGCGGATGGCTGGACCGCGTACACCCCGCTCTCGACCCAGTCGCCGATCGGCCAGAACTTCTTCTCGATCGGGGTGCAGTTCGCGGGCGCCTCCTCGGTCGCCACCGCGCTCAACTTCCTTGTGACGATCATCACGATGCGGGCGCCGGGGATGAGCTTCTTCCGGATGCCGCTGCTGGTGTGGGCGAACTTCTCGACCTCGCTGCTGGTCGTGATCGCGACGCCGTTCGTGGCGGCCTCGCAGTTCTTCATCATCCTCGACCGCACGCTCGGCTTCAACTTCTTCGACGCGGACAAGGGCGGGAACGTGCTGGCCTACCAGCACATCTTCTGGTTCTACTCGCACCCGGCGGTCTACATCATGATGCTGCCCGGCTTCGGGATCGTCAGCGAGATCCTCGCGGTGAAGGCGCGCAAGCCGATCTTCGGCTACCGGATGATGGCGTTCTCGCTGCTGGCGATCGTCGCGCTCGGCTTCACGGTGTGGGCGCACCATATGTTCACCTCGGGGATGCCCTCGTGGGTGCGCATCCCGATGGCGGTGACGACCGTGATCATCGCGGTGCCCACGGGCATCAAGATCTTCTCGTGGCTGGCGACGCTGTGGCGCGGGGTTCTGCACCTGGACACCGCGATGCTGTTCGCCTTGGGCTTCCTCACCACGTTCACGCTGGGCGGGATCAGCGGGGTGATGCTCGCGATGATCCCGGTCGACATCCACGTGACCGCCACCTACTTCATCGTGGCCCACATCCACTACGTGCTGTTCGGCGGCTCGCTGATGACGATCTTCGCGGGCGTGTACTACTGGTTCCCGAAGATGACCGGGCGCATGTACGACGAGCGCCTGGGCAAGTGGCACTTCTGGAGCACCATGATCTTCTTCAACCTCACCTTCGCCCCGATGCACATCCTCGGCCTCGACGGGATGCCCCGCCGCGTGGCGACGTACTCCGCGCAGTACGCGGACCTCAACCTGTTCATCTCGATCTGCAGCTGGATCCTGGGGCTGAGCACGCTGATCTTCATCTACAACATCGTCACCTCCTGGCGCGGGGGCCCGCGCGCGGCCGCGAACCCGTGGCGCGCGCTAACCCTGGAGTGGCAGGTCTCCTCGCCGCCGCCGATCTTCAACTTCGACAGGGTCCCCACGGTCGTGGGCGGCCCGTACGAGTACGGCGTCCCGGGCGCGGTGCACGGCATCTTCGCGCCCGCGCCGACGCCGTCGGAGGTCAGGACGCAGACGGCGGGCAGCGTACCGATACCCAGTGGCGGCGAGTGAGAGAGGGGCCCTGAGCAGATGACGGAGATCCTGGTGGTGGCCAACCGCACGCTCGGGGGCCGCAAGCTGCTCGACCGGGTGCGCGAGCTCGCGGCGCCCGGCGGCGTGCGCTTCCGCCTCGTGGTACCCCAGACGAAGCCCTCCTCGGGCCTCGTGATCTACGACGAGGCGGTGCAGGAGTCCGCGCAGGTGCGGATCGACCTTGCGGTCTCGCTGCTGGCGGAGGAGGGCATCGAGGCGAGCGGCGCGGTGGGCGACCGCGACCCGTTCCTGGCGACGATGGACGCGATCGCGGAGCGGCGCCCGAGCGAGGTGATCGTCTCAACGCACCCCGCCACGCACTCGGGCTGGCTGCGGCGCGACCTGATCGAGCGCATCCACAACGCCTCGGGGCTGCCGGTGGAGCACATCGTGACCGACCTCGAGCACGAGGGCCTGCCGTTCCGCGTGACGCTCGTGATCGCGAACCGCACCTCCACCGGGGAGGAGCTGATCGAGCACCTCAAGGAGAAGGCGTCCCACGGCGAGCGCCACCTGTTCATCGCGGTGGTGCCCCAGCAGGGAGGCGACGGCGCCGCCCCGCGCGAGGCGCGCACGCGCCTCGCGGCGATGCTCGAGCAGCTGCGCGCCGCGGGCCTGCTCAGCTCGGGGATGATCGGCGATCCCGACCCCTACACCGCCGCGATGAACGCGCTGGAGCTCTTCCGGGTGGACGACATCGTGATCTCCACGCTCCCGGGCGAGCGCTCGGGCTGGATGCGAGCGAACCTCGTGGAGCGCGTGCGCGGCGCGACGACGATCCCGGTGGAGCACGTGGTCGTCGACCTCCAGTCAACGACGACCGCCCCCGCCACGGCGGGGAGCTAGGGAGAGCGCGATGGAGGCCGCCAGCATCGCCCACGCCGCAGGCCACGCCGAGCACGAGCATCACGGCCCGCCCCCGGCCCACAGCAGCTCGCGCGTGGATCCCCAGCTGCTCGGAATGCTGCTTTTCATCGTCTCCGAGGTGATGATCTTTGGCGCGTTCTTCACGGCCTACTTCTTCATCCGCGTAGCCCAGGGCGACCCGTGGCCCGCGCACGGCACCACGCTGCCGGTGGAGGTGGCGGGCGTCAACACGCTGATCCTCGTCTCCTCCTCCTTCACGCTCCACTGGGCACAGGAGTCGATCAAGAAAGGCAACCGCCTCGGGTTGAAGGCGGGCATCCTCACAACCTTCCTGCTCGGCTGCACCTTCCTCTTCATCCAGATCAACGAGTACGCGAACATCGGCTTCGCCCCCCAGGACCACGCCCAGCAGACGATCTTCTACTCGCTCACGGGCCTGCACGGGGCGCACGTGACCGTGGGCCTGATCCTGCTGCTGATCGTCACGGTCAGGGCGTTCCGAGGGCACTTCACGCCCGAGGAGCACCGCGGCGTCGAGGTGCCCGGGATCTACTGGCAC
>JBIOES010000095.1:0-7892 GCA_044446265.1 Solirubrobacterales bacterium
CCGGACGAACCGGTGCGCCGAGGCGTCGGCCTTCTTCAGATGGCCGAGCTCGGCCTTGGTCAGCACCTTCTCCTTGCATGCGCCAAAGGCCAGCTGCACGGCCTCGTACCCGTCGCGCTCGTGCGTACGGATCGCGGTCACCGGGCACGGCCCGGCCTCGAGCACGGTCACGCGCTCGACGCGGCCGTCGTCGAGGAACCGCTGGGTCATGCCGAGCTTCTTGGCGAGGATCGCGGACATCTCAGATCAGGTCGCGAGGCGGATCTCGATGTCGACGCCCGCGGGCAGATGGTCGAGGCGCTGCAGCGAGTCCACCGTCTTGGGGGTGGGCTGGTGGATGTCGATGAGGCGCTTATGCGTGCGGATCTCGAAGTGCTCGCGCGAGTCCTTGTCCTTGAAGGGCGAGCGGATCACGCAGTAGACGTTCTTCTCGGTGGGCAGCGGCACCGGGCCGGAGACGGTGGCGCCGGTGCGCGCGGCGGTCTCCACGATCTCCTTGGCAGCCGACTCGATGGCGGACGTGTCGTACGCCTTCAAGCGGATGCGGATCTTGTTCTGGGTCGCGGCTGCCATGTTCTCATCAATCTCTTTGTCTTTTGCGTGCCGAGAGCGCTCCGAACCGCACCTTGCGGTGGAGCCACTCGTCGTATCGGACTGCCAATGAAAAACGCCCCCCGAGGGGGGCGTTTCGTACTACTGAACGATCTCCGTAACCACGCCCGAGCCGACCGTGCGACCGCCCTCTCGAATCGCGAATCGCAGCCCCTGGTCCATGGCGATCGGCTGGATCAGCTCGATCTCCATCTGGACGTTGTCGCCGGGCATCACCATCTCGACACCGTCGGGCAGCTTCGCCACGACGGTGACGTCGGTGGTACGGAAGTAGAACTGCGGCCTGTACCCGGTGAAGAAGGGGGTGTGGCGTCCACCCTCCTCCTTCTTGAGCACGTAGACCTCGGACTTGAACTTCGTGTGCGGCGTGATCGAGCCGGGCTTGCAGAGCACCTGGCCGCGCTCGATCTCCTCGCGCTTGGTACCGCGCAGGAGGCACCCGACGTTGTCGCCGGCCTGCCCCTGGTCGAGGATCTTGCGGAACATCTCGACGCCCGTGACCACGGTGGAGGAGGTGTCGTGCACGCCTACGATCTCCACGGTGTCGCCGGTGTTGACGATCCCCTGCTCCACGCGCCCGGTGGCCACCGTGCCGCGACCGGTGATCGAGAAGACATCCTCGACGGGCATCAGGAACGGCTTGTCGAGCTCGCGCACGGGCTCGGGGATGTAGCTGTCGAGCGCTTCGGCGAGCTCGACGATCTTGCCCTTGTAGGTCTCGTCGCCTTCCAGCGCCTTCAGCGCCGAGCCAGTGATGAACGGGATGTCATCGCCGGGGAAGTCGTACTCGGAGAGCAGCTCGCGCACCTCGACCTCGACCAGTTCCAGGAGCTCCTCGTCGTCGACCATATCGGCCTTGTTGAGGAACACCACGATGTAGGGGACTCCCACCTGGCGGGCGAGCAGGATGTGCTCGCGCGTCTGGGGCATCGGGCCGTCGGCCGCGCTGACCACCACGATCGCGCCGTCCATCTGCGCGGCGCCGGTGATCATGTTCTTGACGTAGTCGGCGTGACCGGGGCAGTCGACGTGCGCGTAGTGGCGCTTGTCGGTCTGGTACTCGACGTGCGAGGTGGCGATGGTGATCCCGCGCTCCTTCTCCTCGGGAGCGTTGTCGATCTCCTCGAAGCTGCGGGCTTCGCCGCCCATCTTCTCCGCCAGCACGGTCGTGATGGCAGCGGTCAGCGTCGTCTTGCCATGATCGATGTGACCGATGGTCCCGACGTTGACGTGCGGCTTGTCGCGCTCGAACTTCTCCTTCGCCACTTTGCTCTCGCTCCTGTATCGACTTGTATGTTCGCCCTCTTGGGGGCGAACCGGGGAAATCTATCTAAACGGGCATGCCTGTGACTTGCGGTTACTGCAACCTTCCACACGGAGTCCCTTGAGTAGTTGGATCTACGCCGGAACCGGTTCTCCCGTGCGCGCCTCGATGATCTTCTCCGCGATGTTCGGCGGAACCTCCTCGTAGGACTCGAACTGCATCGTGTACGTCGCGCGCCCCTGTGTGTTGGAGCGCAGGTCGGTGGCGTAGCCGAACATCTCGCTCAACGGCACCCTGCCGGTGACGACCAGCGCGTTGCCGCGCCGCTCCTGACCCTCGATCCGTCCGCGCCGGCGGCTCAGGTCGCCGATCACCTCCCCCAGGAAATCCTCGGGGACGACGACCTCGACGGCGAAGATCGGCTCCAGCAGCACCGGCTTGGCGCGGCGGGCGGCCTCCTTGAAGGCAATCGAGCCGGCGACCTTGAAGGCGATCTCCGAGGAGTCCACGTCGTGGTACTTCCCATCGATCAGCGTCACCTTCATGTCCACCATCGGGTAGCCCGCCTTCACGCCATTCTCCAGCGCCTCTTCGACGCCCTTCTGCACCGCCGGGATGTACTCCGAGGGGACCGCGCCGCCCTTGATCTTGTTGACGAACTCAAAGCCCTCGCCGGGCGCGGGCTCGAGGTCGATGTAGACCACGCCGTACTGGCCCGAGCCGCCGGTCTGGCGCACGAACGTGCCCTCGATCTTGTGCGCGGTGCCGCGCACAGTCTCGCGGTAGGAGACCTGCGGGCGCCCAACGTTGGCCTCGACGCCGAACTCGCGCTTCATGCGATCCACGAGCACCTCCAGGTGCAGCTCGCCCATGCCCGAGATCTCGGTCTGGCCGGTCTCTTCGTTGGTGCGCACTTGGAAGGTGGGGTCCTCCTCGGCGAGGCGGCCCAGGGCGACGGACATCTTCTCCTGGTCGAACTTCGTCTTGGGCTCCACCGCCACCTTGATGACGGGCTCGGGGAACACGATGTTCTCGAGGTGGATCGGCGCGTCGGGGGCCGCGAGCGTGTCACCCGTCACCACCTGCTTGATGCCCACGGCGGCGGCGATGTCTCCCGCGTAGACCTCGGAGACCTCCTCGCGCTCGTTGGCGTGCATCATCAGGATGCGCCCGATGCGCTCAGTGCGCCCGCTGCCCACGTTGAGGATGCGCGCGCCGGCCTCGAGGTGCCCGGAGTAGACGCGGAAGAAGGTCAGCTTGCCCACGTAGGGGTCGGCCATGATCTTGAAGGCGAGCGCCGCGAAGGGCTCGGAGTCGTCGGCTTTGCGCGTGACCTCGCGCTCCTCCTCGGAGCCCTTGACCAGTTCGGTACCCGCCACGGGAGGCACGTCGAGCGGGGAGGGCAGATAGTCGATCACAGCATCCAGCAGCGGCTGCACGCCCTTGTTCTTGAACGAGGACCCGCACAGCACCGGCGTCATGCTGCTCGCAAGCGATGCCTTGCGGATCGCCTGCTTGAGGCGCTCCTCTGGGATCTCAGCTTCCTCCAGCAGGAGCTCGAGGAGACCGTCGTCGTAGTGGGAGACCTCCTCCAGCAGGTGCTCGCGCGCGGCCGCGGCGGCTTCGGCGAGGTGCTCGGGGATCTCGACCACGTCCTGTTCCTTGCCGAGGTCGTCCTTGTAGACGATCGCCTTCATCGCCACCAGATCGACGATCCCGAGGAAGTCGCCCTCCGCGCCGATGGGCAGCTGGATCGGCACGGGGTGCGCGCCGAGGCGATCGATCATCGTCTGCACGCCGCGCTCGAAGTCGGCGCCGATGCGATCCATCTTGTTGATGTAGGCGATGCGCGGGACGCGGTACTTGTCGGCCTGGCGCCACACCGTCTCCGACTGCGGCTCGACGCCGGCGACGGAGTCGAACAGCGCAATCGCGCCGTCGAGCACGCGCAGCGAGCGCTCCACCTCGACCGTGAAGTCGACGTGTCCGGGCGTATCGATGATGTTGATGCGGTGGTCCTTCCACTCCGCGGTGGTGGCCGCGGAGGTGATCGTGATGCCGCGCTCCTGCTCCTGTTCCATCCAATCCATCGTCGCCGCGCCGTCGTGCACCTCGCCGATCTTGTAGGTGCGCCCGGTGTAGTAGAGGATGCGCTCGGTCGTCGTCGTCTTGCCGGCGTCGATGTGCGCCATGATCCCGATGTTGCGGGTGTTCTGGAGGCTGAATTTGCGTGGCATGGCTTGGATCTTTTCTCTTGTGTCGTTGAGGCTTCAGGGCAAAAAAAGGGGGCCCCATGGGCCCACGCGCGCTACCGGTGATGAGCCGATTCGCGTGCTATGTGCTCAGGTTCTCCATCTTTGCGTGTGACTCCGCGGAAGGCAATGCTCGCACGACGGCGCCCACCGCAGGGCGTGAGCCGACTATATCAGAGCCCTGGCGGGGGGCTGCAAGTACGAGTACGCATGCCCACCGCGGGCCGGGGCGAAGTCCGCCTACGCCCCCATCGCCTCCACGCTCGCCTCGGCGCCCACGCCGGCAAGCTCGCTCGCGCGCGGGCGCTCGGCGCGCAGCAGCATCAGGCAGGGGATCAGCGAGAGCAGGGCGATCCCCAGCGCGGCCCAGTAGGCGGCCTGGAAGGCATCGGCGAGCGCCGTCGGGGAGGCGTGGCGCACCCCGGCCCCGGCGCGCTGCAGCACCACGGCGAGGATCGCGGTGCCGATCGCGCCGCCGATGCGCATCAGCACGTTGATCTGCGGCGTCGCATCGGAGAGCTGATCGGGGCGCATCGCGGTGAAGGCGGCGGTCATGGCGGGCATGAAGGACATGCCGATGCTCACGCCGCGCACGACCAGCACCAGCGAGATCGCGACGATCGAGGTGCTCGCGCCAATGAACACGAAGGGGATCGTGCTGAGGGCCAACAGCGAGACCCCAATCAACGCGATCGGACCGCCCCCAAAGCGCTCGGTGAGGCGGCCGGCAATGGGCATCGCGACGAGCGCGCCGATGCCCTGCGGCCCGCACAACAGCCCGGTGGCGATGACGCTCTGCCCGCGCACTTCCTGGTAGTAGAGCGGCACGAGGATCATCGCGCCGAAGAGCGCCGCGCCGACGCCGAAGGTCGTGAACGAGGCGCCGGCGAACACGCGGTTGGAGTACAGGCGCACATCCAACAGCGGGCGCTCGGCGCGCAGCGCGTGCCAGCAGAAGACGGCGATCAGCGCCACCCCAACGAGCGTCGGCGCGAGCACCTTCGCCGAGCCCAGACTGCCGCCCAGGCCAAGCTCGCTGAGCCCGTACACCATCGCGGTGGAGGCGCAGGAGAGCAGCGCGAGGCCGACCACGTCCAGGCGCCCCGCCTCGCCGGAGTCGGTGTGTGGCACGAGGCGCCAGCCGAGCACGAACGCGAGCACCCCGATGGGGACGTTCACGAGGAAGATCCACGACCAGTGCAGGTGCTGGAGGATCAGGCCCCCCACCACGGGGCCGAAGATCGGGGCGAGCATCGCGGGCATCGAGACGACCCCCATCACGCGGCCCATGCGCTTGGGTCCCGCGACCTGGGCCATGATGAGCTGCGCGACGGGCATGATCATCCCGCCCCCCGCGCCCTGCAACACGCGACAGAGCACAAGCGAGGTGGTGGAGTTCGACACCGCGCACAGCGCCGAGCCGACCGTGAAGAGTACGAGCGAGCAGAGATAGACCTGCCGCGCCCCGAAGCGCCGCGCGGCCCAGCCGGTGACGGGGATCACCGCGGCGAGCGCGAGCAGATAGCCGGTGATGACCCACTGAATCTGCGCGATCGGGCTGTGCAGGTCGTGCCCGAGCGTGTGCAGCGCGACGTTGACGATCGTCGTATCGAGGATCGACATGATCATCCCCAGGATCACGACGCCCGCGACGACCCACACGTGGCGCTCGATGCGGTCGCCCGCGTCGGGAGTGGCGGGGTGGGAGGCCATTGCTCTCAACCTAGCGAAGGGTCCGCGCGCTCCCAGGGTTGGGCACAACATTTTTAATAGACCCCCACAAGGGGGGCCGAGAGGGCCGCGTGAGGCGCTACCAGCGGTAGTGCGCGAATGCCTTGTTGGCCTGCGCCATGCGGTAGATGTCGTCCTTGCGCTTGTACGCGCCGCCCTGCTGGGAGAGGGCGTCCGTGAGTTCGTTGGCGAGCCGCTGCGCCATCGTCTACTCGCGGCGCTGGCGGGCGAACTCGACGAGCCAGCGCACCGCGAGCGTGCGCGCGCGGGCCGCGGGGACCTCGACGGGCACCTGGTAGGTGGCGCCGCCCACTCTGCGACTGCGCACCTCGAGCGCCGGGGTGAGCGTTCTGATCGAGGACTCGAGCGTCTCCACTGGGTCCTTGTCGCTGCGCTCGGCGAGCAGTGCGAGCGCGTCGTAGACGATCCGCTCGGCGGTGGACTTCTTGCCGTCGAGCATCACCTTGTTGATGACCTGCGCCACCAGCTTGGAGCGGTGCACGGGGTCCGCCTCGACGGGGCGGATCTGAGCGGCGGCGCGGCGGGGCATCTATTTCTTTTTCACGCCGTACATCGAGCGGGACTTCTTGCGGTCGCTCACGCCGGCCGCGTCGAGGGTGCCGCGCACGACCTTGTAGCGCACACCGGGCAGATCCTTCACGCGACCACCCCTCACCAGCACGACGGAGTGCTCCTGCAGGTTGTGACCCTCGCCGGGGATGTACGCCGTGACTTCCATCGAGCCGCTGATGCGCACGCGGGCGACCTTGCGCAGGGCGGAGTTGGGCTTCTTGGGGGTCGTTGTATACACGCGCGTGCACACACCGCGTCGCTGCGGCGCGGCCGTCTTCTTCTTGCGCCCCTTGCCGGACTTCAGGCCGGGGGTGGCGAGCTTTTTCTTGGGGGCCACGCGGCCCTTGCGCACGAGCTGTGAAGTCGTTGGCATGAGGAGCGTGATCCTAGCAGCGCTAGGCCGCGGCGCGCACGCCGGCGGCGCGCATCGGCGCGGGCATCAGCGCCGCCGCGGCCACCACCAGCACGAAGGCCAGCGACTGCACCACCACTCCGATGGCGCTCCCCGGCATGGGGTCGCCGAAGACGAGGATGCCGCCGGCGATGCCCGCGATGTTCGCGGCCGCGCCCGTAACGGCGATCACCGGGACCGCTTCGGAGTCCTGCAGGGCACGCGCGGAGGCGTAGAAGGCAACCACCGAGGCCGCGATCGCCACGCCCAGCCAGGGGCTCAGGAGCAGACCGAGCGCGCCGTGCGCGCCGGTGATGCCGGTGAGCGCCTTGATGGCCGTATCGGAGACCCCGAACAGGATCCCCGAGGCCGCGCCGAGCATCACGCCGTGGTGCTCCACGCGGCCGCCCATGCGCGGACCCATGATGAGCAGGCCTCCCAGCGCGAACAGCCCGGCCTCGAAGGAGACCATGCCGGCCTCCGAGAAGCGCGAATGCGCGCCGTGCACCGCGGGCAGCGTGAGCGCCAGCAATACGAGCCCCGCCGCGGTGAGGCACAGCCCCAGCCACTGGCGCGGACCCACATCGAACCCGAACAGCCGCTCGGCCATCACCGCGATGAACACCACGCCGGCGGCCAGCGCGACCTGCACCACCGACATGGGCGCGATCGCGAGCGCCGCCACGTGCAGCCCCCAGGAGCCGGTGGCGACGAGCATCCCCAGCACGAACCACTTCGAGGAGTACAGCTGCCGCGCGGAGCGCAGCGGGTGGCGCACCTCGACCTTCGCCACCGCGTTGGCGCCCCGATGCTTGTAGAAGAAGCCGAGGTTCGCCACGAAGGCGCAGGCCAGCGAGAGGAGTATGCCGAGCTCGAGGGTCATCGTTGTGAGGGGGCGTCCGCGTGTGGTGAGGGGGCGTGTGTGATCAAGATCGTGGGCTCCATCGGCACGCCCCGCGCGTTGCTTTACTAGCGAGGAGCCGAGACGGCAGATTAGCCTCCCTCACCTCTGTGCAAGCTAAAGAGCCTCCCACTCCCCTCCCCGGGGAACGTCTTTGCGCGCGGGCCG
>JBIOES010000096.1:0-7889 GCA_044446265.1 Solirubrobacterales bacterium
ATCTGATCCTGTTCAACACCTGCTCGATCCGCGAATCGGCCGACAACCGCCTCGTCGCGCACCTGGGCGAGGCGCGGCGCCTCAAGCGCGAAGATCCGGCGCGCGTGATCGGCGTTGGCGGCTGCTGGGCGCAGTCGCTCAAGGACGAGGTGTTCGAGCGCTTCCCGTTCGTCGACGTCGCGTTCGGGCCCGGCCAGGTGCACAAGCTCGCGGAGTTCCTCACGAGCGACTCGCTCACCGCGCAGGGCTACTTCGAGTTCGAGGGCTTCACCGGGCACCTGCCCGCACGCCGCGCGCGGGCCTTCCAGGGGTGGCTGCAGATCAGCGTGGGGTGCAACTGCGCGTGCTCCTACTGCATCGTGCCCTCCACCCGCGGGCGCGAGGTCAGCCGGCCGCCGGGCGAGCTCGTGGAGGAGGTCCGCGCGATGGCCGCCGACGGCGTGCGCGAGGTGACGCTGCTCGGGCAGAACGTCAACTCCTACGGCCGCGATCTGCGTCTCCCTGGACCTCCGGCCCTCGCGCCGGGCACGGCGCGGCGGCCACAGCGTACGAGCTTCTCCGAGCTGCTGCGCTCGATCGACGCGATCGAGGGGATCGAGCGCATCCGCTACACGAGCCCCCACCCCAAGGACATGCGCGAGGACGTGATCCGCGCGCACGCGGAGCTGCCCAGCCTCTGCGAGCACATCCACCTGCCGCTGCAGTCGGGCTCGAGCACGATCCTGAAGGCGATGCGCCGCACCTACGACCGCCGCCGCTACCTCGATCGGGTCGCGCTGATCCGCGAGCACGTGCCCGACGTGTCGCTCACGACCGACATCATCGTCGGCTTCCCGGGGGAGAGCGAGGAGGACTTCTCACAGACGCTCGAGGTGGTCGAGGAGGTGGGCTACGACAGCGCCTTCACCTTCATCTTCTCCGCGCGGCAGGGAACCTCCGCGGCGGAGCTGACAGACGGGCTTGTGCCACACGAGGTGAAGGTGGAGCGCATGGAGCGCCTCCTGGAGGCCGTCCAGCGTCACGCGCGCGAGCGCGCCCAGCGCTTCGTGGGGCGCACGATGGAGGTGCTCGTCGAGGGCCCCTCGCGCACCGACCCGGAGCGCTTGCGCGGACGCACCCGCCACAACAAGGCCGTGAACTTCACGGGCCTGGCTGCGCCCGGCGAGCTCACGCAGGTGCGCATCGATGCGGCATCCAGCCAGACGCTGTCGGGCGAGGAGAGCCTGTTGGCGCGCGTTGGGGGTTGACACGGCGGGGAGTACGGCCGGGGACCGACCCATCGATCGCGTGCATAGCCTGCTTGACATGCTTTTCGCATGCTAAAGTCATGCCATGAGCGCTATTCAGATCAAGAACGTCCCAGATGATCTGCACGATAAGCTGCGCGAGCGGGCAAGGAGCGAGGGCAGGAGTCTCAGCAAGTACATCCTTGCGACGCTCGAGCGTGATATCGCGGTTCCGAGCACGCGGGAATGGCTCAACAGCCTCAGCAAGGATCCGGTTACCAATGTTAAGCCCGGAGAGGTAGCTAGGCTGATCCAAGAGGGTCGGGCCGAACGCGAAGAGCAGATCCTGAGTGCCATCGCCGCTCGTCATTGACGCCTCGGCCGTCATCGATCTGCTGATTCATAACCCGCTGGCCGCGAGGATCGACCGAGCGATCGAGGATCGTCAACTGATCGCACCCGACGTCCTGAACGCCGAGGTTCTGCATGGCTTGCGCGGACTCGAACGCGGTGGAGCTCTGACCGAGGCTCGGGCTTTGAAGGCGGTGCTGAGACTGGCTGAAGGTCGTATCGACCTCGTGCCCACCAAGGCGCTCATCCAAGATGTATGGTCGCTGCGCCACAATCTCTCGGCATACGACGCGTGCTACGTCGCGCTCGCCCAGGCGCTCGACTGTCCGCTCCTCACAACTGACGGGCCACTCACCCGCGCGCCCCGCCTCGGCGTTCAACTGATCGTCGTCTGAGCGCGGGAATGTCTCAGCGCTTGTCGAGCTGGCCCGCCGCGAGCTGCTTGGCGATGTCATCGCCGCCGATGCGGCGGGTGACCCTCGCCGCCGACTCGGGTGCGAGGCTGCCGAAGACAGTGCCCAGGCGCAGGGCCATCGGCGCCACATCGACCTCACCGCGGTTGCGCTCGATCGCGCTCAGCACCGCGTTGGCCACGTCCTGCGGCGAGCGCGTGCCCACGCCCGGGGGCAGTTTGGCCCCCGACTCGGCGAACATGCCGGCGTTGCGGATGAAACCGGGGAAGACGGTGGAGACACCCACGTTGTGATCGTGCAGCTCCGCGCGCAGGGCGGAGGCGAAGCCGCGCAGGCCGTACTTGGTGGCGTTGTACAGCGAGGACCCGGCCGTGGCGGTCTTGCCGGCCAGCGAGGAGACGAACAGCAGATGCCCACTCCCGCGCGCGACCATCGCCGGCGCGAGCGCGTGAGCGAGCGCGATCGGAGCGCGCAGGTTGACGTTCAGCGCGCGGTCGATCTGCTCCATGCTGAAGCTGTCGAGCCGGCCCGCCGCCGGGAGAGCGGCATTGGCGATCAGGATGTCGATCTCGCCGGCCTCGCTCACGAGCCGATCGACCTGCGCGGGGACGCTGAGATCGACGGCGAGCGTGCGCGCGCCCAACTCGGCCGCCAGCGGCTCCAGCACGTCGGTGCGGCGCCCGGTGAGGATCAGCTCGGCGCCTTGCTGCTGCAGCGCCCGCGCCGTGGCCTGGCCGATGCCGCCGGTGGCGCCGGTGAGTAGGACTGTGGAGCCTGAGATCTGCATTGGTCTGCAAGCCTACGCCGATGCAAGTCATCGCGCTGTTCGGCCCGACCGGCGTGGGCAAGACCACCGTCGCGGTCGCGCTCGCCGAGCGCCTACGCGCGCGCGGGGAGCGGCCCGTGGCTGTCTCTGCCGACGCCCTGCAGGTCTACGCCGGGCTCGAGACCCTGACCGGCGTCGCCTCGCCGGCCGAGCGCGCAGCGCTCGAGCATCGCCTCGTCTCCTTCCTGCCCGTGGATGCAGGTTTCAGCGCGGGCCAGTACGCCGAGCTGGCGCACGCCGAGATCGATGGGCTGCTCGCCGAAGGTCGCCGGCCGATCGTGGTGGGCGGGACGGGGCTGTATCTTCGCGCGGCGCTCACCGAGCTCGATCTGCGCCCACCGCCGCCGGAAGGTGTGCGCGAGCGCTGGACCCGAGAGCTGGAACTCCACGGCGCGCCCGCGCTGCACGCGCGCCTCGCGCAGAGCGCGCCGTGGGCGGCGCGGGAGATCGATCCCAACGATCGCCAGCGGGTGGTGCGCGCACTGGAGCTGCTCGACCTCGGCGAGCTGGAGCCACCCGAGGGACCCTCACAGCTGTGGACCGCGGATATGCGCCAGCCGACGCTGCTGGTGGGGCTTGTGATGGAGCGCGAGGCGCTGTATGCGCGCATCGATGCGCGCGTGGAGGCGATGCTCGCGGCGGGAGTGCGCGAGGAGGCGCAGCGCGCCGACGCCGCGGGAGCCTCGGGCACCGCGCGCAAGGCGCTGGGCTTCGAGGAGCTGCTCACGGGCGATGTGGAGGCGATGAAGCGGCGCACGCGCAACTACGCGCGGCGCCAGCTCACCTGGATGCGCAAGCTCGGCGGCGTGCGCCTGATCGACGTGAGCGAGCGCTTGCCGGAGGATGTGGCGGAAGAGATCGCCGCGATGAGCGCGTAGAGGGTGGCGGCGAGCCGGCCCCTCTTTCTCCAGTCAATGAGTGGCGCATCCGGGCCCCTCGATTTTCCTGTCAAACTGCCGCGCCTATGAGGTTCGAGAAGTGGCAGGCGCTGGGCAATGACTACCTGATCGTGGAGCAGGATGAGCTGCCGTTCGAGCTGACCCCCGCACGCATCAGGCGGTGTTGCGAAGCCCACTTCGGGGTGGGGAGCGATGGGGTGCTGCTGCTGGCGCGCACGGATGACCCCGATTCGGATTACGCCGCTTTCCTCGCGCGCCTTCGCATCTACAATCCGGACGGCTCGGAGGCGGAGCTATCGGGCAACGGCGTGCGCGAGGCGGCCCTCTATCTGAGCCGCCGCTGGACGGAGAGGCGCGACTTCTGGATTCACACCGCGGCCGGGGCGATCCACCCCGAGATCACAGGCCCTGACTCCTGCCGAGTGGAGATGGGCCAGGCTTTTCTGGCATCCAAGGACTATCCCGGCGGAAGCCACGACGGGCTGGGAAACCTCGACGCTGCGGGGCGCGCGTGGCGCTTTCAGCACGTCTCGATCGGCAACCCTCAGTGCGCGATCCACGTGGAGGCCGTGGATCAGCTGCAAGCGCTCGACCTGCCGGCGATCGGCCCGGCGATCGAAGGCCATGCGCTGTTTCCCAACCGCACCAACGTCTCGTGGTACACGCAGACCGAGCCGAATCGCATCTGCGCGCGCATCTTCGAGCGGGGTGTGGGGGAGACGCTGTCCTCGGGCACCGGCGCGACGGGCGCGGCGGTCGCCCACCATCTGCGCACCTCGGGGGCGCCCGGTGAGACGATCGCGGTGGCCATGGATGGCGGCGAGCTGGAGGTGGAGGTGGGGGAGGGTCTGCACACAAACCTGACAGGCTGGGCGAAGCCCGTGTTCGCGGGCACGCTCAGCGAGGACTTCGTAAGGGAGCTAAATGAGACCCAGTGAGCGCCTGAGCCGCATCCCGCCGTACCTGTTCGCCGAATTGGAGCGCAAGATCGCCGCCAAGCAGGCGGCCGGGGTGGACGTGATCAGCCTCGGCATCGGCGATCCCGATCGCCCCACCCCGGCGCTGATCGTGGAGGCGATGCGGGAGGCGGTGACCGAGGCCGAGACCCACCGCTACCCCTCCAACCGCGGACGCCATGACTTCAGGGTCGCGCTGAGCGACTTCTACGAGCGGCGCTTCGATGTGGATGTGGACCCCGACACGGAGATCATCCCCGCGATTGGCGCGAAGGAGGCGATCTTCAACCTCAACCTCGCGTTCCTCGATCCCGGCGATGTGGCGCTGGCGTCCGATCCGGGCTACCCGGTGTATACGGGCGGTCCGCTGCTGGTGGGGGCGGACCCGGTCGTGATGCCGCTCGTGCCCGAGCGCGGGTTCGTCCCCGACCTCGATGCGATCGACGAGCAGACCGCGCGGCGCGCGAAGCTGATGTACCTCAACTACCCCAACAACCCGACGGGGGCGGTGGTGCCGGAGAGGTTCTTCGAGCACGTTGTGAACTTCGCTGGGGCGTACGACATCCTGGTGGTGCACGACAACGCCTACTCGGAGACGACCTACGACGGCTACCGCGCGCCCTCGTTCCTCGCGACGCCCGGGGCGAAGGAGGTGGGGATCGAGGTGTTCTCGCTCTCCAAGGGCTACAACATGACCGGCTGGCGCTGCGCGGCGGTAATCGGAAACAGCGAGGCCATCGAGAGCTACTGGCGGCTGAAGACGAACATCGACAGCGGCCTGTTCGAGGCGGTACAGCTGGCGGGCGTCGCGGCGCTCTCGCCCGATTGCGACGCGGAGGTGGCCTCGATGAACGAGCTCTACCGCCGCCGGCGCAACCTCGTGTGCGAGGCGCTCGAGAAGATCGGCGTGCACATCGCGCCGCCGCGGGGCACGATCTACATCTGGGCGCCGATCCCGGAGGGCTTTGCGAGCTCGGTGGCCTACTGCGAGCACGTGCTCGAGCGGGCGGCCGTGGTGATCTCGCCCGGCAGCGCCTACGGCCCCAGCGGCGAGGGGTGGTTTCGCATTTCCCTGACGACGCCGGATGACAGGCTGGCCGAGGCGGTGGAGCGGTTGGCCGCGGCTAACCTGTGAGGTAGATGGAGAATCCTCAGCAGCGAGCAAGACAGCGGGCGCTCTGCATCGCCGCGCTGAGCGAGGGCGAGGATCTGGGCGAGCTGGAGGAGCTGCTGCGCACCTCGGGCGTGGCGGTGGTGGGGGAGTTGGTGCAGCACCGCGATCAGCCCCACCCCAACACCTATCTCGGACCGGGGAAGGTGGCCGAGGCGAAGGAGGCGGCGCGCGCGTGCGACGCCAACGTGGTGGCCTGCGACGACGAGCTGACCCCGCGTCAGGAGCGCAACCTGGAGGAGGCGCTGGGCCTGCCGGTGGTGGATCGCACAGCGGTGATCCTCGACATCTTCGCTGCGCACGCCTCCAGCGGCGAGGGCAAGCTGCAGGTCGAGCTGGCCCAGCTGGAGTACAACCTCGCGCGCATGCGCGGTCTATGGAGCCACCTGGAGCGCCTCGGCGGCGGGATCGGCACGCGGGGACCGGGGGAGACCCAGATCGAGACCGATCGCCGCCTCGCGCGCGATCGCATCGCGGCGCTGCGCAGGCGCCTGAAACACGTGCGGGGGACGCGCGCAGTGATGCGCGCGGAGCGCGAGCGCGCGGCGCTCCCAACGGTCGCCCTGGCGGGGTACACAAACGCCGGCAAGTCGACGCTGCTAAACGTCCTCACGGGCGCGGAGGTGGGGGTTCGCGATCGCCTGTTTCATACGCTTGACCCCAGCACCCGCACGTGGCGCCCGGCGGGGCGCGCTTTCCTGCTAACCGATACGGTGGGATTCATCCGCAAGCTGCCCCACCAGCTGGTCGACGCGTTTGGGGCGACGCTGGAGGAGACCCGCCGCGCGGATCTGCTGCTACACGTGCTCGACGCCTCCGCGCCGGAGCCCCAGGCGCAGGAGATGCTCCGCTCGGTCGAGGCGGTGCTGCGCGAGATCGGCGCGGAGGAGACCCCGCAGCTCTTGGTGCTCAACAAGGTGGACCTGCTCGATGCGGAGGCCCGTCACGAGCTGCGCCTGCGCCACCCCGAGGCGGCGCTCGTGAGCGGCGTCTCGGGTGAGGGCCTGCAGGAGTTGGGCGAGCGCGTGGAGCGCGAGTTCCGCCGCACCCTCTGCTCGGTCGATCTGCTGGTGCCCTACACCCACGGGGGCAGCCTGGCGGAGCTGCACGAGGTGGCCGGCGAGGTCACACGCCAGGACACCCCCGAGGGGGTTCGCGTGCGCGCGCTGGTGCCGGAGCGCCTGGCGGCTCGCTTCGCGCGGTTCGCGGTGGCTTCCTGATCTAGACGCCCGCGGCGCGGCGGGCCCCCGCGTGCGCCGCCTCCTCAAGGGCGTCGTCCAGCGGGTAGAGCGCGCCGGCGTCGAGCCCCAGGGCGGTGGCGATCAGCCAGTCGGCCAGCCACACGTTCTTGGGCAGCAGCGGGCCATGCAGGTAGGTGCCGATCACGTTCGCGCGCCTGACGCCCTCCAGGCCGCTGCGCCCGTCGTTGCCGTGGCCCCTGAGGACACGCCCCAGCGCTTTTTCACCGGCGCCGAGATACGTGCGCCCGCCGTGGTTCTCGAAGCCCGCCAGCACCCGCGCCGGGCGCCCGGGGTCGAGCTCGACGGTGATCGCGACGTTGCCGGTGAGTCGCGGGCCGGACTCGCGCACGGTGCGCACGTCCACCAGCCCGACACCAGGTATCTCCCGCTCGTCGAGCACATAAGAGCCCCCCAGCAGCTGGTAGCCGCCGCACACCCCAAGGACGATCGCACCGCGCTCGGCCGCGGCGTGCAGGCCCGCGCGCTTGTGGCGCACGAGATCCGCGGCGCACAGCAGCTGGTCGCGATCCTGGCCGCCGCCGAGGTAGAACAGGTCGTGCGCGCCGCCCTCCAGCGGCTCGCCCAGCCCGCTGGCGGTGAGCTGGAAGCCGATGCCGCGCCACGCGCAGCGACGCTCGAGCACCAGCAGGTTGCCCCGATCGGCGTAGATGTTCATCAGGTCCGGATACAGCGCGCACACGCGCAGGACGAGCGGGGGGGAGGACGAGGGCGATGAAGAGGAGTAGGCCCCCACAAGGGGGGCCGAGGGGGCCGCGAAGCGAGAGTCAGACACGCAGCATCACCAC
>JBIOES010000097.1:0-7765 GCA_044446265.1 Solirubrobacterales bacterium
CGGCCCTCCGCCCGGCCCGCCGTTCCTGCACGAGGAGCGATCCCCCTCGCGCCTGCCGTTGCTGCTGGTGGGGGCCGGGGTGATCGCCGTGGTGATCCTGCTGGTGGTGATCTTCAGCTCCAGCAGCAGCTCTCCGCCCGCGAGCAAGAGCAAGGCAAACCTCCCCTCGTCTTCCTCGCTCTCCTCGACCGAAACGCAGCAGTCCACCTCCAGGACCTCCACCGCCACCGCGACGTCCTCCAGCGAAGCCTCCGCGCCCCCCACCAGTCCCGCGGAAACGCACGTGGTGGTGCTCAACGCGACCGAAACCGCGGGGCTCGCGCACCGCCTGTCGAGCAACCTCCAGCAGAGCGGCTACACGCTCGCGGCGGCGCTCGCGGGCAAACCCTCCGGACACACCACCTCGGCGGTGCAGTACGCGGCGGGGCACCGCGCCGACGCCCAGCAGGTCGCCCAGGCGCTGGGCATCTCCCAGGTGCAGCCTCTGGAAGCGGCCACCGCCGCGCTGAGCAGCGGGGCCACCGTGGTGGTCATCGCCGGCGCGGACAAGTCCTCGGTCCCGTAGTCCCATAGTCCCCTTCCTCGACACCCCCGAGCGCACCGCCAAGCCGCGCGAGCGGGGGCTCACGCACGTGATCGACCGCGGACTCTCGGTGGCCGATGTGGATGGCCTGATGGAGACCGCGGGCGAGTCCGTGGACATCGTGAAGCTCGGCTGGGGCACCGCGGTGGTGAGCGCGAACCTGAAGCCCAAGCTCGAGCGCTACGCCGCGCACGGGGTTCCTGTTGTGCTCGGCGGGACGCTCACCGAGGTGGCGATCCGCCAGGGCCGCGTGGAGGGCCTCGTGAGCTGGCTGCACGAGCTCGGATTGCGCCACGTGGAGGTCTCGGATGGCACGATCGAGCTCGATCAGGACGAGAAGCACGAGCTGATCGCGCGCCTCGCGCAGGACTTCACTGTGCTCGCCGAGGTGGGCTCCAAGGACGCGCAGGCGATCATGGCGCCCTACGTGTGGATCGAGCGCATCGAGGGCGACCTGAAGGCGGGCGCATGGAAGGTGATCGCGGAGGCGCGCGAGTCGGGCACCGCGGGGATCTTCCGCGCCGATGGCGAGGTGCGTAGCGGGCTGATCGATGAGATCGCCCACGCGATCGACCCCGATCGCATGATCTTCGAGGCCCCGCGCCGCGATCAGCAGGCGTGGCTGTTGAAGTTCTTCGGTCCCAACGCCAACCTCGGCAACATCGCGCCCGATGAAGTGCTCTCGCTGGAGACCCTGCGCCTGGGCCTGCGCTCGGAGACGGTGGGGCACTTCGCGCTGGATGGCCGGGATTGAGCGCGCCGCAGCCGCTGGCAAAGACGGTCTTCGGAGCGCTCGTAGTTGCCTGCTTCGCGGCCTTCGCGATCACCCAGCACCTGAAGCACACGCCGACGGTTGTGCAGAACTTCAAGATGACCCCCTATCTGCTGCCATCGGCCAGCGGACCGCGGCGGTTCGAGCATCTCTCCTTTCGCATCTCTCACGCTGACGAAGTCACTGTCACGATTCTCGACTCGAGCAATACGGAAGTCGCCACGCTTCTCAGCAACCGCCCACTTGCTCGTTACACGCAGCTGTCGCTGGAGTGGGATGGCCATCGCGGACCGACCACTCCACCGCCCCCCGCGAGCGGCACTCCGCACGACCCGCTCCTGCCGCGCGACCGCGGCCCGCTGGCTCGGGTTGGGGAATACCACGTGCGTGTGAGCTTGCGCCAGCAGAACCGCAGGGTGCTCTCGCCAAGGAGCTTCACCCTGCGATGAGCGGTCTCGTGGCGGCCGCTGTGGCGGCAATTCTGCTCATGGTGGCGCTGGCGCTGTTGATGCGCTCGCGCCCGCAGGTCTTCCCGATGATGGCGATCGCCGCGCTGCCCTTCCGGGTGCCGATCTCGGCGGATGGGCGCACGGTGAACCTGCTGATCCCGCTGTATCTGGTGGTGGGGGCAGGGACGCTCGCGCACCTGCTGCCGGCACTGCGCCGCTCGCTCATGCGAGGGCGCGAGGGCGCCTCCCCGACGCCCGCCGGCGCCGCGTACACGGGATCGACGAGCCACGCTCCGGTGCTGCTCGATTGGCTGCTGCTCGCGGCGGTGGCGCTGTACGCGGTGCAGGCCTCCTACTCGAGCGACGCGGTGAAGGCGCTGGAGAACCTGGCCTTCTTCTACGTGCCGTTCGGGCTGCTGTATGCACTGCTGCGCGGGGTGAACTGGACGCGCGAGCTGCTGCTCACATGCCTCGGGATCGCGGTGTGCGAGGCGGTGGTGTTCGCGGGGATCGGGTTCGTGGAGTATGGGCGCAAGGAACTGCTGCTCAACCCGAAGGTGGTGGCGGCGAACGACTACGACAACTACTTCCGCGTGAACTCGCTGTTCTTCGATCCGTCGATCTATGGGCGCTTCCTGGCGCTGGTGATGATCGCGATCACGACGGTGGTGCTGTGGACACGCGCGCGCCGCGATGTGCTCGCCGGCGGGGCGATATTGCTGTGGCTGCTGGGGGGGCTCGTGACGAGCTTCTCGCAGTCGAGCATCGCGGCGCTGCTGTTGGGACTGGCGGTGCTGGCGGCGTGGCGCTGGGATGTGCGCGCCACCATCTACGTGTCGCTGGCGGCTGCCGCGATCGCCGCGGTGGTGGCGCTGCTCGCGCCGCCCAGCCTGCACATCGGCTTGAGGGGCGCGGGGGGCTCGGCCAACAACGCCACCAACGGGCGCGCGCACCTGGTCTCCGGGGGGCTCTCGCTGTTCGCGGAAGCTCCCCTGCAGGGGCACGGCTCGGGCTCCTTCGAAAAGGCATACAAAGCCCACAACAGCGGCGGCGCCTCCGTGCAGAACGCGACCTCGGCCTCGCACACGATCCCGATAACGGTGGCCGCCGAGCAGGGGATCCTCGGCCTCGCGCTGTATGTGGCGCTGCTGGCGAGCGCGTTCGCCCTCCTGTTCGCGGGCGCCGGGCGCTCCCCCCCGCGAATCGCGCTGGCGGCTTGCTTCGCGGCGCTGGTGCTGCACACGTGGACGTACGCGGACTTCCTCGAGGACCCGCTCACGTGGACGCTGCTGGGTGTTGGGGCGGCGCTGGCGGCGCGCGGCGGCGCCCTTCCCGAGCGTGCGCCCGGCGCGGAGCCGGTGACGGCGACGGCCTGAGCCGACCCCCCGGTGCTCGGTTACCTCAAACGCCTCCTGCGCACCGGCGCGGCCTACCAGGCGGCGGACATCGTCGCGAAGAGCATCGCGGTGATCACGCTGCCGCTCTACACGCGCCACGTGAGCCGCGGCGAATACGGCGCCTACAACACACTGCTGACGTCGGTGATCCTGGCGTCGATCTTTTTGCGGATGGGCGTGGGGGAGGCGTTCATCCGCTTCTACTTCACCGACTCCGATGCGGCGCGCCGCGCGCGGATCGCGCGCACCGCGACGGCGACCGTCGCATGGACGACAACCCTCGCAGCCCTCCTGGCGCTCGCCTTCGCGGGCCCGCTCTCGCAGCTGCTGCTGGGCTTCCGCGACACCGAACTGCTCGATTGCGCGGTGCTGGGGCTGTGGGCGTTCACGAACCTGGAGATGGCCTACGCGCAGCTGCGCGTGGATGAGCGCGCGCGCGCGTACATGTTCGCCTCGGGCGCGAACGTGGCGCTGACCGTGATCTTCACGGTGACGCTGGTGATCTTCGCGGGCGAGGGCGCGCGGGGCCTCTTGCTCGGTAACTTCGGCGCCTCGGCGCTGGTGGTGCTCGGCCTGTGGTGGGCGCTGCGAAGGCGCTTCTCGCTGCGCGTGCGCCCCACCGATCTGCGCGCGATGCTGCGCTTCGGTTTGCCCACGGTGCCTGCCGACGCGAGCGTGTACGCGCTGCAGGTGGTGGATCGCCTGTACGTCTTCCGCGCGTATTCACACGCGGCGGCGGGGGAATACTCGATCGCGCTGCAGCTCGCGACGGTGGTGTTCGTGTTCGTGAGGGGCTTCCAGTACGCGTGGCCTCCCCTCGCCTACTCGGTGCAGAGCGACCGCGAGGCGGCGCGCTTGTACTCCCTCGTGACCACCTACTTCGTGCTCGGCACGGGGGCCGTGGTGTGCGGCGTGGCGCTGCTCGGCCGCTGGATGGTGCGCCTGCTGGCGGCGCCGGAATACTTCGGCGCGCACACCGCCCTGCCGTGGCTCGCGCTGGGATGGACGCTGTATGGGCTCTATCAGGTGCTGATCGTGATCACGGGCCGCGCGCAGGTGACCCAGCGCAACCTCCCCCCGGCGCTGGCGGGCCTCGCGGTGAATGTGGCGCTGCTGCTCCTCCTCGTACCCGCCTCGGGCCTGGGACTGGGCATCGCGGGAGCGGGCCTCGCGCTGTGCGGGGCCTACGTGGCGATGCTGGCGATCATGCACCTGCTCACCCGCAACGTGTTCACGGTGGGCTTCCAGTGGCGCCGGCTCGCGCAGCTGACGGCGATCCTCGCGGGCGTGGCGATAACGGGTGAGCTGCTGCTCCCCACGGCCGGCCTCGCCGGGCTGGTGCTGCGTGCGCTGTGGCTGCTGCTGATCCCCGCGCTGCTCCTACTCACCCGCTTCTTCCCCCCCACCGAGCGCGCCCAGGCGGGCCTCCTGCTGTCCGACGGGCGCCGCCGCATCGCGGCGTTCCGCGCGGGCGGAGGCGACGTGGAGGCCTACGCGGAGGACCCGCTACGGGATCTGTGACGGGTCGCCGGCGGGGCCTTCGGCAGCCACGTTGGCGGGAGCGCCCGGCCGATCGTCCTCGCCGTCGCCGGTCCCCGTCCGGTTGTACTCCTCGGCGGCCTCGCGCAGTCCCTCCCCCCGCGCGGGCCGGAGCGTCGCGCTGACATGAAACCAGTAGCGCCGCGGCGAGTGGCCGGGCAGCGCCGGCGCGGCGAGCGCGCGCAGGGCGTAGCTCCAGGCGGTCAACCCCCGGACCGCGAGCGCCGCGAGGCGCGAGTGGTGCTTGCGCACATAGAGGTCGCGCCCGCGCGCCATTTCGACGATGCGCCGCTCGGGCACGGCGTCCGTTGAGAGCTGCTCATGGTGCACGGCGACCGCGGAGGGAACCCACACGCTGCGCCACCCGACATCGCGAAGGCGCCGGGCGAAGTCGACCTCGTCGGAGTAGACGAAGAAGTTGGGGTCGAGGTAGCCGACCCGCGCGGCGGCCTCGCGCCGGACGAGCAGGGCGGCGGACTGGCACCAGTCGACCCCGCGCGTGCGCCCCCCCCGGCTCTGCACGGTGAACAGACGGTGCAGGAACAGCGCGCCCGCAAGGGCGGTGAGGGGCGTGGGAAAGCGCCACGCCGAAGCCTGCTCGGCGCCATCGGGCCGCAGCAGTTTGGCACCCGCAAGGGCGGCCTCGGGGTGCTCCTCCAGCGCGCGATGCAGCGCAAGCGTCGCGCCGGGCCGCAGCTCGGAGTCCTCATTGAGCAGCAGCGCGTAGCGCCCCCGCGCGCGGCGCAGGAGCGCGGAGTCGTTGCACCCCTTCCCGCGCCGTTCGCCCAGCGCGATCACCTCGTCGACCGCGCGGTGCTCCCGCGCCGCGCCGGCCGAGCCGTCGCGCGAGCCGTTGTCGAGCACGAGCACCTCGGTCGCGAACGGCACCGAAGCGCGCTCGCCCGCAATCGCATCCAGCCCGCGCAGCAGGAGCTCGCGCTGCGAGGTGTTGACGACGCAGAAGCTGAGCTCGATGTCCGCCACGCGCCTATTGTCTCGGTCCATGCGCGTGCACGTCGTGGACCCGTCCGCTTACACCCCCCCGTACGACCACGCGCTGTGCGCGGCCCTGGCGCGCGAGGGCGCGGAGGTGAAGCTGATCACGAGCCACTTCGACTACGGGCCGGTGGCCCCGGCGGAGGGGTACGAGCGCAGGGAGCTGTTCTACGGCCTGGCACACAGGGGAGTCAAGAAAGAGAAGAAGGGCCCTCCAGGAGGAGGGCCGCGCTCGGGCCGCGGGGTGGCGCTGAAGCTCGCGGAGCACGTTCCGGAGATGCTGCGCTACCGGCGGCTGGCACGCGAGGCGGATATCGCGCACTTTCAGTGGCTGACGGTGCAGCAGATCGACGGGCGCCTCTTGCCGCGTCACGGCCGCACCACCGGTCGCCCGAAGCTCGTCCTGACCGCCCACGATGTGCTCCCGCGCGAGCCGCGCGCGGGGCAGCTGGCGGCGCAGCAGCGGCTGTATGAGCGCTTCGATGCGGTGGTGGTGCACTCCGAGCACGGCCGCACCCGCTTGACACACGAGCTGGGAATCGACCCGGCGCGCGTGCACGCGATCCCGCACGGCGCGTTCGCCCACCTGGCGCAGGCGCCCCCGATGCCCCCGCCGCACAAGACGGACGCGCCGGTGGTGCTCTGCTTCGGCCTGATGCGCCCCTACAAGGGCCTCGACGTTCTGATCGAGGCGTGGCAGGGGATCGAGCACGCCGAGCTGTGGATCGCGGGGATGCCGCGCATGGACATCTCCGAGCTCCAGGCGAAGGCCCCCCCGAACGTGCGCTTCGATCCCCGCTTCATCGGCGACGACGAGCTGCCGGCGTACTTCCAGCGCGCCGATCTCGTGGTGCTCCCCTACCGCGAGATCGACCAGTCGGGCGTGCTCTTCACGGCGCTCGCGTTCGGCAAGCCGCTGCTGCTGACCGACGTGGGCGGCTTCCCGGAGGTCGCGGCAACGAGCGCGGCGCGCACCGTGCCGGCGAGTGACCCGGCCGCGCTGCACCACGCGCTGGTCGATCTGCTCGCCGACCCGGCAGAGCTGGCGGAGATGGCCACCCGAGCCAAGGCGGCCGCTGCCGGGCGCTACTCATGGCAGCAGATCGCGCGGGCGCACCTGCGGCTGTACGAGCAGATGCTCGCGTGAGGCGCTACTCGTGCAGCCACCCGCAGTGGTATATTTCTGCCATGGTCGCAACCATCGATAGTGCCGGGCGGATCGTCATCCCAAAGCGCCTGCGCGAAGAGCTGCATTTTCGCCCTGGCCAGAAGCTCGAGCTGAGCGCCGTCGACGGACGATTGGAGATCGAGCACCCCACCACGCCGATCCACTTGGAGGAACGCCACGGGCGGCTCGTCGCGGTCGCCGACCGTGAGATGCCGACGCTGACAGCCGAGATGGTGCGCGAAACGCTGGAACAGATTCGCCGGTGAGCAGGGGCGGTCGGGTCACCCCCGACAGTAGCGTCGCGATCGCAGCCTTCGCCTCGTGGAACGAGTTCCACGAGGCGGCGATCGATGCGCTTGGCGACGCCAGGGATCTGGTCGCGCACGCGGAGCTCGAGACCTATTCGGTCCTGACCCGCTTGCCTGAACCCCAGCGGGCCGAGCCAGCTCTGGTGGCGGAGCATCTCCGCAGGGACTACTCGGGCAAACGACTGTCGCTGCCCGACGCCGCCAGGCGAGACCTGATCGGACGCCTGGCCGGCCTCTCGATCGCCGGCGGCGCCGTTTACGACGCGCTGGTTGGCGTCACCGCCGCGCACCACGGCTATCGCCTGCTCAGTTGTGACCGTCGCGCGGAGACGGTGTACGCACGGTTGGGCGTCGAGGTCGTCTACCTCTGAGCCTCTCCGTTTGACCATATCCCGCGCCCTCGTACACCTTTGGGCTTGACAACTGCTGCTCAGTCTGCTTATTATGTTCTCGCATCGGTCCCCGCTGGGGCCGGGCAAACATAGGATCGGGTTTGGGTCTGGCCCCTGCGGCCGGCTGTGATTCGTAGGCAGGGTTCCTTGGGAGAGGGACG
>JBIOES010000098.1:0-7754 GCA_044446265.1 Solirubrobacterales bacterium
GGGCGTGCTGGTGCTCGTGGCGGTGGGCATCGTGCTGTCCGCGTGCGGGGGCTCGGGGGCCCTCGCGCCGCTCGCGCTCGACGACAAAGCCTCGATCGCCGCCGCCGCGGCGAACCCCGTGACGGTCTCGCCGCTGCCGGGCACACCCGACGCCTCGCCCGCCACGCAGGTCTCCTTCCTCGGCGATTCGGGTCTGCGCGTGCTCTCGGTGAGCGCGCGCGGCTCGCGCTCGGGCGCCCATTCGGGACGTCTGGCCGCGTACTCCACCGGCACGGGTGAGAGCTTCCTGCCCACCCACCCCTTCCTCGCGGGGGAGCGCGTCACGGTCCGCGCGCGCGTACAGCAGGCGGGGGGGCCGGCGCTTGCGGCCGCAACCACGTTCACGATCGCCCACCAGGCGGCGGTGAGCAGCAGCGAATTCCCCAACAACCACGGCGATCCGAGCGCGGTGCTGCACTTCCGCTCGGCCCCTGCACTGGCGCCCTCGGGGCTGCGCGTCACCGTTCCGGCTCAGCCCGGCGCGGCGCCCGGCGACCTGTTCCTCGCCCCCTATCAAGGCGCGGGCGCGCCGGGGCCGGCGATCTTCGACCAGTCCGGCAACCTCGTGTGGTTTCACCCGCTCCCCGCGCACGAGGTCGCGACGAACTTCCAGGTGGCCTCCTACCTCGGGCGAACCGTGCTCGTGTGGTGGCAGGGCCGCGTGCTGCAGGTTGGCTTCGGGCAGGGCGAAGACGTGATCTACGACTCCTCCTACCACCCCCTCGCGAGCATCCGCGCCGGCAACGGCTACCACGCCGACCTGCACGAGATCCGTCTCTCTCCGCAGGGCACCGCCTGGATCGACGCCTTCGATCCGATCCACATGAACCTCGCCGCCGCGCACGGCTCCGCGGCGGGCATCCTCACCGACTCGATCGTGCAGCAGATCGACATCAAGACCGGCCTCGTGATGTGGGAGTGGCACGCGCTCGGCCACATCTCCCTCGCGGACTCCTACAACCCGCCCCAGCGCTCCGCCTACCCGTGGGATTACATCCACGTCAACTCGATCGATCCGGGTTCCTCCGGCGACGTGCTGCTCTCCGCGCGCAACTCGTGGGCGCTCTACGACGTGGACCTGCACTCCGGCGGCTTTCGCTGGCAGCTCGGCGGCGCCCACAGCTCCTTCCGGCTGGGGAGCGGCGTGCGCTTCTACTGGCAGCACGACGCCGAGTTCCAGCCCGGGGGGCTCATCTCGGTGTTCGACAACGGCTCCGATCCGCCCAAGGAGAAGCAGTCGCGCGGGCTCCTGCTGCGCCCCAACCCCGCGGCGCACACCGTCACGCTCGTGAAGGCGTTCGTCAACCCCGCGCACACGCTGCTCGCCGAAAGCCAGGGCAACATCCTCAGCCTGTCCGGCGGCGATTGGCTGATGGGCTACGGCGGACTGCCCAACCTCACCGAGTACGACTCCTCCGGGCACGTCCTGCTCGACGCGACGCTTGGGCTGGGCGTGCAGGACTTCCGCTCCTATCTGGCCCCCTGGAGCGGGCAGCCGACCGACGCGCCCTCCGTGGCTGCGCAGCCCGGCTCAGGCAGCGTGACGGTGGAGGCGAGCTGGAACGGCGCCACCGCAATCGCCGCGTGGCGGGTGCTCGCCGGTTCATCTCCGACCACACTTGTCCCGGTCGCCAGCGCGCCCAAGGGCGGTTTCGAGACCACCATCTCCGCCGCCACCACGGCCCCCTACGTCGCGGTGCAGGCGCTCGACGGATCGGGCGCGGTGCTCGGAACCTCGCCCGCCGTCAGCGGCTGACCAGCTCTGTTCGGCGAGTCTGCGGGTTACTCCGGTATCGTCTCGCCCTTGGCGCAACGCCTTGCCCATCCTACGGCGACGGTTACACGGGCGCGCGAGGCGCGGCCCGCGGGTCCACGCATCAGCGGCCTGGAGCTGGCCGACGCGGAGATGTCCTTCTCCCAAGACGAGGTCCTCACGATGCTGGAGATGAAGGGCGACGAGTTCGCCGAGCGCATCTTCGGTCGCTGCGGCGTGCAGCGCCGCCACCTCAACCTCAGCGGCGACTCGCTCGCCACGACGCTGCAGGGCCGCACGGCGCAGATCGAGGAGGAGCTGTTCGGCTACGCCGTGCAGGCCGTCGACCGCCTCGAAGTCGATCCCATGGAGATCGGCACGGTGGTGACCGCCACGCTCTACTCGCTCGGCGGCCCCACGCTGGCGCACCGGCTGGTGGATCACTACGAGATGGACCCCGCCACCGACAAGTACCACGTGCTCGGCGTGGGCTGCGCGAGCGCCGTCCCCCTGATGCGCCTCGTGGCCCAGTCGATGCGCGATCACCCCGGGCGCAGGGGCCTGGTGGTCGCCGCCGAGAGCATGGCGGGCATCCTGATGCGCGCCTGCAAGGACGACACCCGCGCCAAGGTCGTGGGCTCCTCGATCTTCGGCGACGGCTGCGCCGCGGCGCTGCTCGACGGCTCCCCCGAGGCGGAGGGTCCGCAGATCGTCGCCTCCAAGGTTCACCAGATCGGCCGCACGCTCGGCGCGGTCAAGCTCGAGTTGGCCGCCGAGGACAGCTACCTGCACCTCGACCGCGACCTCCCCGAACAGGCCGGCGCGGGGTTGCAGGAGCTGGTGGAGGACTTCCTCGAGACTCACGGCCTTACGCGCACGGCGATCGATCATTGGCTCGTGCACCCCGGCGGGCGGCGCATCATCGAGAGCGTGCAGGGCGCGCTGGAGCTGTGCGACGAGCAGGTAGGGATTTCCTACGACGTGCTGGCCAACCACGGCAACGTCGGCACGCCCTCGATCCTGTACGTGCTCAAGCGTACGATCGACGAGCGCTTGCCGGAGCCCGGCGAACTGGGGTTGATGGTCACGATCGGCCCTGGGATCACCGTTGGGCTGATGCTGTTGCAGTGGTGAGCGAACGGTTGCGTCGGTTAGCGCTTTCGAAAAGCGGGTATAGACCTTCTGTCCAATAGGGAGGTTTGGAATGAGGTCCCCCGCTCGCGTCTCGCTCTTCGCGCTGCTGGTCGGTGCGACGATGGCTGTCTCCGTGTCTGCCGCCCAGGCCGCGCCGGAATTCGGCGTGGAAAGCTTCTACGCGGCGAATTGCAAGGTCGAAACCTGCAACAAGGGCGCCACGCCCGCGGAAGACAAGGCGAAGGCCGAAGCCGAAACCTACGGGCAGGCCTCGGGACACCCTCCCTTCGGTGTGACCGACTTCAAGCTGAGCCGCCACAAGGAAGAATCTGGCCCCCTGGCGGGCGTGACCGTCCCCAATGGGAACCTCGAGAACCTCCGTATTGACGTCGCTCCCGGCGTGAGCACCAACCCCGAGGCCGTCGCAAAGTGCTCGCTCAAGAACTTCACCTCGACGGAAGTGGAACCGGTCAAGCACATCTTCCTTGCACCCGAATGTGCCGAAAGCGGTAAGGAAAACACGGTGATCGGCAAGAACGAAGTCACCACAGTGCTCGAAGTCGCTCCCGGTGTGTTCGCCGATGTGCCGCTGGCAGGCAAGGTCTACAACCTCGAACAGCCCACCGGCATGTCCTCGTACTTCGGTGTCGCACTGGTGGTGGGTGTCTCGGCTCCACCGCTGCCTCCAGGCCATCTCCTCGTCGTCCACACCTTCATCAACGGTCACGTCGAATGGGCCAGCAACTATCACGACCTCTTTGAAATCGAAAACATCACCCCCGGCCTGCTCGAATCGCGGCTCACCTTCTTTGGCAACAACGGCCCGCTCGAAAATGGCGCTTTCCTGAGCAACCCCAGCAGCTGTCTAGGCGCCGGCCCCGCGACGACCACCGGCTGGAGCGGCGAATCCTATGAAGGCGCGAAGGCGACGAGCTCCTACATCGTGCCCGTTGGCACCGAAGGCTGCAACGGCCTGCCGCCCTTCGCGCTGGTCCCGTTCGCGCCGACGTTCTCGCTCACGCCCGAAACGACGCAGTCCGATCTGCCTGACGGCGCGAGCACCGAACTGGTGCTCCCCCACGACCCCAACCCCGCGGGACTCGACTCCGCGCAGCTGAAGACCGCCAGCGTCCTGCTGCCCGAAGGGATGACGCTCAACCCCTCCGCGGCGCATGGCCTGGAAGCGTGCACGCCCAGGCAGATCGGCATCCACACGAAGGAACCCGTCACCTGCCCCGCCGGCTCGAAGGTCGCCGAAGCGACCCTGAACGTGCCCGGCCTGCCCCCCGGATCCCTCACGGGAGCCATGTACCTGGGCGGCCCCGAAGGCGGCGGCTCCATCACCGGCCCCCCCTTCACCGTGTACCTCGACGTGGAGTCCACGCGCTACGGGATCTCCGTGCGCCTGCAGGGACAGGTGGTGCCCAACGAAACCACGGGCCGCCTCACGGCGACGTTCGCCGAAAACCCCGAACAGCCCTTCAGCGATCTGATCCTGAAGTTCACCGGCGGGCCGCTCGCGCCGCTGGCCAACCCGCTCGCCTGCGGGGTCGCGACGACTAGCACGAGCCTCGCGCCGTACACGGGCACGCCCGCGGTGTCGCCGATCAGCGCCTTCACCGTCGATGCCAACGGCAGCGGTGGCGGCTGCGCCTCGCCGCTGCCCTTCTCGCTCGGACAGAGCACGCAGAGCAACCCCACCACGGCCGGCGCGCAGACCTCGTTCACGCTCAATCTCGAACGGGGCGATGGGCAGCAGTATCTCTCGCTCCTCGCCACCACGCTCCCCGCGGGGCTCGTGGGGTTGATCCCCTCGGTGCCGCTGTGTCCCGAACCGCAGGCCGCGCGCGGTGAATGCCCGTTCGCGAGCCAGATCGGCACGGCCGTGACGCAGGTCGGCTCCGGTCCCACGCCGGTGCAGTTCTCCGGGCCGGTCTTCCTCACGGGTCCCGTGGGCGGCGCGCCGTACGGGATGACGGTCGAGGTCTCGGCGGCGACCGGACCGTTCAACTTCGGACTGGTGGTGGTGCGCGCCGGTCTCACCGTGAACCCCTACACCGCGCGCGTGACCGTCTCGAGCCAGCTGCCGACGATCGTCAAGGGCGTGCCGCTGCGCCTGAAGAAGCTCGTCGTCGCGATCAACCGCCAGGGCTTCCTGATCAACCCCACCAACTGCGGAGTTCTGGCGACCGAAAGCGCGCTGGGCTCGACGTTCGGAGCCACGCAGAGCCTCTCCAGCCCGTTCCAGGCGACCAACTGCGGCGCGCTGGCGTTCAAGCCGAAGCTCACCGCGTCCTCCAACGCCAAGACCTCGAAGAAGAGCGGCGCCAGCCTGGGCGTGAAGATCGGCTACCCCGCGGGCGTGCAGTCCAACATCCGCGCAACGACGGTACAGCTGCCCAAGCAGCTGCCCTCGCGCCTGAGCACGCTGCAGCACGCGTGCCGCGAAGCGGTCTTCAACGCCAACCCGTTCGCGTGCCCATCCAACTCGCGCGTGGGCGGGGCGACGGTCAAGACGCCGGTGCTGCCCGTCCCGCTGACGGGCCCCGCGTTCTTCGTCTCCCACGGCGGCGCGGCGTTCCCGGATCTCGATCTGGTGCTCAACGGCAGCGACGGCGTGGAGACGATCCTCGTTGGCAACACCAACATCACCAACGGGATCACGACCTCCACCTTCGCCGCGGTGCCCGACGTGCCGGTGTCGTCCTTCGAAGTCAACCTGCCCACGGGACCCAACTCGGCGCTCGCGGCGAACGGCGACCTCTGCGCCAAGTCGCTCACGATGCCCACCACGATCACCGCCCAGAGCGGCGCTGTGATCAAGCAGAACACGCCGATCGTCGTCTCGGGGTGCTCGGTCAAGGTGACTGCGCACAAGACCTCCAACCACATGGCGATCCTGACCGTGCAGGCGCCCTCTGCCGGGCGCGTGAGCGGCAGCGGCAGCAACCTGAAGACGACCTACCGCCACACGTCGAAGGCCCAGAAGATCACGCTCGAGGTCCCGCTCACGAACGGCGGCGTGCAGGCGCTGGCGCGCAGCAACCACAACCTCAAGGTCAAGGTGCGCGTCGGGTTCATCCCCTCCAGCAAGAGCCCCTCGTCGGTCACGCACGTGACGGTCACCTTCCGGGGGTGACCCACGTAGAAGCCGGAGGTAGCGGCGTCACACGTGAAGATACTGCCTCCGAGTGGTGGACTCGCACCGCCCCATCGCCTAGATTGTGGGTATGGCAGGCGCAGGTATGGATACCTACGAGCGAGCGGTCGAGGGCACGCAGGCCGCTGACACCGACTCGCTGTTGGCGGGCGTACGGCGCCTGACGCGGCTGGCTGACAGCGCCGGCGAGCCCCAGGAGATCTTCCGCGGGCTGGCCGCGGAGCTGTTCGCCGAGCTGGCCTGCGATGAGGTCCAGGTGCACCGCCTGTGCGAGGGCGAGGACCGGGTCGAGGTCTACATGTTCGGCGGCGAAGGGCGCTTGAGCTACCTCACTCCCCACGGGGAGCGTCCGCCCGGCGTGAGCTGGGTGGCGAGCACCGGCCAGAGCGTCGTCGTGAGCGGCCCGCGCGAGCTGGCCGCCAGCGTCCCCCGCCTGGCGGTCTCCGGCGGCGTGGGGGGCGCGCTGCTGCTGCCGCTCGCCGTGCGCGGCGAGGTCGAGGCGGTGAGCATCCTCACGCGGCAGAGCCCCGAGCCCTTCGAGGCCCATTCGATCCAGCGCGCGGCGACGCTCGTGGATCAGGCGGCCACGGCGCTGGCGCTGTTGCGCGCGCGCGCGGAGGCCGGCACCGATCCGGTGACCAGCTGCATGAACCACCGCGCGATGCGCCGGCGCCTGGACGAAGAGATCGCTCGCGCGACGCGGGCGGGCGGGCGGCTGTCGTGCCTGCTGATCGACCTCGATGACTTCAAGCAGGTCAACGACCGCCACGGCCACTCGGCCGGCGATGCGCTGCTGCGTGGGGTCGCCCACGCGCTGATGGGCGAGTTCCGGGCCTTCGATCGGGTCGCGCGCTACGGCGGCGACGAGTTCGTGGTGATCCTCGCGGACGCCGACATGGAGCGGGCGACGATCGCCGGCGAGCGCGCGCGCGAGCGGATGCTGGGGGTGCCCTCCTTCGATGCCGTTCCCGGCGTCAGGGCCTCGATCGGCGTGGCGCAGTGGCGCGCGCCGATGAGCACCGACGAGCTGCTCGACGCCTGCGACGCGGCGCTGCTGCACGGCAAGCGCAACGGCAAGGGCCGCGTGACCCGCGCGGCGTAAACTGCGACTCGATGTCGCACAACAGCTTTGGCGCAAAGAGCACGCTCCGCGTGGGCGCTCGCGAGTATGAGATCTTCCGCCTCGATGCCCTGCGGGAGCGCTTCGACGTGGCGCGGCTGCCGTTCTCGCTGAAGGTGCTGCTGGAGAACCTGCTGCGCACCGAGGGCAACGGGGCGGTCGGCGCCAAGGACGTGGAGGCGCTCGCCGGCTGGGACGCGCAGGCGGAGCCCAGCAAGGAGATCGCGTTCTCCCCCGCGCGCGTGCTGATGCAGGACTTCACCGGCGTACCCGCGGTGGTCGATCTGGCGGCGATGCGCGACGCGATCGCCGCGATGGGCGGGGACCCCGACCGGATCAACCCGCTGGTGCCCGCCGAGCTCGTGATCGACCACTCGGTGCAGGTCGACGCGTTCGGCACGCGCGACGCGTTCCGCGTGAACGCCGAGCGCGAGTTCGAGCGCAACCAGGAGCGCTACGCGTTCCTGCGCTGGGGGCAGGAGGCATTCGACAACTTCAAGGTGGTCCCCCCCGATACGGGGATCGTGCACCAGGTCAACCTCGAGTAC
>JBIOES010000099.1:0-7582 GCA_044446265.1 Solirubrobacterales bacterium
CGCGGCGCGGTGGGCGCGGCCCCGTGCGCAGCGGAGCGCGAGGGGTGGCTCGAGGAGCCGTGCGTGCCGGAGCCACCGCCGGCTTCACCCGCTGGCAGGTGCACGCCGATTGCCAGCGAGGAGCGCGGTCCGAGGTGCCCGCGCGCGTCGACGGCGGCAACCGCCACGACATGCACCCGGGCTGCCCCCAAACGCAGCGCGTAGCTGCGTCCGGGCGTCTGCCCGACGACGGTGCCGTCGCGCCACACGCGGTAGCCCTCGATCGGGAAGCGCCCGCCGCGCGCGCGGCGCCAGACGATGCGTACCGCCGCGGGCGTGCTGTGCAGCACGCGCAGACCGCGCACGCGCCCCGGGAGATGCCCGTGGGACCTGGATGAGCGATGCGTGTGTCTGGCGGCGCAGGCCACCGCCACAGCCGACGCGTGCGGGGCTCCCGCTGTGCAGGCGACGGCCTGACGCAGCGCCAGCTCGTGCAGCAGCTTCGCCGGCGCGCGAGCGAGCGTGGGCCCGAGCAGGATCACGGGAGCGATCGAGGCCACCAGCACGAGCCGTACGAGCAGGCGCCTCACCAGCGCGCGTGCGGGCCCAGCGGCACCTCCGTATTCGGCAGGCTCCGCGGCCCGCCACCACGCGGCTCTCATCCCTCTCCTCCTCCAACCATCCCCGCGGTGGCCGGCCGCGTGCCCCAGGCGGAGGTACGGCAGGTGGCGATCGCGTAGTAGGTCTGCCACAGCATCACTGCGAGGTACAGGAACGCGAAGAGGATGCCGTACAGCCACAGCAGGTCGTAGTGCTCCTGGAAGAGCAGGTAGTAGAGCGAGTAGACGAGCGCCAGCGCGTAGATGCCGGCGAGGTAGATCAGCGGCAGCCCCGAGTGGTGCACGATCGGAGCCCACACGATCGCGTGCAGCGCCGCGACGGGAGCGACCAGCGGGAGCGCGATGCTCATATAGGTGAAGAACGCCGCGATGGGGTGCTTGCGCCAGATGAACTTCGCGACGAGCAGCGACTCGCGCGTCCAGGAGCGCTTCCAGCGCGTCTGCTGGATGATGAACGCGCGGAAGGTGACGGGCACGATCGTGTGCGAGACGGCGCGCTTCTCATACAGCACGCGCCACTCGCGCAGCACACAGTTGGTGAGCGAGCGGTCGTCGCCGAAGGTGGACTCGACGCCGAGGAACGTCTGCTGCTCCCACCACTCCAGACGCGGCAAGATCGCGGCGCGGCGGTAGGCGGAGAAGCAGCCCGAGCAGCAGGTGACGGCGCCGAACACCGATTCCGCGGCCTTGACGACGCGGAAGGCGACGAAGTAGCGCACGGCCTGCATGCGCGTGAGCCACGAGTCGGTCGTGTTGAGCACGTTGGCGTGCCCGCACACGGCCCCCACGCGCGCGTCGGCGAAGGGCTGCACGAGCCAGTGCAGCGCATCGGGCTGCACGACCGAGTCGGAGTCCACGAACGCCACCACCTCCGCCGAAGTGGCGCGGATGCCGGCGGCCATCGCCGCGCGCTTGCCGCGATTCTGCGGGAAGTCGATCACGCGCACGCGCCCACCGGACTCGCCCGCCACGCGCTGCATCTCCCCGAGTGTGGCGTCGGTGGAGCCGTCGTTGACGACCACCAGCTCCAGCTTGTCCTCGGGGTAGTCGAGCGCCAGCAGCGAGCGCAGCGAGCCGGCGATCGCCTCCTGCTCGTTGAAGGCGGGCATCACGATCGCGATCCGCGGCTGCACCCCCGCGTCGGGGCGCGAGCGGTAGAAGAGGCTGAACAGGAAGCGCGAGAGGATGTAGGAGGCCACGCAGATCGAGTAGACGCCGAAGTAGACGTTGGAGAACATCACCCCGGCGAAGGCCGCCTTGTAGGAGAGGACGGCCGCGACCAGGCCCAGCATGTAGACGGCCGCCACTGCCTTCAGCGCGCGGTTCACGGCAGCAACCGCTTCTTTCCCACCGGCGTGCGGTAGGTGCAGTCGAGCACCGCGGGGCAGCGCCCGAGCCAGCCATAGTCGTGGTCGGGGTGCAGCGTGGCGAGGATCGCGAGGTCGTAGTTCCCGACGTTGACGCTCTCCCCCCGCCCGAGGTTGGGGCCCTCGCCGCGCAACTCCACGCGCACGCTGTGCAGAGTCTCGTCGTCCACGCGCAGCGTGGGCACGAGCGGGTCGTGGTAGTCGACCTGCGCCCCCTCCGCGCGCAGCCGCGTGATGATCTCCACCGCAGGCGCCTCGCGCGTGTCGGCGACGCCGGGCTTGTAGGAGGCGCCGACGACAAGGACGCGCGCGTCCCTCAGCGGGCGGCCCGAGCGGACGAGCAGTTCGTGCGCGCGCCAGGCGATGTGCCGCGGGCGCCCGGATACCTTGCGCAGCGCCTCCTCCGCCACGAGCGCCGGACGCCCCAGCTCGCGCAGCGGGCCGAGCAGGTAGTAGGGGTCCACACCGATGCAGTGCCCCCCCACCCCCGCGGAGGGGTAGTGCGCGAGAAAGCCATAGGGCTTCGTGGCGGCGCCGTCGGTGACCTCCACCGGATCGAGCTCATAGGCGCGGCACGCCTCGGCCATCTCGAAGGCGAGTGCGATGTTGACCGCGCGGAAGGTGTTCTCATAGAGCTTCACCATCTCCGCGGCCTCGGGCGAGGAGACGCGGTGCAGGCGCTCGCAGGTGTGGCGCAGCACCGCCTCGGCGCGCTGGAAGCAGGTCTCGGTGACGCCGCCCAGTACGCGGGGCGTGCCGAGCTGCTCGTGCCCCTCGACGCCGGGGTCGATGCGCTCGGGGGCAAACGCCACGAACACGTCCTCGCCGACGTTCAGCCCGCGCCGTGTGAGCGGTTGCACGAGCAGCTCGCGCGTCGTGCCGACGTACGTGGTCGAGGTCAACACGAGCGTCTGCCCGGGCCGCGCGTGGTGCACGACCGCAGCGCATGCCTCGCGCAGGATGCGCAGGTCGGGCTGCAGTTCCTTGTCCACGGGGGTGGGCACGCAGACGAGCACCACGTCGGCGGCGTCGAGCGCCTGCAGCTGGTCGGTGAGCACGAATCCATCGCCGGCGAGGTGCTGGTCGAGGGCCTGCAGCTCCTCCTCCAGCAGCTCCACCCCGCCGGTGCGAATCGCGGCCAGCCGTGCGTGGGAGACGTCGATGCCGACGATCCTGTGCCCGGCGTCGCGCAGCGCGATCGCGGTGGGCAGCCCGACGTAGCCGAGCCCCACGACCGCCACGACCGTGTGCTCGGCGGTCGGCTGAATCGGGGCTGGGACGTTATTGACCTGTGAATTCAGATCCTCCACTGCAACTGCGGAACGAGTTGTGAGAACTGCTCGATTTGACACGGTGACTTCTCCTGACTGACCTGTTGGCCCTGGCGGTTCAACCAAGTGAAGCGGCGGCGAGGTCCCCACACCCTGCCCTGCTTCCTTCACACCAAAATCGGGTATCCCGTCCCTGGGAGCCGTTCGGTGCCTGTGGGCGAGCAGAATGACGCTCAGAGCGGGAAGTAAACGGTTAACGGACGATTGGACTACCGCGTCTCGTACAGGCGTCTAACGCGCTTGCGATAAAGGTGAAGAGGTGCGTGTTAATTTCTTTCACCTTTAGGGTGACAGAGGTGTCGTCCCAGAGGTACTACAGGGGTGTCGGTCGAAGTTACGTCGCCGATCGCGCCGCACGCGGCACCGCCCGCGCCGGAGGTGCGACACGGGTGTCGCCGGCAGGGCTTGCAAACTGACGCTCCAGAGCAGTGAAGGAGTCGATGACCTCTGGAGCCTCGAACGCGCGGTTGCGCCGCCCGGCGCGGATCTGGACGAGCACACCGGCCTCGAGCAGCCGAGAGACGGCATCGTTGGTAGCCGTGAAGCTGCGGTTCGTGAGCCTGGCGGCGGCGGAGACGGTGAGAACGGGCGCGCCGGGGAGGACGCGCAGGAGCAGGTCGGTGGCGGAGTTGGCACGAACGGGCGCGAGCAACCGGCGCCACCTCACCTCCAGATCCCGCGCACACTGCTCGAAGGCGCCCGCGTCGGCTGCGGCGCGAGTGCAGGCGGCGGCGAAGTGCGCGATCCACAGGTTGATGCCCTCATGGGCGGCGCGCGAGTTGGCGGGACCTCGGTAGCGAGTGGCCATGAGGCCGGCGAGATAGCGGTCGGCGTGGGTGGCGAGGATGAGGGACACGGGCGGAAGCACGCGTGTGGCGAGGCCGCGGCGACGCAGGACCAGATGAATGAGCGCTCGGCCGGTGCGACCGTTGCCGTCGGCGAAGGGATGGATCGTCTCGAACTGAGCGTGAGCTAGGGCAGCCTGAGCGACTGCGGGAAGCGCCGCTTCGTTGCAGAATGCACAGAGATCGTCAAGCAGGTCACAGACCAGCTCGGGCGGTGGCGGCACAAAGGCGGCTGAGCAGGGGTTGAAGGCGCTGCCGCCGATCCAGTTCTGCTCATCACGCAGGTGTCCCGCGTACTGTTTCACGCGCGGCTCAGTCAGTAGCAGCCGGTGGATGTCGAGCAGCTGCTGCAGAGCGATGTCCTTCCCCACGCCGACGTTGCGCACGGCGTAGTGCATTGCGTCGATGTTGCCGAGCACCTCGATGGCCGTGACGTCGGAGGGCTCCTCCCCCAGCTCCCGCGCAGCCTCGGCACGCAGCAGCCTGCGGGCGCCGATGCGAAGCCCCTCGATGCGCGAGGAGGCGACGGACTCGGCGCGCAGCAGCAGGCGCGCCAGCGCCTCGGAGTCGAACAGCGCGGAGACTTCGGCGTCGAGCCGTGCGAGCGCAGCCTCGGCATCGGCAACATCGGCCGCGACATCGCCGGCGAGCATGATCGCGCGACCGGCCAGGCGGTCGGGCACGTATGCCTCGTATGCGCAGGAGCGTGTGTCCCTGCGAGAGAGCCCCGATACGTGTCTGTTGATCCAGTGTCGACGGACAACCTTGGCCATGGCTTCCCCTCCTTTATTGAAGGTTAGCTGCTAATCCATAATATAAGGCTCGTCTTGCGGAACTCCGGTCGGAGCTTTGCCACAGCCTTCGGTTGTTCAAAGTCATACTTAAGTTTAGTCTATAACCTTGAATATACATCTTCTATATTGAAGTTTCTTGCACACCGATGTGACTGCGCTCGCACGGAGACTGCCCAGCATCGCCGCTAGCATCCACCCCATGCGCGAATACCTCGACGCCGTGTCCCAGCGCGTCGTCGTCTACGACGGCGGGATGGGCGCGACCCTGGAGCAGTTCGACCTGACCCAGGAGGACTACGGCGGGCTGCAGGGCAAGTGCCATGAGGCGCTCGTGCTCAACCGGCCCGATGTGATCGAGGGCGTGCACGCCTCGATGCTCGAGGCGGGCGCAGAGGTCATCGAGACCGACACCTTCCAGGCATCGCGCCTGAAGCTCGATGAGTGGGGCCTGGCCGACTACACGGTCGAGGTCAACACCAAGGCCGCTGAAATCGCGCGCAAGGCGGCGGGCGAGGATCGCTTCGTGGCGGGCTCGATCGGCCCGACCGGCTTCCTGCCGGCCTCCGATGACCCCACGCTTGGGCAGATCCGCTTCGGAGAGCTGGTGGAGGTGTTCGCCGAGCAGGCCGCCGGGCTGATCGACGGCGGAGCGGACCTGATCATCATCGAGACCGCCCAGGACATCCTCGAGGTCAAGGCCGCCGTGTTCGGCGCGCGCGAGGCATTCAAGAGCACCGGGCGGACGCTGCCGATCCACACCTCTGTCTCGCTGCTGCCCAACGGCGGCAAGATGCTGCTCGGCACCGACATCTCCGCGGTTCTGTGCACCCTGGAAGCGCTGAAGGTGGACGTGATCGGCTTGAACTGCTCCACGGGACCGGAGGACATGCGCGACGCGATCCGCTTCCTTGGTGAATATTGCTCGGTGCCCGTCGCGTGCATCCCCAACGCGGGGCTGCCCCTGCAGGGGCCCGATGGCGAGACGATCTTTCCCGAGCGGCCCGAGCCGCTGGCGGAGGCGCTTCAGGAGTTCGTGGAGCGCTACGGCGTGGGCGTGGTGGGCGGCTGCTGCGGCACCACCCCAGATCACATCAGAGCGATCGTGGAGCGCGTGGGCACTGGCAGCCCGATCGCCCAGACCCCACCGGCCCCACGTCCGGATGGGCGGGCACCTCATCTGTCCTCGATGATCGCGGCCACCCCGCTGGTGCAGGAGCCCCGCCCCACGATGGTGGGCGAGCGCGTGAACTCGCAGGGCTCGCGCAAGGCCAAGGAGCTGCTGCTGGCAGACGACTACGACGGGCTCGTGCAGATCGCCGAGGACCAGGTCTCCGGCGGCGCCCACGTGCTCGACCTGTGCGTCGCCCTGACCGAGCGCCAGGACGAGGACGAGCAGATGCGACAGGTGGTCAAGAAGATCTCGCTGACCCAGCCCGCGCCGATCCAGGTCGACTCGACCGAGCCGGAGGTGATCGAGATCGCGCTCGAGCAGATTCCCGGCCGGGCGATCGTCAACTCGGTCAACCTCGAGGCCGGCCGCGCCAAGCTCGACCGGGTCGTGCCGATCGCCCTCGCGCACGGAGCGGCGTTGATCGCGCTGACGATCGACGAGGTCGGGATGGCCAAGACGGCGCAGCGCAAGGTCGAGATCGCCAAGCGTATCCGCGATCTCTGCTGCCGGGAGCACGGCATGGACCCCGCGCTGCTGATCTTCGACTGCCTGACGTTCACGCTGACCACCGGAGACGAGGAGTGGCGCCCATCGGCCGTGGAGACGATCGCGGGCATCAAGGCGATCAAGCAGGAGATCCCCCAGGTGAAGACCTCGCTCGGGGTCTCCAACGTGTCCTTCGGCGTCTCGCCGGGCGCGCGGGCCGTGCTCAACTCGGTGTTCCTGCACCACTGCGTGGACGCCGGCCTGGACCTGGCGATGGTCAACCCCAACCACATCACCCCATACTCGGAGATCCCGGACGGGGAGCGGGAATTGGCCGACGATCTCGTGTTCAACCGGCGCGAGGACGCGCTCGAGCGCTTCATCGAGCACTTCGAGTCCAAGGGCGAGGAGGACGACGCGCAGACGGCGACGGACCCGACGGAGGGGATGGAGCCCGAGGAGGCGCTGCACTTCCACATCCTGCGACGCCGTCGCGACGGCGTGGAGGACCAGATCGACCGCAGCGTGCAGAAGATCGGCGCCGTGCCCACCCTCAACGGGGTGCTGCTGCCGGCGATGAAGGAGGTCGGCGACAAGTTCGGCGCCGGGGAACTGATCCTGCCGTTCGTGCTGCAGTCGGCGGAGGTGATGAAGCGGGCGGTCGCCCAGCTGGAGAAATACCTCGACAAGATCGAGGGCTACACGAAGGGCACGGTGGTGCTGGCGACGGTGTTCGGCGACGTGCACGACATCGGCAAGTCGCTGGTGAACACAATCCTCACCAACAACGGCTACACGGTCGTGGACCTCGGCAAGCAGGTGCCCATCCAGACGATCGTCGACGCCGCGCAGGAGCATGACGCGACCGCGATCGGCCTGTCCGCGCTGCTGGTGTCGACCTCCAAGCAGATGCCCGCGTGCATCCAGGAGCTGCATGCCAAGGGCCTGGAGTTCCCCGTGCTGATCGGCGGCGCGGCGATCAACCGCGC
>JBIOES010000100.1:0-7573 GCA_044446265.1 Solirubrobacterales bacterium
CGTTGGAGCCGCTCGCCAAAGGCGGTACGGCAAGCGGGCCGGTGTCGTGCATGCGCGGCGCGGACTCCTGGGCGGGGACGATCAAGAGCGGCGGCAAGACGCGGCGCGCGGCGAAGATGGTGGTGCTCGACATCGACCACCCCGACATCCGCGAGTTCATCTGGTGCAAGGCCAAGGAGGAGGACAAGGCGCAGGCGCTCCGCGACGCCGGCTTCGATATGTCGATCGACGGCGAGGGCTTCAACTCGATCCAGTACCAGAACGCCAACAACTCGGTGCGCATCACCGACGAGTTCATGCGCGCGGTGGCCGAGGACGGCGAGTGGCGCCTCACGGCGCGCTCCACCGGCAAGCCCGTCGGCGAGCCGATCCCCGCTCGCGAGCTGATGCGCGAGATCGCGCAGGCCGCCTGGCGCTGCGCGGACCCGGGTGTGCAGTACGACACGACGATCAACCGCTGGCACACCAACCCTAATTCGGGTCGTATCAATGCTTCGAACCCGTGCAGTGAGTATATGAGTGTCGACGACTCCGCGTGCAACCTCGCCTCGCTGAACCTGATGCGCTTCCGCCGCGAGGATGGGACGCTCGACGTCGAGTCCTTCGAGCACGCCGTCGATGTGATGCTGCTCGCGCAGGAGATCGTGGTGAGCCCCTCCAGCTACCCCACCGAGGAGATCGCCGCCAACGCGCGCGCCTTCCGCCAGCTGGGCCTGGGCTACGCCAACCTCGGCGCGTATCTGATGAGCAACGGCATGCCGTACGACTCCGACGAGGGTCGCGGCACGGCCGCGGCGATCACCGCGCTGATGACCGGCCGCGCGTACCGCCGCTCCGCCGAGGTCGCCGCGGCGATCGGACCCTATGAGCGCTACCCCGAGAACCGCGAGGCTCACAACGGCGTGATGGGGATGCACCGCGACGCGGCCCACGCGATCGCCGATGAGACTTGCGCGGACGGCGAGCTGCTGGCGGCCGCGCGGCGCTCGTGGGATGAGGCGGTGGCGCTCGGCGAGGAGCACGGCTACCGCAACGCGCAGGCGACCGTGCTCGCGCCGACGGGGACGATCTCGTTCCTGATGGACTGCGACACCACGGGCGTCGAGCCCGACTTCTCGCTGGTCAAGTTCAAGGAGCTCGTGGGCGGCGGGCAGATGACGATCGTCAACCGCACCGTGCCACTGGCGCTGGCGACGCTCGGCTACTCAGAGCAGCAGATCGAGCAGATCGAGGCGCACCTCGCCGAGCACGGCACGATCGTGGGCGCCCCCGGCCTCGCCGAGGAGCACATGCCGGTGTTCGACGTGGCGGTCGGCGCGCGCGCGATCTCGCACATGGGGCACCTACAGATGATGGGCGCCGTGCAGCCCTTCATCTCGGGCGCGATCTCGAAGACCGTGAACATGCCCCAGGAGTCCACCGTGGAGGACATCGCCGACGCCTACACGCAGGCCTGGCACCTCGGCGTCAAGGCGCTCGCGATCTACCGCGACGGCTCGAAGACCGCGCAGGCGCTGCGCACCGACGCCCAGGACGAGAAGAACGCCGGGGAGGGCGCCTCGGCCGAGACGCCCGATGTCGAGGCGCTCGTCGAGGCGGCCGTGAGCAGGGCGCTCGCCGAGGCCGGGCCCCGACGCAAGCGGATGCCGCGCGAGCGCCAGTCGATCACGCACAAGTTCTCGATCGGCGGCCACGAGGGATACATCACCGCGGGGATGTACGAGGACGGCACCGTGGGGGAGATCTTCCTCACCGACATCGGCAAGGAGGGCTCGACGCTGCGGGGCATGATGAACAGCTACGCCACCGCGATCTCGATCGCCCTGCAGTACGGCGTGCCCCTCGAAACGCTCGTGCAGAAGTTCAGCTACATGCGCTTCGAGCCCGAGGGCATCACCTCCAACCCCGAGATCCCCTTCGCCAAGTCGATGCCCGACTACATCATGCGCTGGCTCGCCTCGCGCTTCATGAGCACCGACGCCCAGGAGGAGCTCGGCATCCTCACCCCGGCGGTGCGCGCCCGCAAGGCCGCCCAGGAGGCCGCCCAGTCGGTGCAGTCCTCGGACACAGCCGGGCCGCAGGACGCGGGGCCCGGTGGGCAGAGCGCGGGGGCAAGCGCCGCCGGCGTCGCCCCGGCAAAGGCCCTCACCGACTCACCGCCCGTCGTCCCGGCCAAGCTCCAGGGCCTCGACCTCGGGCCGGCCTGCAGCCAGTGCGGCGGGATGATGCAGCGCACCGGGTCTTGCTACACCTGTTCGTCGTGCGGCAACAACACTGGTTGTGGTTGACGACAACGTGAGCGGCGCGCCGATCGAGGAGTCGGACCTGCCGTCGCGGCCGCGCGGTCTGTCCGGGGAGGCGTGGAAGGAGTTCGTGCGCAGCCTGCCACCCGTCGACGAGGATTTCGCCCGTGATCTAGAGGAGATACGCAGGAGTGTCGGGCCGCCAGTGGGCAAGTGGCCGTCCTGATCGACAAGTCGGTGTTCGTGGACCCGAAGCGCTCAGGCTGTCTCGAGCGCGGCGTGTGACTGCGCGCCACGGCGTGAGCGCACGCCGATCAGGCGTGCGCTCGCCAGCGCTCCGATGCCCGCCACGGCGGCGGCGAGCCAGAACGCGTGGTGCAGGCCGCTGACGTAGGCGGAGGCCGAGCCGTGGCCGATCGCCGCCGCCGCGGGGACGAGGGCGCCGAAGACCGCCACTCCCAGCGCCACGCCGGTGTTGCGGAAGGTGTCGTTCACGCCCGCCGCGAGGCCCCCGTGGCGCTCGGGGAGCGAGCTGAGGGCCACCGCGGAGAGGGCCGGGTTGAACATGCCCGTGCCGATCGAGGCGGTGATCTCGCCGGGGAGCACCAGCGCCCAGGAGGTGTGGGGGCCGATGATCGTGGAGAGCGCCATGCCGCCCGCCACCAGCACGAGGCCCGCGGTGATCAAGAGGCCCGGCGAGGTTCGCTGCACCAGTGGCGCGGAGGCGCCGCTGATCACGAACATCACGATCGTGCCCGGCAGGTACACGAGCCCGGTCTCGATCGGGGAGAGGCCCAGGATCTCCTGCAGGTAGAGCGTCAGGTACAGGTAGATCGCGAAGAACGACGCGCTGATCGCAAATGCCGCCACCTGCGCTCCGCTGAAGGCCGGGTAGCGGAAGAAGCCCAGCGGCAGCATCGGCGCGCGCGAGCGCGCCTCCACCGCGAGGAACGCGAGCAGGAAGGCCACGCCACCCACGAGCGCGGCCACGATCAGCGAGCTGCCCCAGCCGTCGATGTTGCCGCGCAGCAGCGCCAGCACGAGCAGGAAGAGCGAGGCGCTGAGCGTCGCCTGGCCGGGCCAATCGAGGCGCCGGGGGGCTGGGTCGCGCGACTCGCTCACCCACGCGCGCGTCGCCGCGAGGCAGAGCACGCCGAGGGGGACGTTCACGAAGAACACCGCGCGCCAGCCGAAGCCGCTCGTGAGCAGGCCCCCCACGAGCGGGCCGATCGCGAACGCCGCGCCGATCGTGGCGCCGTAGGCGGCGAACGCCTTCGCGCGCTCGCTGGCCTCGGAGAACGTCGCAGAGATCAGCGCGAGCGAGGTCGCGAACATCAGCGCGCCGCCCACGCCCTGCACCGCGCGCGCGAGGTCGAGCACCACGATCGAGCCCGACAGCGCGCACACCAGCGAGGAGGCCGTGAACAGTGCCGTGCCGTAGGCGAAGATGCGCCGGCGCCCCACGCGATCGGCGAGCGCGCCCGCGCTGAGCACCACCGTCGCGAGCGTGAGGGTGTATGCGTCGATGATCCACTGCAGCCCCGTGAGGGACGCCTCGAGGTCGTGCGCGATGTGGGAGAGCGCCGTGTTGATCACGGCGATATCGAGCATCAGCATCGCCGTGGCCAAGCAGGCCACCGCGAGCGTTCCTCGGCGCGCGGACATCGGGGCTCCCTTCGGTCGGATGAGCACCCCTCACTCTAGGAGGACCGTTCGCGCGCGCCCGGACGCCACCGGCTCCCCACGAACCGGTGACCGCCAGGTTTCGCTGCCCTCTTAGGAGTTCAGGCGGTTCTTGAGCGCGCTCGCCGCGGAGAACTTCGCCGCCTTGCTCGCGGCGATGCTGATCGTTTCGCCCGTAGCCGGGTTACGTCCCTGCCGGGCGGAGCGATGACTGACGCTGAACTTGCCAAAGCCGGCAAGGGCGACCTCACCGCCTGCGACCAACTCATCGGAGACCGCGCCGATCGCGGCATCCAGCGCCTCCCGGGCCTGACTCCCAGTCAATCCCGCGCGCTCCGAGACCTTCTCAGCCAGCTCGTTCTTGGTCATCCCACTCCCTTCTCGAGTGTCGTTGCTGCGAGCAGGCTAACGGTTCGTCAGGACGTTCACCCCTACGCAGTGGGGTTTCGGGGCGCCAAAGGCTCCAAATTGCGCCCTCGTGCGGGCTCCGCACGGGGCTGCAGGCGCCCAGCGGCGCATGCCGCCCATAGGCAGGAGAGCCAGCAGAGGCATGCCAAGCCCACGTGCACCCACACGAGCTCGGTGGGCAGGTGCGTCTCATACTGATCGAGCCCCACCGCCCCCTGCAGCGCTATCAGCACGCACGTCGCCGTGAGCGCGCGCCGCAGCAGGGGATCCGCCGCGCGCCGCCGCGCCAGCCACCACACCCCGAGCGCGAGCAGCCCGAACGCGAGCGCGAGCTCGCCGTGGCGGTGGATCACGAAGTCCATCGTCCCGCGCCCATCGAAGGCCAAGCGGTTGATGCGCTGGCCCGGGGAGCCCCCCGCGTGGGGCCCCGCCGCGGTGGCGGCGGTGCCCGCGAAGATCGTCACCCCTCCCAGGAGCAGGAGCGCGCGCACCGACCACACGAGCGTGCGATCCTCCGCGCGCGGGCGCGCGCTCTCCTCGAAGGACGCCCGCCAAGCGAGCGCCACGGCGGCCACGAGGATCAGCATCGAGAGCGCGAAGTGGCCCATCACCCAGCCGTAGTCGAGCTCCCCCTTCACCGTGAGCCCCCCCAGCACCGCCTGCCCGAGGACGCCGAGCGGCAGCAGCGCGCTCAGCCACACCAGATCGCGGCGGTAGGGGCGGCGACGCAGCGCCAGCGCCCACGCCGCCAGCGCGGCCAGCGACACGGGCGCCGTGAGCATGCGGTTGGAGAACTCGATCACCGCGTGCGTATTCAGCGGCGGATACACATTGCCGTAGCAGCGCGGCCACGTGGGGCACCCGAGCCCCGAGCCGGTGAGGCGCACCGCGGCGCCCGTCATCACGATCAGCGTGAGCGCGCCCAGCGCCACGTACGCCACGCGCGCGTACTGCGCCGGGGTCACGGTGTAGCCGTGCGTGCGCTCGCGCAGGCCTTCGGTGCGGGTCGCCATGCCTCTAAGTCTGCCAGGGAGCCCTCAAACCGGGGGCGGCAATCAGTAGTGGCTGAGGCCGGAGTGGCGGCGGTGCTCGCGGAGGTGCACGATCGTGAGGTGCAGCGAGGAGACGTTTTCCAGCCGATCGATCGCAACGATCGTGAGCACGTGGCGCCCCGTGGAGAGCTTGTAGGCGCCAAACCAGCGCATCGAGGCCACCGTGCTCTGCGGGTAGGTGTGGGTGAACAGGAAGGGCACCCAATTGCGCACCAGGTGGCCATCGTCGAAGAGGCGCACGCGGCGGATGCCCACCGGATCCGACGCCACCACCTTGATCCTCAGGCGGCCGGTGTAGCGCTGGCCGTTGTGGGGGTTATACGGGGTGATCTTGGGACCCGCGAAGTTCCCGCACGCACCCGTGAGCTGATCGCCGTGTTCCAGGTATGAGCGCATCGCCGCGTACGCCGGCTTCTGGGCGCCATTGGAGTGCATCAGACCCGACACGACGGGGCCTTCGTCGACGAGCGGGTACCACAGCGCGAGCTGCACATAAGGGTCTTCGGCGAGGCAGTGGTAGGCCTGCTGCAGGTAGGTGGCCTGCTGAACTTCTGAGACCCCCTCGGGCTTCTGCCCAGCGAAGGCGCCTTCGGGGCACATAGCCGAGGTGGTGCGCCAGCTCGTCTCGGTCATCCAGATCGGCTTATCGTCGCCGTTTGCCACCTCGGTGGCGTGCACTTCGCGGTAGCCCAGGAAGGAGTCCGGTTCCAGGCGCCCATCGGGGTTGCGCAGGAACGTGTAGGGCGAGTTGATGTTGCACGCAGTATCGGTGTGCACGCCCACCGCATCGAAGTAGCCCCTCCCGCCGGCGCTGTAGATACCCTGCAGGAAGGAGTAGTCGTTGCCCGTGAGCCCACCCAGCACCACCTCGGCGTTGGGGTCGGCCGACTTCACGGCGGGGTATGCCGCCTGTAGCAGGCGCGTGTAGGCGGTGGGATCCGGCGCGCCCGCCCACCAGCGCGAGGAGTCCTCCTCGTTCCAGATCTCATACGCGCTCACCTTCCCAGCCCAGCGCTGTGCGAGGAAGTGCAGGAGGCTCGCGTAATCCGCTGCGTTGCTAGGGGGCGCATTGCCCGCCCCCGAACCGCTCTCCCAGGCGGGCGTGCCAACGACGTCGAAGATCGCGTGGGTGCCCTTGGGCAGCGAACTCAGCAGCTGGTCGTAGGGCACGAGCCAGTTGGCCGCGTGCACTCCCCGGGAGGGTTCGAAGAACTTCCACGGCGCGAACACCCGCACCCAGTGGGCCCCCAATGCCGTGGCCTGCTGCATCGTCCCCGGCGAGAGGCTGCTCAGGTTCACGCCCGCTTCCGCAGCTGTGGCTGTGGGGGCGAGGGCCGCGCCGGCGAGCACACCGCCCGCCAGAAGGGCTCCGCTCGCGAGCGCGAGCAAGGACAGCGAGAGCGAGAGGGTGCGACGGCAACGACGACGGAGAACGTGAGCCAACACCATGTGCGTAGCATCGACTCATGAGCTCGGCGCTTGATCGGAGGAGCCCGCCGCTAGCCGGATTCCTTACCGCGGTGTCGATCCGCATCGACCCGCGCTCGAGCCCCCCGCCCGGGGGCCCCATGGAGGTCTGGCGAGCAGATCTTGGGGCGCCCGCCGAGGAGCTCCTTGAGCTGCTCTCGCCCGAGGAGCGCGCGCGCGCCGCGCGCATCGTGAGAGAGGAGGATCGAGAGAGGTGGATGCGCGCCCGCGCCGTGCTCCGCGCGCTGCTGGGGAGCCACCTGGAGAGCGACCCCCGGGGGCTGTGCTTTCAGACCGGCGCGCACGGCAAGCCCGCGTTGCCGGGGAGCGAGCTGAGCTTCAACATCTCGCACTCCGGAGGGATCGCGGTGTACGCGCTCGCCAGGGGGGTCTCCGCCGTGGGCGTGGACGTCGAGCTGCTCCAGCGCCGCCCCCGCGACGAGCCAGCGCTGGCCGAACGCGCCTTTTCCCCCGCCATCGCGCGTCGCCTGAGGGCGTTGGACCCCGCCGCGCGGCACACCGAGTTCCTGCGCGAGTGGGTGCGTCACGAGGCCGCGCTGAAGTGCCTCGGCGTGGGCCTCTCGGCAACGAGCGCAGCTGCCGAGCGCCGCGCGGATCTGTGGATCGCCGAGCTCCACCTCGATCCCCACGCAGTGGGAGCGCTCGCGCTAACTCCCTGAGCGCGGCCCCTCCCCGGCCGCCCTCCGGGCGGCCTCCTCC
>JBIOES010000101.1:0-7518 GCA_044446265.1 Solirubrobacterales bacterium
GACTGGTGAACATGCGCGATCGCATCGGCGCGGCCGGCGATACCCCTGGCGGCACCCCCCATCGCTGGCTGGTGCGCACGCTGATCGGCGTCGCCACCGTGCTCGGGGTCGTCGCGATCTTCGCCGTGTGGGCCAACCGCCAGCTGCTCGACACCGGCTACTGGACCACCACCAGCAGCAAGCTGCTCGAAAGCCCGCCGATCCGCGGCGAGCTCGCGGGCTACCTCACCGACCAGCTCTACGCCAACGTCAACGTCGCCGGGGAACTGAAGGGCGAGCTGCCCGAAGAACTCAAGCCACTGGCCTCCCCTGTCGCCGGCGCGCTGCGCGATCTGGTCGAAAAGGGCATCAACTTCGCCCTCGAACGCCCGCGCGTGCAGGCGGCGTGGCGCACCGCCAACGAAATCGCCCACCGTCAGTTCGTCAAGCTGATCGAGAACCGCGGCTCGCTCGTGCGCACGCCCGGGGGCGGCAACGTGGTGATCGATCTGCGGCCCCTGCTCGGCGAAGTCGCGGGGCGCGTGGGCGCGCCGACGTCCGTGGTGGAAAAGATCCCTCCCAACGTCGCCGAACTGAGGGTGATCCGCTCCAACAACCTCAAGACGGCGCAGAACGCCGTCAACGCGCTGCGCGGACTCGCGCTCGTGCTGCCGCTGCTCGTCTACTTCATGTATGCGCTGGCCGTCTATCTCGCGCGCGGGCGCCGCCGCCAGACGCTGATGGAGGTGGGCGCGGCCTTCATCGCGGCCGCCCTCATCGTGTTCGTGGCTCACTCGCTCGCCGGCCACGCCGTGGTCAACTCGCTCGCCTCGACCGCCTCGGTCAAGCCGGCCGCGGAAGCGGCGTGGTCGATCGGGACCTCCGTGCTGGTCGATATCGCCTGGGCGACCATCTACATCGGCATCGCCCTGATCCTCGCCGGCCTGCTTGCGGGGCCCACGCGAGTCGCCACCACCATCCGCCGCGCGCTGGCGCCCTACCTGAACGAGCGTGCCGACATCACCTTCGGCGCGGTCTTCTTCCTGCTGCTCCTGCTCTTCGTGTGGGGCCCGATCGCCGCCACCCGCTCGCTCACCGGGATCCTCATCATCACGGCCCTCGCCCTCGTGGGCACGCAGGCGCTGCGTCGCCAGACCATCACGGAGTTCCCGGGAGCGACCCCTCTCTGGCCGAGAGATAGATCAGGGTCGCCATCACCCGGCGGCTGACCTCCTGCGCCTCGGGCAACTCGAGCTTGAGCAGGATCGAGTTGATGTGCTTCTCCACCGCGCGCTTGCTCAGGAACAGCTCTTCGCCAATCGCCCCATTGCTCTTGCCCTGAGCGATCGCGCCGAGGATCTCGAGCTCCCGCGGCGTGAGCTCTGAGAGCGGCGAGTCCGCCGCGGCTCCGCGCGCCTCGATCAGCGCCTCCACGACCTTCGCGTCGATGAACGACCCGCCGTGGGCCACCGCGTCGATCGCCGCGATCAGCTGGCTCTGGTCGCTGACGCGCTCCTTGAGCATGTACGCACGCCCGTCCGAGCCGGCTTGCAGCAGCGCGAGCCCGTAGCTCGGCTCGGCGTACTGGCTGAGCACCACCACCCCCACCTCGGGGTGGGTGCGGCGCAGCTGCGAGGCGATCTGGATGCCCTCGTCGTTCCCCGTGGGGGGCATGCGGATGTCGGTTATCACCACCTCCGGGCGCTCGCTCTCCACGGCCGCCAGCAGCGAGTCCCGATCCACGCACACCGCAACGAGGTCGATACGCGGGTGGCGCGCGAGGATCTGGCTCACCGCCTCGCGCACGAGGTAGCTGTCGTCGGCGAGCGCGACGCGGATGCGCTCGAGCTGGGGGCCTGCGGACATCGGGCGATCTCAGCCTTCCATGCGCGTGCTCAAAGCGCAAGAGGGCGACCGTGTGCGCCCCAGCGTGCGGGCACCCCCCAAGCAGACCGGCGTACCCCCCCGCAGAGAGGCAGGCCGGCCTCATTGGCAACCCCCAGGAGGGGTGCGAGCCTTGATCTTGACGGCCCCCACGCGGGGCCCTTTGGTCCCGACCGAGCCCCCTTGGGGGGCCCTTCCGATCTACGACAAGGAGCTCAAGTGCCGCCGATCCTCGCGTCCACCGTCTGGGAAGTCCTATGGATATTGCTGATCGTGATCCCGATCACGCTGTGCTGGATCTCGGCGATCGTCGACCTGCTCGTACGCCGTCGCGACCTGGGCTGGTTCTCGGTTGCGATGTGGCTGCTCGTGATTCTCGTGATCCCCGTGTTCGGCATGCTGATCTACTTCATCACCCGGCCCACGCTCCCCGGCGAGCAGGCCGCGATGGAATCCGCCGTGCACCGTGTCAAGGCGGAACAGACCGCCTCCTACGCCAGCGCGCTGAAGGACCTCTCCGACCTGCACGAGCGCGGGGTCCTCACCGACGAGGAGTTCAACGCCCGCCGCGCCGACCTGAGCGGTGCCGCCGCGTGAGAACGGCGGGGCGATGACACCCGCGAAGGAACCTCCGGCAAAGGCCACGGAGAGCTCTGCGCGGACGACACCCGCAGAGCGCGCCGCCGCGGGCAAGGCCGCGCGCTCTGAGGCCCCGCGCTCCAGCCACGCCGATTGGGCCCCGGCGAAGCGGCGCAAGGACCCCGTCGCCCAGCTGGAGAGCCAGGCCGAGAGCCGCGTCCCCGAGCTCGTGCCGATCCGCTACGGGCGCATGGCGCGCTCGGCCTTCGCCTTCTTCCGCGGGGCCGCCGCGATCATGGCCGCCGACCTCGCCCCCACGCCCACCTCCGGTTTGCGCGTGCAGCTGTGCGGCGATGCGCACCTCTCGAACTTCGGCGGCTTCGCCTCGCCCGAGCGAGAGATGCTGTTCGACATCAACGACTTCGACGAGACTCTCCCCGGCCCGTGGGAGTGGGACGTGAAGCGACTCGCCGCGAGCCTCTGCATCGCCGGGCGCGATCTGCGCCTCGACCACGTGCACTGCCGTGAGGTGGTGGTGTGGGCGATGCGCGCCTACCGCGAGGCCATGCGTGGCTTCGCCGAGAAGACCAACCTGCAGGTGTGGTACGCGCGGCTGGAGGCCGAGGAGGTGCTCGCGATAGCCGGCGAGATGGGCGCCACCGCAAAGCGCCTGAAGAACCTCGAACGCAACATCGCCAAGGCGCGGGCGAAGGACAGCGAGCGCGCGGTCTCCAAGCTCACCGAAGTCGTGGACGGCGAGCTGCGCTTCATCAGCGCCCCGCCGCTGGTGGTGCCCCTCCACGAGCTCCTCGCCGATGTCCCCCGCCAGGAGTTCGAAAGCCGCATGGCCGACCTGCTGGACGACTACCGCGCGAGCCTCGCCGAAGACCGGCGCAGCCTGCTCGACACCTACCGCTTCCAGGGCATCGCTCGCAAGGTGGTGGGCGTGGGCAGCGTCGGCACCCGCGCCTGGGTCGTGCTGATGGTTGGCCGCGACGAGCAGGACCCGCTCGTGCTGCAGTGCAAGGAAGCTCAGGCCTCCGTGCTCGAGCCCTATGCCGGGGCCTCCGACTACGCCAACTCCGGGCAGCGGGTGGTCGAGGGGCAGCGCCTGATGCAGGCCGCCTCGGACATCTTCCTCGGCTGGCTCCCCGCCGTGGGGCTCGACGACCAGCCGCGCGACTTCTACGTGCGCCAGCTGTGGGACGGCAAGCTCTCGGTTGACATCGAAACGATGGAATTCAGGCAGCTGCGCAACTACGGGCGCCTCTGCGGCTGGACGTTGGCGCGCGCCCACGCGCGCACGGGCGATCGCATCGCGATCGCCGGCTACCTCGGCAAGAGCGGAGTGTTCGAGGAGGCCCTCGCGGACTTCTCCACTGCCTACGCCGATCAGAACGAGCTCGACTACAAGGAGCTCGTGGGCGCCATCGCCTCGGGACGCATCGAGGCGCAGGACGCCTGACGCAGTACGCCTGAGCAAATTAGATAGCTAGCTCCCTGGACATATGCACTGGCAGCTAGCAGGCTCGGGGTGTGACCGCTCCAGCCCAGCCGGATCCATACCTCGCGGCGGCCGTACGCCGCCTGCGCCACGAGTGCGAACAGACCCAGGAAGACCTCGCGCACCACGCCGATCTGACGACCTCCGCGCTCGCGCGCATCGAGCGCGGCAAGGCCAATCCCACCTGGACCACCACGCGGCGCATCGCGCTTGCGCTCGGGGTGAGCCTGGAGGAACTGGGGCGGGCCGTTGAAGAAGAGGGCGGGTAGCGTGGATCGGCCGCTCACACCTTGACTAGGGTTAGCTAAGTCGTGCTACGATCACAGATATGGCCCGCGTGGGAATGCACGATGCCAAGACCCACCTCTCCAGGCTGGTGGAGCGCGCCGAAGCCGGTGAGGATGTTGTCATCCAGCGCAACGGCAAGCCGGTGGTGCGGCTGGTGCCAGTTGTAGAGGAGCCGCGCTCGCTGGCGTCGGTGCGTGGCGCCTGGCGCGGCCGCGTGCACATGGCAGAAGACTTCGATGAGCTTCCCGAGGACATTGCCGAGGCCTTCGGCGCTCGGTGAGGCTGCTGGCCGATACCCACGCCGCGCTCTGGCTGCTCGGGGAAGACAAGCGACTGAGCCCGCGCGCCGACGAACTGCTCACCGACGCCACCAACGAGGTCTTGCTCAGCGCAGCGGTGGTATGGGAGGTCGCGATCAAGCGATCGCTCGGAAAGCTCGACGCGCCCGACGGGTTCGCAACGCAGCTCTTGGACGGCGGAGCCGTTCCCCTGCCAGTCAGCATCGACCACGCACAGGCGGTCCGCTCGCTGCCGTGGCACCACCGCGACCCGTTCGACCGCTTGCTCGTCGCCCAAGCCAACCTCGAGGACGCGATCCTCGTTTCGAACGACGAAAGACTGCGCCCCTACGGCGTGCGGGTCGCCTGGTAGCCCCGAACGCAGCGTCAGACTGAGCCGCGATGCTCCCGTGGCCTGCTGCTCTGCGGCGCAACAGGATCGGCGCTCAACCTAGAGGAGACTTCCGAGGCCGTGGATCGCAGCGCTGCCCAGCACTACCTCGAGCACGACGCCTGCAATGCCGACGACGAGCGCCACGCCAACGAGGAGGAAGTCCTCGAGCATCACGCCGAGCGACAGCAGCACCACACCGAGCGAGGGCAGCGTGTCGAGTCCCGTAAACGGCGGGGCGACGAAGGCGCCGACTGAACCGGCAACCACGAGCAGCCCAAAGACGATGTTGCTCAAACGACGATCGAACATGAAGCGCAGGCGAGGCCGGGAGAAGCGCTCGAGCCAGCGGATCATCTTCATCAGTGCAGTAATGAAGCGCTGCTGCGTCTCACCCGCCAGCTCGAGCTTGCGCCAGCGCTGCGGCAGCCAGATCTCCTCGCGGCCGGCTATCAGCTCGAATGCGAGCAGCACGGCGATGACCTCGAACACGTGTGTCGCGCCGCCGGTGGGCAACGGAAGCGCGGGCACGCCGAGCAGAAGCACGAAGAGGATCGCGAAGCTCTTCTCCTCGACGAGCTCGATGAGGCTGCCCAAGGTCCTGTCGCCAGCGCTCCTCAGCCAGCGATCGAGCTGGTCGCTGACCTTCTCCGGCTCTGGATTCAGCTCATCCGCGGCAGGCGGCGTGGGCTGCGAGGACTGCGGCATGTCCATGTGGACGATAGTCGCCGCTACGAGGCATCCATTTTTCTAACACGCGCCCGCGGAGACGCTATTCAAACTCTCATGGATCGAGGTTTCCGGGCAAGCGGATGTCGCCTGATGGCGTGGCGTAGGGCGCTCGGCGGCGGCGGCGCGTGGGGTGGGAGCGCCAGTGCTGGCTCTCAACCAGAGCAGTCCACGGCAACGTCGAGTGCTGCGCAGACTTCGCGCATGCGGTTGCCGCTGAGCCGTCCGAGACGCTCCACGAGAACTGCGACGGAGACGCTCTCAACTGAGTCGAGGTTGACTCCGGAACGGTAGGGGATTGGGTCATCGCCCGGCTCCAGCACGACCTCGCTGGCCAAGCCACGGATTGTGGTCGTACAGGGCGCGATGAGCGTGCGCTTCATCCTAGGAATGGCCGCGTCTCGGGAGAGCACGACAACGGGGCGCCGGCCTATATCTGACAGCTCGCACCACCACACCTCTCCCCGGGCGGGCAGTGGGCTCACGATGTTGCAGCCGCCTCCCGGAACGACGCGAGATCGCCCCAAGCGTCTGACTCCTCGAGCGGATGCTCGTCGTAGGCAGCGTAAGCGGCGTCGATATCGGCGGCACGATGCCGGGCGAGGAGCGCCGCGAGAGCCTCATCGAGGAGCGCAGCGTCCGTCGAGCTGGAGCGCAGCTGACGGGCGCTCGTCAAGAGTTCCTGGTCCACGGTTGTACTCACTCTCGTCCTGCTCATACCATGATTATGCCACGTTGATGCCACGGATGCGACAGCGCGCTGACAAAACCAAACCTTGACCACGCGCCCAGGGAGACGCTATCCAACTCCCGCCGACCGAGTTTGACCTTCGACAAAGCACGCGCCCTGAGAGATTCGAACTCCCGACCTTCGGTTCCGTAGACCGACGCTCTATCCAGCTGAGCTAAGGGCGCAGGGGGCCCAGTCTACTTCTCCTGCGAAGCCGTCGCGCAGGGCTACTACCAAGCGTCTACGTTTGCGCGCTTCTTGCCAGGCCTCTCTCGCCAATGCACCGCGGCCTCCTCGAACAGCATCGCGATCCAGCGCCGCGAGTCGGCTGGGTCGATGACGTCGTCGATCTCGCCGTAGGCCGCCATGTTCAGGCCGCGGCCGTGCTCGTAGGCGGCTGCCACCGTGGCCTGGAACACGCGCTCGCGCTCCTGTGGGTCGTCGATCGCCTCCAGCTCGCGGCGCATCCCCAGGCGCACCGCGCCCTCCAAACCCATGCCGCCGAACTCGGAGGTTGGCCACCCGACCACGAACAGCGGCGCCTTGAAGCCGCCGCCCGCCATCGCCTGGGCGCCCAACCCGTAGCCCTTGCGCAGCACGATCGTGCCCATCGGCACCGTGAGGTTCGCGCCCGTTACGAACATCCGCGCGCAGTGGCGAACGCCGGCGGTGCGCTCCGCCGCCGGTCCCACCATGAACCCCGGCGTGTCGCACAGGAACAGCAGCGGCAACTCGAAGGCGTCGCACAACTGCATGAACCGCGCCGCCTTATCGGCCCCATCGGAGTCGATTGCTCCCCCCAGATGGCTCGGGTCGTTCGCCACCACGCCCAGCGGCCGGCCATCGATCCGCGCCAGCGCCGTGAGCATTCCCGGGGCGAAGCCGCGACGCAGCTCGAGCACCGAGCCCTCGTCACAGAGCGCCTCCAGCACCCTGCGCACCTCATACACGCGCTTGCGCTCAGCGGGGATCAGATGCGCCAGCGCGCTCTGATCGGGCACCACGAACTCCGCGGCGGGGCCATTGAAGTAGGAGAGGTAGCGCCTTGCCGCTGCCACCGCCTCGCGCTCGTCGGCAACCCGGATGTCCACGACGCCGTTGGTGTCCTGAATCTCGATCGGCCCGATCTCCCTCGGCTCGTGCACACCCAGCCCCC
>JBIOES010000102.1:0-7393 GCA_044446265.1 Solirubrobacterales bacterium
GGCGGCGGAGCGCAAGGAGAGCCTGCGGATCGGCGATGTCGCACGCGCGGTGGGCACCACGCCGCGCACGATCCGCTACTACGAGGAGATCGGCCTGCTGCCCGCGACGCCCGCGAGGCTCTCCGGTCAGCACCGCCTCTACACCGAGGCGGAGGTGGAGCGCCTGCGCGAGGTGATGCGCCTGAAGCACCTCCTGGGGGTCTCGCTGGAGGAGCTCAAGACGCTGCTCAGCGCCGAGGAGGCCCGCGCGGAGGTGCGCGCGCAGCTGCGCCGCGAGGACGTCGCGCCGACGCGCCGTCGTGAACTGCTCACCGAGTCCATGGGCCACATCGAACGCCAGCTCGAGCTGGTGGAGCACCGCGCGCTGGAGCTCTCGAAGCTCAAAGAGGAGCTCTCGGAGACCCGCCGGCGCGTGCGTCGCCGCCTACGCGAGCTGGAGGTTTCCATCCCCGCTGCTCGCGCGTGACTCATATCCCGGGCAGCTCAGCACCGGCAGGCGCGGGTAGCGCGGGTAGGCTGGATCCGCACGTGAGCGTTCGCACAGCGAGAAGGTCGAGCCGCGCGTATTGGGCACCTCGCGCTGGTGAGCGCACGTCTCGCAAAGCCCCGCCGCGGGCCGGCCGTGCGGGGTGGCGGTCGCGGGGGAGGACACACTCGCAGGGTACAACTGCCATAATCGTTGACTAAGCAACTATGGGAACCTTCTTCAGACTGCTCGGCTTCCTGCGCGCCTACCGGCGGGGACTGACCATCTCGTGGGTGCTCGCGAGCGTCGCGATGGTGATGACGGTGCTGATCCCATGGCTCACCGGTCAGGCCGTGGAAGCGATCAACACCGGCGCCTCCCTCCCTCCCGCGGCCCAGGTGCACGATCGCCACCGCCTGGTGCTGCTCGCCGGGGCGATCGTCGTGGCGGTGCTGCTGCGCTGGGGGCTCACCTACGCGCGGCGCATGATCGCCGGGCACGTCTCGCTGGGGCTCGAGTACGACCTGCGCGAGCTCCTCTACGGCCATCTGCAGCGCCTGGAGCTGGGCTTCTTCGATCACCAGCAGACGGGCCAGCTGATGTCGCGCGCCACCGTGGATCTGCAGGCGGTGCGCTTCTTCCTGGGCTACGGCCTCGTGTTCATCCTGCAGTCGATCCTCACGATCCTGCTCGCCGGAGCGGTGATGCTCGCGGTCAACCCCGGCCTCGGCGCGATCGCGCTGGCGCCGGTGCCCTTCGTGGTGGTGATCTCCCAGCGCTACGGCAAGCGCGCGCGCCCCGCGATCCAGGAGGCTCAGCAGCGCATCGCCGAGCTCACCGCGGACGCCGAGGAGAACATCTCGGGGGTGCGCGTGGTGAAGTCCTTCGCGCGCGAGCCCCGCCAGTTGCTGCGCTTCCGCGGCAGCGTGGGGCGCGTGTTCGACCAGTCGATGGTCGCCACGCGCCTGGAGGCCACGTACAACCCGATCATCGGCTTCCTACCCCAGCTCGGCCTCGCGGCGGTGCTGCTGATCGGTGGGCAGGCCGTGATCGACGCGCACCTCACGCTCGGCCAGTTCACCGCTTTCTACCTCTACCTGAACATGCTGATCTCCCCGATGCGCTCGCTCGGCGTGATGCTCGGGCTGGCCCAGCGCGCGACCGCCTCGGGCGCGCGCATCTTCCAGCTGCTCGATCGCGAGCCGCGCCTAACCGAGCTCCCCGACGCCCCCGCGCTGCCCGCGGGCAACGGCAGCCTGAGCCTGCGCGGCGTGACGCTTAGCTACGAGGGCTCCCCCGAGTTCGGCTCCACCGCCTCCGACGATCCGCACGTGTTCGACGTCCCCGCGGGGCACGCGCACCGGGCGGTGCTGCGCGACGTCGACCTCGAGGTGCCCGCGGGGCGCACGATCGCGCTCGTGGGCGCCACCGGCTCGGGCAAGACGAGCCTCGTCTCGCTGATCCCGCGCCTGTATGACCCGAGCGCCGGAGAGGTGCTGCTGGATGGCGCGGACGTGCGCGGCGTCACCCTGCGCTCGCTGCGCGGCGCGATCGCCGTGGTGAGCGACGACCCCTTCCTGTTCAGCGCCTCGGTTGCCGAGAACATCGCCTACGCCCGCCCCAACGCTTCCTTGGAAGAGATAGAAGGGGCGGCTCGCGCCGCCCAGGCGTACGAGTTCGTGGAGCGCCTCCCGCAGGGGTTTCAGACGCGCGTGGGCGAGCGCGGGCAGACGCTCTCCGGCGGGCAGCGCCAGCGCCTGGCGATCGCGCGCGCGCTGCTCGCCAACCCGCGCGTGCTGATCCTCGACGACGCGACCTCCTCGGTCGATTCCTCCACCGAGCGCGCGATCAAGCTAGCGCTGGCGCAGGCGATGGAGGGGCGCACGACGCTCGTGATCGCTCACCGCCTCTCGACGATCGCGCTCGCTGATGAAATCGTGGTGCTCGACCACGGGCAGATCGTGGCGCAGGGCGATCACCACGAACTGCTGGAGGTCTCCGAGCTGTATCGGGAAATCGTGGAGAAGGGGCTCCCCGAGCACGTGTTCCTGACGCGTGAGACGCGCGAGCGGGAGGTGAGCGGGATATGAACCGCGTGGAGCGGAGTCCCCGGGACCGCAAGACGCTGGGCGACCAGGGAGCCACCCACATCTGCCGGCGAGAGGTGCATGCACCGTGAGTCCAGTGGTCGCCAGAGGCGGTCCGGGCGGGCCGCTGGGCCGCGGCACACAGTGGGACGGCGAGCGCGCCACCCGCGGCACACGCGGGCGCAACCTGCGCGGGCTCTTGGCGCTGGTGCGCCCCTACCGCACGCGCGCCGCCTTCACCGTGGTGGCGCTGCTGGTGGGCACCGCCGCCTCGCTCGCCCCGCCACTCTTGGCGCGGGCGGCGATCGACAACGGCATCAAGCAGAACGACATCGGCGAGCTCGAGCTGATCGTCGCGGCGTTCATGCTCGCCGCGCTGGTGCTGTGGGCGATGACCTACGCGCAGACCTACCTCGTGGGGTGGATCGGACAGCGCGTGCTCGCCGATCTGCGCATCCGCATCTTCACCCACCTGCAGTCGCTGCCGATCGGCTTCTACGAGAGCCGCCCTGCGGGCGTGTTGATCTCACGCATGACGAACGACGTGGAGGCGCTCGACAGCCTCGTGACCGACTCGGTGGTGACGCTCTTCCAGTCGACCCTCACGCTGCTGGGCACGCTCGGGATCCTCCTCTACCTCGACGTGAAGCTGGCGCTGCTGACGTTCTGCGTGATCCCGTTCGTCGCGGGCCTCTCGATCTGGTTTCGGCTCGTCTCCACCGGGGCCTTCCGGCGCACGCGGGAGACGATCGGCTCGATCACCGCCTACCTGCAGGAGACCCTCTCGGGCATCCGCGTGGTGCGCTCCTTCGGACAGGAGCCCCAGCACGAGGCGCGTTTCGCCGAGCTCAACGAGGACAACCGCGCGGCGAACATGGTCACGGTGCGCCTCAACGCTTCGTACTTCCCCGCGGTGGAAATGCTCTCCGGAGTCGCGGTCGCCGGGATCGTGCTGTACGGCGGGCTGCAGGCGATCGAAGGCCACATCACCGTTGGCACGATCGTCGCCTTCGTGGGCGCGCTCGCATACCTGTTTGAACCGATCCAGCAGCTCTCCCAGCTCTACACCACCTACCAGTCGGGGATGGCGGCGCTCGAGAAGATCTTCCAGCTGCTCGATGTGCGCCCCGACATCGAGGACGCCCCCGACGCGCTGGAGCTAGGGCGCATCCGCGGCGAGATCGACTTCGAGGGCGTCTCCTTCGCCTACCGCCAGCGCGGCGCCGGCGAGGTGCTCGCGCTCGATGGCGTCGACCTGCACGTACCCCCCGGCCAGACGCTTGCGCTGGTGGGCGAGACGGGCGCCGGCAAGTCCACGATGGCCAAGCTCGTGGCCCGCTTCTACGACCCCACCGCGGGGCGTGTGCTCGTGGATGGCCACGATCTGCGCTCCGTGGCGAGCTCCTCCCTGCGCTCGCAGATGGGCATCGTCCCGCAGGAGGCCTTCCTGTTCTCGGGCACCGTCGCGGAGAACATCGCCTTCGGGCGCCCCGACGCGCAGGAGGCCGACATCCAGCGCGCCGCCGCGGCGGTGGGCGCGGGCGAGTTCATCTCAGAGCTCGAGCGCGGCTACGACACCGAGGTCGGCGAGCGCGGCTCCCAGCTCTCCGCCGGCCAGCGCCAGCTGCTCGCCTTCGCGCGCGCGCTGATCGCCGACCCGCGCATCCTGATCCTCGACGAGGCGACATCCAACGTGGACCTGCACACCGAGGGGCGCATCGAGGAGGGTCTGCGCCGCCTGCTCGCAGGCCGCACCGCGATCGTGATCGCCCACCGCCTCTCCACGATCCGCCAGGCCGGGCGCATAGTGGTGCTCGAACACGGCTCGATCGTCGAGCAGGGCACGCACGAGGAGCTGATCGACGCCGAGGGGCGCTACTTCAGGCTGTATCAGGACTGGGCCGAGCAGGTGGCGTAGCCGTAGCCTCTACTTTTTCCTGCCGCCCTTCCCCTTCCCCTTCCTCTTCTTCGAGTGCTCGTGCACCGCGATCGACACGGTATGGCTGACCGGCAAACCGCCGAGCGCGGACTGGAACGTGAACTGCCCGCTCACGTGCAGCGTGTGGCCCGCGCGCAGCGCCTTGACGGCCTTGGCGTCGGGGTGCACCTCGATCTCGACCGCTCCGGCCGTGACGCTCTTTGAGCCGGCGGCGAAGAGCACCAGCGTCAGGGCGCACCTGCCCCTGTGCTTGATCTCGCCCGTCTTGCACTTCTTGCTCTTGTGCCTGCTCTTTCGCCTAGCCGTTTCGGCGACCGCTGTTTCAAGCACGGCGGGATCGGCGCCCGCAAGGCCGCCGACGAGACGGCTGAGGCCCAGCGAGTCGGCGAAGCCGACATCGGCGTTCTTGAAGTAGAGACTCCAGCGCAGCGTTCCGGGTTCGACGAACTGGAAGTAGAAGTCGAGCTCGCCGGTCTTCGCATCGAAGACCGTCTTGGCCAGCGTGATGGCGCTCGCGGTCACACTCAGCGCATTGCTGGCGGCGCTTGTCGAGCCGCCGCCGCCGTTCGTGATGGCGCAGCCCTCAACGGGCCCGCTGTTGGCACAGACTTCGATGTTGGCCAGCGAGGCGCCGCCGGAGGCGGCTGTCACCCTCCCCGATATCTGCCCGCCGGGCGGCAGCGCGGCGTCGATCCCCGAGGTCGTGTTCGGCGCCGTCACCACAACGCTGCTGACGAAATTGGGCAGGTAGCTGCCGCCTTCGTGGCTGGGCATGAAGGAGACATTGTAGACGCCGCTCGGCAGGCCCGGGATCGTGTATTCGCCGCTGGCGTTCGTGCTCGTGCTCGCGCATCCGCTGACGGGCCCTCCGAAACAGACCCCGACGTTGGCGAGCGCGGCGCCACCGGAGGCGGCTGTCACCTTCCCGGTGATCTGCCCGCTGGTCGCGAGCGCGGCGTCGATGTTCGGGGTCGTGCTTCCCGCGGCCACCACCACCCCCCGTTCGGACTGGCTGAGATAGTTCTGCTGCGTGCAACCGATTTCCCCGCACGCGACGGCCAAGAAGGTGACCTTGTAGGTGCCTGCGGGCAGGCCCTTGACCGTGTATTCGCCGCCGACGTTCGTGCTCGCGCAGTTCCCGATGAATTCGAATTCGCCACTGGTGCATGCTGTGATGTTGGCCAGCGCCGCGCCGCCGGAGGCGGCGGTCACCTTCCCGGCGATCTGCCCGCCGGTCGCGAGCGCGGCGTCGATGTTCGGGGTCGTGCTTCCCGCGATCACCGCCACAGGGGTGGCCCCGGTCTTCGAAGGCATGCCGTTGTACCACTGCGGCGCGTAGTTGCCGCCTTCACGGCCGCGGGAGAATCCGACGATGTAGGAGGCGCCGCTGGGCAGGCCCGAGATCGTGTATTCGCCGCCGGCGTTCGTGCTCGCGCAGTTCCCGAAGAGTTCGCCGCTGGTTTCACTGGCGCACACTTCGATGCCGGCCAGCGCGGCGCCACCGGAGGCGGCCGTCACCCTCCCCGAGATCAACCCACCGCTCGACAGCGCGGCGTTGACAGTCGCGGGCGCGCCACCAGCTGTCACCGCCACGCCGGGTTCGGACTGGCTGAGATAGTTCTGCTGCGTGCAGCTGATTTCCCCGCACGCGAAGGCCGAGAAGGTGACGCTGTAGGTGCCGCTGGGTAGGCTCTGGATCGTGTATTCGCCGTTGCCGTTCGTGCTCGCGCAGTTCCCGAAGAGTCCGAAGAGTCCGAAGCCGGTTTCACCGACGCACACTTCGATGCCGGCCAGCGCGGCGCCGCCGGAGGCGGCCGTCACCCTCCCCGATATCTGCCCGCCGGCCGATAGCGCGGCGTTGACGCCCAAGGTGAGATTCGGCGCGGTCACGGGCACCGCGGCGGCTTCGCCGTTCAGCGACTTGCCGTTGTACCACTGCGGCTCGTAGTTGCCGCCTTCAGAAGAGGAGAACTGGACCTTGTAGGAGCCGTTGAACAGGCCCGTGATCGTGTATTCGCCGCCGGAGTTGCTGGCGGTCACCTGGCAGGTGACCGAGTGGCCCTGATCGGCGCTCTGCACCGTGTAGGCGCTCGCCGTCTGTCCCGCGATCGGGCGGCCGCTGCGCAACCACGTGTAGGTGTAGCCGCTCGGGTTGTTGGTCCACCCTCCCTGCGAACAGGACAGCGTCTGTCCCACCTTCGGCGTGCCCGTCAGCTTGGGCGCTTCGGTGTTGACCGGCTTGGGCTCCAGCGCCGTTTCGCCCGCGGCCAGCGTGGGGCCAACGGCCATGCCGAGCAGCGCAATCGCGAGCGTCGCGATCGCTGCCGTGCGCACCAGCCAGCTCGTGCGTCTGAGCCCCGCGCCCACGAGCCTCCCGCGAGCCGCCTCGCGTGTCGCGGTGCGCTTGCAACCGATCCCTCCGTCGCTCACTCCGTCCCTCTGCTGCATCGAAACCGTCCCTTCCCGAAGCGTCGATGCCCAGGCATCTCGACCAGCCAGATCCCGAACGCGAACCGTCGTTGCGAGGCAGCCAGCCGACCGAGGCTGCGGCGGCTTGTCCTGCGAGCACGCGATAGTACCATCCTGTCGAACGGATCGCACAGTGGCCGCGCAGGGGGGATGACACCCAGCACAAGCGCCGCTACCGCGTCTACGAACGCTCGCTGTAGCTACGTGCCCAGGATCAACAGGCTGCTGGCGAGCGCGTCGTGGCGCCGGTTGCCCGCCCAGGTCGTCGTGGCGATCAGTGCGGCGATGCCGATCCCGACCGCCAGGCAGTCGCCGGCGACGAGCAGGTAGCCGCCGCTGCGGTGCGGGTTCACGAAGAGGTACGGGTACCAGTCCACGATCGCGCCGCGCGCCAGCGTGTAGATGATGTACAGCAGCGGGAAGGCCATCCAC
>JBIOES010000103.1:0-7383 GCA_044446265.1 Solirubrobacterales bacterium
GGGGCGCGGGGACACGCCGCGGGTGCGCGGTAGGGCCGCCGGCGCGGCCGCCAACGCGCGGGCGCTGGCAAAGCTGCTGTTCACTCCACCAGACGCCCGCACCGCCCTGCGCGGCAGGCTGGGCGTGCCCAAACGGGTCGCGTGGACCGGGCGGCTGGACCTGGCGCTCGTGAAAGCGACCGCGCGGGCGCAGGGCGCAAGCGTCAACGACGTGCTGCTGGCCGCGGTGAGCGGCGCACTGCGCCGCCATCTGCGGGAGCGCGGCGAGCGGCCCCGCGCCGTCAGGACGCTCGTGCCCTTCAACCTGCGCCCCCTGGAGGAGCCGATCCCGCGCGCGCTGGGCAACCGCTTCGGGCTGGTCTTCCTAACGCTGCCCGTGGACGTCGCCGGCACGCGCGAGCGCCTGCGCGAGCTGGGCCGCAGGATGGCCGCGATCAAGGACTCGCGCGAGGGACCCGTCTCCTTCGCGATCCTGCAGGGGATCGGCATGACCCCGCGGCGCGTGGAGCGGCGCATCGTCGACATCTTCACCGCCAAGGCCAGCGCCATGACGACCAACGTGCCCGGCCCGCGCGAGGTCGTCTACATGGCCGGCGCGCCCCTGCGCGCGGTGCTGGTGTGGGCGCCCGTATCGGGCAGCGTCGGCATCACCGTCAGCATCTTCAGCTACCACGACGGGGTGACCATCGGGTTGCTGGTTGACGCCGGCCTGGTGCTCGACCCGCAGACGATCGCGCGCGACACCGAACTGGAGCTCGCGGACCTGGCACAGCTGGAGCCGATTGCAGAAATTGTGCGGAGATAGCGGCAAGACGGCGTGCAGGACTGGATTGACCGGCTCAGTGCTGCGAGCCTACGGAGCGAGGGATTGACCGCAGGTCCGTGAGAAAGCGACCGTAAGCGTGTCCAAGCAGTGGGTTCGTTGACAGCAGTGGGTTCGTTGATCTTCATCCTGGCCCCAACACTTGGGGCGATCGGCCTCGCGACCGTGTTCGTGATCGCGCTGGGGATCGTCGCCGCGCGCGCCGACGATCACTTCGACCGCCAGCTCGTCGAGGAGGGGGCGGGCGCCGGCGCCCTCTCCGCCACCTCTCTCCCCGGGGGAGGCGGCGCGGCCGAGCTGGAGCGCTACGCGCCGCCGCCGGAGGTGGCCACGGCCGTCGCCGTCGCCGCCACCACGAGCAACGCCGTGATCGCGATCAGCAGTCGCTCCCCCGCCGCGTCGCTCGGGAAGCTCGGCCGGCGCAGCCCGATCCCCAGCGAGACCAGCAGCGCCCAGCACACCAGCAGGCCGCCCGCGATGTAGAAGGGGACCCTGCTCTTCGCCGCCGCCAGGATTGGGGCGATGTGGAGTGCTGTGTGCATTGTGCGCGCGAGCCTAACCGATTCGGAGGAGGACGTGTCAGGCGCGCTTGACGCAGCGCGCCCGACACGCCGGACGGTGCCCGGGCGGGGGTATGCTGACGCGCGATGACCAACGCGATCCGCACGCCCAACGAGCTGCTGCAGGGCCTCCCCGACTTTCCCTTCGAGCCCCACTTCCGCGAGGTCGACGGCCTGCGCCTTGCCCACCTCGACGAGGGCGCCGGCGCGCCCGTGATCTTCATGCACGGCGAGCCCACCTGGTCGTTCCTGTGGCGCAAGGTCATCCCGCCCGTGCGCGACGCGGGCTTTCGCTGCATCGCGCCGGACCTCGCCGGGTTCGGGCGCTCGGACAAGCCCATCGACATCGGCTGGTACACCTACGACCGCCACGTCGAGCTCGCCGCAACGCTGCTCGAGGACCTCGATTTGCACGGCGCCACGATGGTCGTGCACGACTGGGGCGGCCCGATCGGCCTGCGCCTCGCCATCGAGCACGCCGCGCGCATCGACCGGCTCGTGATCCTCGACACCGGCCTGTTCACCGGGCACCAGCGCATGGCCGAGGCGTGGACGCTGTTCCGCGACTTCGTCGAGCGCACCGAGGACCTTCCGGTGGGTTTCCTCGTCAAGGGCGCCTGCAAGAGCGACCCCGGCGAGGAGGTCATCGCGGCCTACGACGCCCCCTTTCCCAGCCCGGAGTCCAAGGCCGGCGCGCGCGCCTTCCCGCTGATGATCCCCCTCACGCCCGAGGCGCCCGGCGCAGCCGCGGGCCAGCGCGTGCTGGATGCGCTGCGCGAGGATCGCCGCCCCACGCTGATGCTGTGGGCCGATTCGGACCCCGTGCTCCCGCTGGAGACAGGGGAGCGCTTCGCCGAGGCCATCGGGCGCGAGAAGCCCACGGTGATCGAGGACGCCTCGCACTTCCTGCAGGAGGACCAGGGGCCTTTGATCGGGCGTCTGATCGTGGAGTGGCTCACTGCGTAGCGGGTATGTGGGTCCGGGGCCCGTCGCTCCGCTTTCGGCACCACCCTGTGCCGCATTCATCTCCCTTAGAAAGGCTGCCGGGAGCCCTTGTCCACGGGCTAAGAGCTGGATTCATGTGTGCCGGCAGACTGTCTTGGAGGGCTCTTAGTCGGCCTCATCGACGTCACATTTGTGTGACCCCGACGCCCTCTCGGAGCTTGATCGCCGATACGACGTCGTCGTCTGCCATGAGTTGCCGTGCGAAGTCCTCTACGACGGGGCCGATGAGCTCTTGCGCCGACCTAAGCGAGCGCACGAAAACTGCCGCCTCGAGAGCGTCCATGGCCTCCCTTGACAGGCGTACGTTCAGCTGCGATTGTCTCATGTAGATTCTAGACTCTAGGCTCTACTGTCCGACGCCTAGAGTATCGTAGTGGCATGTCCTCCGATCGCGAGTCACGGCAGCCCGACGACATCGCCACGCAGATCACCCTGGGCCAGCAGCTCGTCGCCGCTAGCGGCGGACTTGCGGCGGCCAGCACAGGAAAGGTTCCGCAGGACGCCGAGCGAGCAGCGCTCACATCGCTCGGGGATTCCCTGCGATCAGCCGCGACCCAACAATCGATCGTCGCCATCTCCGGCGAGCTCGGGCTCGTCTCGGCTCGCGAGGCGGCATACCTCGTAGACGCAGTCGGCCCGGATGCGGCCAAAGCGTTGAGCGAGATGGCCAACGTGTTGATGGATGCCGCAAAGGGGTCCGTGGACGCGGAGGACACGAAGGGCTTCGATCGTGTTCGGCAACTGCTTCTCGCCCTGAGCGAGTTGCGCCTTGCTCAGGCAAGGAACGTGGATCGCGCGGATCCGCCGGAGCTCTCGTGGCCGACGACACTGAGTTCCGTTTCGTAACGGCAAGCGTTCGACGCGCCGCGCGCCTGCAGCGCGAGTATGTCGACTCCTTTCTCGAGACCGCAGGCTCACAGCGGGCAATCGGCGAACAGTTCGCCGAGCTCTGCAACAAGATCGAGCCGGTCGTCAGCGACTACGAGCAACGACATGCAGCGACCACCGATGCCCTATACCGCCGACTCATTCTCAATGGGGTACGGGAGCTGCTCGCATGGACGCGAAACCTCCAACTGCGCTGCGCTTGGCTCGACGCAGCCGCGAAGCCGCCGATCGACCTCGGATCGCTCTACTACCTGCGCGGCCTAGCCAAGGCCATCGTCCGGTCGGACTCCGAGTTCACCGTCGTCGCGGCACACGAGGGGTCGTACGCCACTGTCGTCAACCCGTTCCGCGTACCAAGCATGCCGGTACCAGCGGGCATCGTTCTGGTTGCGCTCGTGCCGCACCGCGAGATCCGGAGCGGACTGCTTCATCCGCTCCTCGCTCACGAGATCGGCCACGGGGTCGCCAAGGTCCACGGCTACACCGAGCAGCTCCGCACCAAAGTCACTCCCGGCAGGATCGAGAAAATGCTCGCCCGCGGTGCACAGGAGACCGCGAAGGAATCGAAGCGCGCTGTCACAGAGGAGCGGGCTGTACTCGACAAGCGCCTGGGGGCATGGATAGAGGAGATCTTCTGCGATGCGGTAGCGACGGCCTGCCTCGGCGCCACGTACCTCTTCTCATTTGCCACGGAGGTCTTGCCCGATGAGGTCGATGCAGCAGGGCTCAAGCATCCGCCGACACGACAGCGGGTGAGGCTCATCCTGGCGCATCTAGATCGTCTTGGGTGGGGCCCAATTATCGATCGCGAAGCCCCCGGTTTCGCCGCGTGGGTACGCGGCGTGGCCTCCGCGCCGCCGACACCTCAGAAGCCCGCCGACGAGGCTCTACGGAAAGCCATCGATCTGGCTGCCAGACGCATCCAAGGCGCGGTCGACAAACATGTGGCCGCGAACATCGTCAAGCCCGACGAGAAGGCACTCGCGTCTGTCGCCGCGCTTCTGGAGCAGCATGTACCACCCGCGCAGCACGACGACGGCACCCCAATTGCTCGCCCGATGATCATCGCCGGCTGCTGGCTTTCAGCGATGAAGACGCGTAGCGGCGACGTCGAGGCACTCGCAGATGCCGTTGACTCCGATGAGGTCGGGCAGCTACTCCCCTACGCTCTAGAGCTCAGTGTCATTGTCGATCGGTGGCAGACCGCATGAGCATCCTCGGACGAAAGGGCCTGAAGAAGGCGATACTGAAGCGGCCGATCGATAGTCGGCTCGTCGTTATGCCCCTAGTAGATCCAGAGCAGATCGGCGACGCCTCAGTCGACGTTCGCCTTGGAACCCGCTTTCGCGTCCTACGTCGTATCCAAGACTCGGGACTAGATCCTCAAACAGTCGTGCAATCAGAGGTCGAGCGAGGCCAAGAGGAGGTAGTCGTTCCCATCGGCAAACGGCTGTGGTTACACCCTGGGCAATTCGTCCTGGGGGCCACTCTCGAGTATCTGCGCTTCCCTAACGACCTTGCGGCTGACGTCGTTGGACGATCATCTTGGGGACGCGTCGGACTCCTCGTTGCCACTGCGGTAATGGTCCAACCCGGATACCGCGGCACCCTCACACTCGAGCTCGTAAATCACGGAGACGGTCCCATTGCCATCTATCCAGGCTCGCGCATCGCCCAACTAGTCGTCAGTCCCGTCCTCGAACCGTCAAAGGACTCATACGCAGGCAAGTATGCAGGATCGCCAGGACCCGAGGTCTCGCATATCGCAAAGGAGCGGGAAGAGATCGTCGCACTGCGCCACACCGCCGACCTGTTCTCCGAACCATAGACTCGCTACAGCCCCGCAGCGCTACTCCCCCTAGGAGGGTGGCGCAGCCGGCCGAAGGCCGGCTGGCCGAAACGGGGACTCGCGCCAGAGGCGCGTGTCTACCGGCTTCGGTCGGGCCCCTCCATTCCTAGTCCTTTCCCTGCCCGATCTGCGCCGGCTCCTCCGCCGGGGCCAGCGCCGGCTCCGAGCGCGCCGCGCGCAGTTCGTAGCCCTTGCGCACGTTCGCATCCGCGCCCGCCAGCACGCGATCGGCCTTCAGCGCGCGCGCCATCCCCTCGGAGAGGCGGCGGGGCAGGAGCACGCCGAGCATACTCGTGCGCTTGGCCGACTTCGGCACCCACACTTCCACGGTCCCGTGCTGCAGCGCCTCGACGATCGCATCGGCCACTTCCGAGGGCTGCAGCACGTGCATACCGCGCGCCGCGCCCAGCCCGCTGCCCAGTTCGGTGTTCACCACGAACGGCATCACGTAGCTCATATCGATGTGCGCGTCCATCAGGCGCAACTCGCCGCGCACCGCCTCCGTCAGGCCCACCACCGCGTGCTTGGTGGCGGAGTACGTAGCCCCGCCCGGCGCGCCGAACTTGCCCGCCTGCGAGGAGATGTTCACGATGTGCCCCCGATCTCGGGGGACCATGCGCGCGAGCGCCAGCTTGGTGCCGAGGATCACGCCGTGGATGTTGATGTCGACCATCCGCTGCGCCGTCAGATCGTCCTCGTCGATGAAGCGACCCACGGGCATGATCCCCGCGTTGTTGACGAGCACATCCACCGGTCCGAGCTGCGCTTCGGCGTCATCGAGGAACCTCTGAAACGACGCGCGATCGGTCACATCGAGCGGCAGCGCCACTGCGGTGGGGTGGGTGGGGGCCAATTCAGAAACAGTCGCCTGGGCCGCCTGGAGGTCCACGTCGCCGATCGCGACCTTCATCCCCTGGCGCATCAGCGCCTGCGCGGTCGCGCGCCCGATGCCGCGCGCCGCGCCGGTGATCGCGGCGGTCTGTCCGGCGAGGATACGGGGCTGCTTGGCCATCTGGTCCCTCCAGTTCGGTTCCAATTCGCGGTTCCTCAAAGCTAGCGCACCTTCTGGGGCCTTTGTGGGTTTCAAGAGATGGCTCACCCGCGCAGGACGCGCGGCAGCCGCCGGAGAGGGGTGCACAGACCCGAGCGTTCCACGGCACCGCTCGGGTTCTGTGCGCGGCAGCGGGCGCACGCCCCGACACGCCTACGGCCGTGTCCTTTTCGTCATCTTCGCGGCCCCCCAGGCCGATAGGGTGCGTAGATGGCGTCCTTCCGTTTCCAGAAGCAGCGAATCGCCTACACCGAGTACGGCGGGGGGCCCGCTGCCGTCACGCCCAGCGGAAAACGAGGGCGCACAGCGGGCGCCTCGCCCGCGGCGAGCCGTCCCGTGATCCTCGTGCACGGGCTGCTGCTCTCCCAGGAGATGCACCGCCCGCTCGCCGAAGACCTCGCCGCGCGCGGCAACCGCGCGATCACCGTCGACCTGCTCGGCCACGGCGAATCCGATCGCCCGCGCGACATGTGGCGCTACTCGATGAGCCTCTTCGCCGAGCAGCTGCTCGCGCTGATGGACCACCTCGAGCTGAAGGAAGCGGTCGTGATGGGCACCTCGCTCGGCGCCAACGCCGCGCTCGAGATGGCCGCCAGGGCGCCCGAGCGGCTGCGCGCGATGGTGATCGAGATGCCCGTGCTCGACAACGCGATACCAGCGAGCGCGCTGACCTTCACGCCGATCCTGCTCGCGCTCACGTTCGGCGAGGGGATCATGAAGGTGCTGGCGCGCGGCGCCCGCGCGGTGCCGCGGCGCCTGCTGCCGCACTACGGGAATGTGGTGCTCGACCTCGTGCGCCAGGAGCCGGGACCCGGCGGCGCGCTGCTGCAGGGGCTCTTCTTCGGGCGCATCGCCCCGCACCGCACCGAGCGGCGCACGTTTCAGACGCCCGCGCTCGTCATCGGCCACCGCCGCGACCCCGTCCACCCCTTCTCCGACGCCGGCCAGCTCGCCGAGGAGCTCCCCAACGGGCGCCTCCTGCAGGCCGACTCGCTCGTCGAGCTGCGCCTCGCGCCCGAGCGGCTCACCGAAGAGATCGCCGCCTACCTCGATGAGGTGTGGGCGACGCCGGCGCCACGCGCGCGCAGGCCGCGGGCGGCGGCCGGGACGGCGGGCACCAGAACGAACACGAGGGCGGGGGCCGGGGCCGGGACGCCGAAGGCGCGCACCGGCGCGCGCGGCGCTACTGCGTAGGCGGGTAGGGCAC
>JBIOES010000104.1:0-7316 GCA_044446265.1 Solirubrobacterales bacterium
GATCAGGTCTCCGGCGGCGCCCACGTGCTCGATCTCTGTGTGGCGCTGACCGAGCGCGCGGACGAGGACGAACAGATGCGCCTGCTCGCGAAGAAGGTTTCCCTCACCCAGCCCTCCCCCATCCAGATCGACTCGACCGAGCCCGAGGTGATCGAGACCGCGCTGGAGCAGATCCCGGGCCGGGCGATCGTCAACTCGGTGAACCTCGAGGCGGGGCGCGAGAAGCTCGACCGTGTTGTGCCGCTCGCGCTCGCGCACGGCGCGGCGCTGATCGCGCTCACCATCGACGAGGTGGGGATGGCCAAGACCGCGCAGCGCAAGGTCGAGATCGCGCAGCGCATCCGCGATCTGTGCTGCGAGGAGCACGGGCTGGACCCCGAGCTCTTGATCTTCGACTGCCTCACCTTCACGCTCACCACGGGCGATGAGGAGTGGCGGCCCTCGGCCGTGGAGACGATCGAGGGGATCCGCCGGATCAAGGCGGAGATCCCCCACGTGAAGACCTCGCTGGGGGTCTCCAACGTCTCCTTCGGCGTCTCGCCCGGCGCGCGGGCGGTGCTGAACTCGGTGTTCCTGCACCACTGCGTGCAGGCTGGGCTGGACCTCGCGATGGTGAACCCCAACCACATCACGCCCTATTCGGAGATATCCGATGAGGAGCGAGGGCTGGCCGACGACCTCGTGTTCAACCGCGACGAGGACGCGCTGCAGCACTTCATCGAGCACTTCGAGTCCAAGGGCGAGGAGGAGGCGCAGACGACAGCCAACCCCACCGAGGGGATGGAGCCCGAGGAGGCGCTGCACTTCCACATCCTCCGTCGTCGTAAGGAGGGCGTCGAGGACTGGATCGACCTCTCGGTGGAGAAGATCGGCGCCGTGCCCACCCTGAACGACGTGCTGCTGCCGGCGATGAAGGAGGTCGGCGACAAGTTCGGCGCGGGCGAGCTGATCCTGCCCTTCGTGCTGCAGTCCGCCGAGGTGATGAAGCGCGCGGTGGCGCAGCTGGAGAAGTACCTCGACAAGATCGAGGGCTACACCAAGGGCACCGTCGTGCTGGCGACCGTGTTCGGCGACGTGCACGACATCGGCAAGTCACTCGTCAACACGATCCTCACCAACAACGGCTACACCGTCGTGGACCTGGGCAAGCAGGTGCCGATCCAGACGATCGTGGATGCCGCGCAGGAGCACGAGGCGACCGCGATCGGACTCTCCGCGCTGCTGGTCTCCACCTCAAAGCAGATGCCCGCTTGCATCCAGGAGCTGCACGCCAAGGGCCTCGAGTACCCCGTGCTGATCGGCGGCGCCGCGATCAACCGCGCGTTCAGCTTCCGCGCGCTGTATCCGGGCGGCAAGGACTCCACCGAGCCCTATGAGCCCGGGGTCTTCTACTGCAAGGACGCCTTCGAGGGGCTCGCCGTGATGGACCAGCTGATCGACGCCGAGGCCCACGCGGCGCTGCTGGAGAAGCTGCGCGCGGGCGCCACGGCGTTCCGCGAAAAGGGCGAGGCGCCCGTTGAGGAGCTCAACTTCGCCGACGACTCGGTGCGCAGCGCCGCGCGCACGGACGTCCCCGTACCCACTCCGCCCTACTGGGGAGTGCGCGAGATCCCCGTGGACCTCGACGCCGTTTACAGCCACCTCGACACGCACGTGCTGTTCAAGCTGCACTGGGGCGGCAAGGGCGTCAAGGGCGAGGCGTGGCGCGAGCTCGTGGAAGAGAACTTCCGCCCACGCCTGGAGCGCATGTGGGCCGAGCAGGACTACCTGCACCCGCGCGCCCTACTGGGCTTCTTCCCCTGCTACGCCGCGGGCAACGACATCGTGGTGCTCGCCTGTCCTCGTGAGGGGGACCCCGAGGATCGCGCCACCGAGCTGACGCGCTTCGTGTGCCCGCGCCAGCCCAAGGGCGATCGCATCTGCCTGGCCGACTTCTACCGCCCGGGCGAGAAGGTGGGCGACGCATATCGCCCTCCCGACGAGCTCGACACGATCGCCGTGCAGGCCGTCACCGTCGGCTCGGAGGTCACCGAGCTGATGGCCAAGCTGGAGGCCGAAGGCGAGTTCGCCGAGCAGCTGTTCGTGCACGGACTCGGCGTGCAGACCGCGGAGGGTCTCGCCGAGTGGCTCCACAGCGAAGCGCGCCAGATGCTCTCGATCCCCGCCGCGCAGGGCCGGCGCTATTCCTGGGGTTACCCCGCGGTACCCGAGCAGAGCGAGCACCTGAAGGTGGAGAAGCTGCTCGAGCTGGGACAGATCGGCATGAAGATCACCGACGGCTACGCGCCCGAACCCGAGCAGTCCACGCTCGCACTCGTCGCCCACCACCCGCAGGCGATCTACTTCGGCACGCGCCAGGGCCGCCTGCTCCCCGACGGCTCGCCCGACGATCTGATCAAGGGCTCCCCGCGGGACCCCTCGCTGTTCGGCGAACTGGAGGACGAGGAGCCGCCGGAAGAGCAGGCAGCTTGACCGGCGCGGCGTGCATCGTGCGCAGGCGCACCTCTTTCCAGGAGAGCCCCTCTTTGACGAGGGCCGGCATCCCCATCACCACCGCGGTCGTCACCTCGACGGCCTGCAGCACGATCCCATAGGCCAGGGCGTCGGGTGTGGAGACGTGGTAGGCGCCCGCCAGCACCGCCACGCAGGCCGCCTGGAAGATCCCCACGTTGGAGGGAGTCGCCGGTATCACCGCCGTGACGTTGACGGCGAACAGCACCGCCGCGGCCCCCGCGAAGCCAACGCGGGTATCGAGGCCGAGCGCCATCAGCAGAAGCCAGCAGGAGACCCACTGCAGCCCCCACGCGCTCAGCTGCGTGACGGTCGCCGTGGCGGCCGAGCGAGGCTGGCGAAAGACGCTCAGGCCCGCCCGCACACGGGTCAGGGAGCGGCGCAGGACGAAGATCAGCGCCTGCACGCGCAGCGAGCGGGAGACCGCCGCGCGCGGCACGAGCGCGGGGGCGAGCAGCACGATCGCGAGCACCGCCAGCGGCGCAAGCACCGAGGCGATCAGCGCGCCGTGGTGGCCGTTGAGGAGATCGACGCTAGAGAACATCGCCGCCCCCAGGATGGTCAGCGCGAGCAGGTTCAGGAGCGTCTGGGAGACCATCGTCCCCAGCACCACCGGCAGCGTCTCCCGCGCGCGGCCCAAACGACGCGCGACGATCAGCGCGCGCGAGGGCTCGCCCAGGCGCGCCGGCAGCGTGGCCGACATCAGCACGCCGATGAACGTGCCCTGCATGGCGTCGCGGCGCCTCGCCTTGCGCCACGTCGGCGCGGCGCTCAGGATCGCGTACCACGCCAGGCCGCGCACGGCCATCGAGGCACACATCAGCGCCAGCCCAGCAGCCACGAGGCCGGGCTTCGAGGCCACGAGGCTAGCCGCCACCTGATCGACGCCGATCCGCGCCAGGGCAAGCAGCGCCAGCGCAACGCCGGCGAGCGAAACCAGCGCCAGGGCGACGCGGCGCAGGATGCGCACGGCGCCTCCGTTTGCGGCCCACCGGCCACGCGAGCCCTGTCCGCCGGACCCCACGCCCGCGCTCGCCCCCTCCCGGGAGAGGGCCGGCTGCAGCTGGGGCAGGCGCCGCGCGCGCACCGGCGGAAGCAGATCGGCGGGGGCCAGCCCATGGCGCACCCGCACGCGGTGCAGCCTGCCCTGCGGGCGCCCCACCGCGATTGCCCGCTCGTAGCACTCGGTCACCTCCGCGGCGATGTGCGGCCAAGCGAAGCGCTCGGCGCGCTCCCGCGCAGCGGAGGCCATCGCAGCGCGGCGAGCCGGATCCAGCGCGATCGTCCTCAATGCCTCCGCCAGCGCCAGTGCATCCCCGGGCGGGGTCAGCAGACCGTCGACGCCCTCGCGCACCACATCGCGGTAGCCGGCGATGTCGGAGGCAACCACGGGCGTCGTGGCGGCGAACGCCTCGGTGAGCACCATCCCAAAGCTCTCCGCGCCGAGCGACGGCGCGCACAGCACCTCAGCGGCGGCGAGCTCAGCGGCCTTCTGCTCCTCGCTGACTTTGCCGAGCGCGCGCACGCCGCGATCGTCGAGCAACATCGGCGCGATGTCCTGCGGACTGGGCCCCACGAGTGTGAGCGTCGCGGGGACGTGCTCGCGCAGGGCCTCGAACGCGCGCAGCAGCACCGGCAGCCCCTTGCGCTCCACGGGCAGCCCCACGAACAGGATGCGCAGGCCCTCTTCCTCCGTGTCGGCTGTGAAGTCGGCGCCGAGGCGGACCCCATTGGGGACGATCCGGTAGCGCCCCCCGAAGAAGCGTCGCGCCGTCCACGCGGCCGCCTCTGACACGGCGATGCGCGCGTGCAGGCGGTTCAGGCGCCGCCGCGCGCCGAACAGGGCGCCACCGCCGTTGGTGATCGAGTTGGTTGAGTATGCGTGAAACGTGCCCACGAGCGGCAGGCCCTCGGGGGCGTGCGCGAGGATGTCCCAGCCGAGGAACGGCACGATCGGCTCGTGGATGTGCGCCACGTCGTAGCCGCCCTCGCGAAGCGCCCGGCGCAGCGCCAGCACGCCGCTGGGCGCGAGCGCGATGTTCGAGACGGCGCCGTTGGCGGGCAGCCCGACGGTGCGCCCCAGCGAGACGAACCCCACGGGCGGGTCCAACGTCTGCGGGACGGCGCCCCTGTGCAGGCGGCGCGAGAGCGCGTCGGGCGGATCGAAGGGTGCGAGGATGCGCGCCTCATGGCCGGCGGCGGCCAACTCCATGGCCAAGGCCTCGATGTGCCGGGTCACCCCGCCGGGATACGTCCACGAATACGGCGACACAAGCGCTACGCGCACATCTGAAACTGTAGCCTCTGGCAGAGAGGGTGGCGCAGTCGGCCGCAGGCCGGCGAGCCGGGCCCCTCTATCTTTGGTCATGTCATGAGCGGACGGCATTTCGTCAAGTACACGTTTCTGAAGCTGGACCTCGCCTGGCGACGACTGGAGGATGGGAGCCGTGCGCAACACAAGCGCGAGTTCGCCGCCGCCTGCGAGGACTTCGCCGATGGGCACCTGCTGCAGGCCTTCTCGCTGGTGGGCACGCGCGGGGACGCCGAGCTGCTGCTCATCGCCGAGGCCGAGAACCTCGACCGCATCCACGAGTTCCACGTCGTGCTCGCGCAGAGCGGGCTGATGCAGTGGGCGCAGATCCCGTACTCGTTCCTGGGGATGCGCAAGAGCTCGGAATACTCCGAAGACGAGCGCACCATCCCGCGCGGGTTCCGCGGCAAGTATGTGTTCGTCTACCCCTTCGTCAAGTCGCGCGAGTGGTACGCGCTCCCCGCCGAGGAGCGCTGGCGCATCATGCAGGGCCACATCACCGTGGGCCGCGAATACCCGGGCGTGGACAACCACACTACCTACTCCTTCGGGCTCGACGACCAGGAGTTCGTGGTGGCCTTCGACACCGACGACGTGGGCACGTTCCTCGACCTCGTGCAGCGCCTGCGCACCACCGAGGCATCGCGCTTCACGGTGCGCGACACCCCCTCCTTCACGTGCCTCGCGATGTCGCTGGAGCGCGCGCTGAACGCGCTCGACGGCGAGCCCGTGTCACTGGCGGCGCTCCCAGCGAGCGCTTGATGCCCCCTGCGCGCAGGACGGTCCCCGCCAAGCCCAAAGCGGCCTCGATACCTTCGCAGCGCAAGGCGATCGCCCACCTGCGCGACGCCGACCCGGTGCTCGCCGCGCTGATCGAGGACTTCGGCCCGCGGGGGCTCGACGATGGCCGTGACGGCAGCCCGCACGACCACTACGGCACGCTCGTGCGCGCGATCGTCGGCCAGCAGCTCTCGACGAAGGCCGCCGCGTCGATCTTCGCGCGCCTCACCGAGCGCTATGGCGGGCGCACGCCCACACCCGAAGAGGTCCTCGCCGCCGACCCCGAAGAGCTGCGTCTGGCCGCCGGACTGTCACGCCCCAAGGTGGGATATCTGCGCTCGCTGGCCGAGCACGTGCTCTCGGGCGAGCTGGAGCTGGAGCGCCTGGACGAGCTTGACGACGAGGCCGTCACCGCCGAGCTGGTCGCCGTCAAGGGCTTGGGCGTGTGGACGGCGCACATGTTCCTGATGTTCCAGCTGGAGCGCCCCGACGTGCTGCCGGTGGGCGACCTGGGCATTCGCAGGGCAATCGAACGGGCCTATGGGCTGAAGAGTCTCCCCGACGCCTCCGCAATGGAGAAGATCGCACAGCCGTGGCGGCCGTACCGGACGCTGGCATGTCGCTACCTGTGGCGCTCGTTGCGCAACGCGCCGATGTAGGACGTCTCAGCGCCGATACGGCCGATCCGCGATCGGGGACAGGGCCCTTCGGCTGCCTATGAGCGCCTAGGCGCTCTATGTGATTTCAAGACCCAGCTGAGCCCCTTCTGCGCTGCCAGCTTCTACTTTGATCGTACCCGAGTATTTGCCGACTTTGCCTTTTTCGAGACCAAACACTTCACAAGATGAGTTGGATTCGACGTTGATCCCCGATATGTTATTTTTAATTTCGATCGTTTTAGGTTTGGTGGCCACGTTCGCGGCTACGATTTCTTTGAGGTTCAGATTTCCACTTTCGCCAATTTTGATTTCACAGCCCAGCGGCCCGGTGATCTTCATAGCGCTTTCGAGACATTCGAAGGTCGCTTCGCCCACCGTTTTGCCTTTTTCTAGGTGATAGGAGAATTCGCATTCTCCCGGTTCCATCGTTGGTTTGCCTTTGAGTCCCCCAATTTTGTATTCACATTCAACATACTGAGGCAGCAGCCTGATCACAGCGGAGTCCTGAACCAGCGATTCGCCGCTGTAATAGTTCACTTTGCTGCAGTTCACTTCCCCGGTTTTGCCTATCTGTAATATCTGCCCGGTCGCGCCGAACGATGCCAGTTTCGCCGGATACCCAGACGCGTGAAAAGCCCCTTCGGGAGGGATGTTTTCCAGTCCTTTTATTTGCAGTTTATCCGACATCTTGCCTTCTTTTTTTGTGCCGTTGGCGCCTATCGTTTTGCAAGCCGCGGTTTCTTCGCCTTTTTCGGTGATTTTTTCATTTTCCATGGTAATCGTGCTGTTTTCGCCTTTGCCTTGCACTGTGTCTTTACCGCCAAGAGCAGCACCTTCTTCAGCAGGTATTTCCACGTTGCATTTTTCGGCGCCGACTTCGATCTCCTCTTTTTGGGGGACCAATACATCCTCGTCCCATGCGTTCAGCGGTCTTTGGCGAGTCTCAACAGTACTACTTATTATCGGCACGTTATTGTTGCCACGAGTACAGCCGGTCAGATTTGTAAATTCCTTTATCAAATGCTCCCCAATTTTCCTTGTGCGTTGTGTAGGGA
>JBIOES010000105.1:0-7183 GCA_044446265.1 Solirubrobacterales bacterium
GCTTTGGCGGTTCCGGCGGTGGGCGTGGGCCCGGCGGGGCGGGTGGATCCGGATCCGGGCGCGGTCCGGGTGGTCCAGGCGGCGGTCGTGGGCCGGGTGGTCCCGGCGGCGGCGGTCGTGGCGGCAGCCGCAGTCCCGAGGTGACGCGCTGATGCTGTCCCCCAAGCGCGTCAAGCACCGCAAGCAGCACCGTGGCCGCCGCGGCGGGGTCTCGCGCGGCCAGGTCAAGGTCCAGTTCGGCGAGTTCGGGCTCAAGTCGCTCGAGGAGGGGTGGCTCACCAACCGCCAGATCGAGGCCGCCCGTGTGGCGATGACGCGCAAGATCAAGCGTGGCGGCAAGGTTTGGATCAACGTGTTCCCCGACAAGCCCGTCACCAAGAAGCCTGCCGAGACGCGCATGGGCTCCGGCAAGGGCTCCCCCGAGGGATGGGTCGCCGTGGTCAAGCCCGGGCGCGTGATGTTCGAGCTGGCCGGTGTGCCCGAGCCCCTTGCCCGCGACGCGATCAGGCTGGCGGCGCACAAGCTGCCGGTGAAGTCCAAGTTCGTCCTGCGCGAGGACTGAGGAGGCGGCTGAGGATGCAGGCCAAGGAGATGCGCGACATGGCGCACGACGAACTCGCCGAGCAGCTGGGGACGTTCCGCAAGGAGCTGTTCGGCCTGCGCTTCGCGAACGCCACCGGCGAGCTCGAGGACACCGCGAGCCTGGCGCGCGCGCGCCGCGACGTGGCGCGCGCGATGACCGTCGCACGCGAGCGCAACATCGATCCTGAGACCGGCCGCAAGCCGGGCAACTGAAGAGCGAACGAGAAGGCACGACCCGCATATGGCTGACGAACCAGACAACGAGATACCGGAGACTCCCGCTGAGCAGGCTCCTGAGGTCGAGGAGGCGCCACCGGAGATACAGGCGGCAGCCGATCCGCAGGAGCCCGTCGAGCAGTTGTCCTCCAAGGAGCGTCGCCGCCGCGCGCGCTCGGCCCATTCTGGCGAGGCCCGCCCCCCGCGCACCGCGCAGGAGCGCCAGGCCGAACGCCTGGCCGAACGTCGTGAGAAGGCCGTGCGCCGCCGCGCGCGGCGCCTGAAGGAACGCGCGAAGGCGGCAGAGCGACGCGCGAGCGCCCCGGCTCCGGAGCCGCTGCCACCCGTGCATGCGCCCGTCGAGGGCACCCGCAAGGTGCGCCAGGGCATCGTGGTCTCCGACAAGGCCGACAAGACCATCACGGTGCGCATCGACACCGCCCGCCGTCACCGGCGCTACGAGAAGATCGTGCGCTCCTCGAGCACGCTGCACGCGCACGACGAGAACAACGAGGCGCACGCGGGCGATGTGGTGCGCGTGGTGGAGAGCCGTCCGCTGTCGCGCTCCAAGCGCTGGCGGCTCGTGGATGTGCTGGAGCGGGCGCGATGATCCAGAACGAGACACGGCTGCGCGTGGCCGACAACAGCGGCGCGCGCGAAATCCTCTGCATCCGCGTGAAGGGCGGCTCGCAGCGTCGCTACGCGTTCGTGGGCGACATCATCACCGCCACCGTCAAGCAGGCCAACCCCCAGGGGACGGTCAAGAAGGGCGAGGTGGTGACGGCTGTGGTGGTGCGCACGAAGAAGCCGCTCGGGCGCGACGATGGCACCTATATCGCCTTCGACGACAACGCCGCGGTGATCATCGACGACCAGAACAACCCCCGCGGCACGCGCGTGTTCGGGCCTGTTGCGCGGGAATTGCGCGATCGCAACTTCATGAAGATCGTCTCGCTGGCCCCGGAGGTCATCTAGTCGTGGCCTCGCGCACTCGCACACCCAGCGGCGCCCGACCCTTCCTGAAGGTGCGCTCCGGCGACGAGGTGCAGGTGATGGCGGGCAAGGACCGCGGCAAGCGCGGCCGGGTGCTGCGCGTCGATCGCAAGCACGAGCGCGTCTTCGTCGAGGGCCTGAACATGGTCAAGCGCCACATCAAGCCCCAGCAGGTCGCCGACACCCAGCGCGGCCAGACGGTGGGCGGGGTGATCGAGAGCGAGGGGCCGATCCACGTCTCCAACGTGATGCTGCTGGACCCCAAAGGCCGCAAGCCCACCCGGGTGGGCTTCGAGCGCGAGAACGGCCGCGCCTACCGCGTCGCCAAGGGCTCGGGCACGAGGATCGACTGACAACCCACCGCTGAGCGAATCGAACTCATGAGCACATCCACCACCCCCACGCCACGTCTGAAGGCCCGCTACCTGGAGGAGATCCGCCCGGCGCTGATCGAGCGCTTCGGCTACTCCTCGCCGATGCAGGCGCCGAGGATCGAGAAGATCGTCCTGAACATGGGGGTGGGCGACGCCAAGCAGGACTCCAAGGCGCTCGGCAACGCGCAGGATCAGCTCGCGACGATCGCCGGCCAGCGCCCCAACGTACGCCGCGCGCGCAAGTCGATCGCCGCGTTCAAGCTGCGCGAGGGGATGCCCGTGGGCGTCTCGGTGACGCTCAGGGCCGAGCGCAGCTACGAGTTCCTCGATCGCCTCACCTCGATCGCGATTCCCCGCATCCGCGACTTCCGCGGCCTCAGCCCCAAGTCCTTCGATGGGCGCGGCAACTTCTCGATGGGGGTGCGCGAGCAGATCATCTTCCCCGAGATCGACTACGACGCGATCGATCAGGTGCGCGGCCTGGACATCACGATCACCACCACCGCCGCTACCGACCCGGAGGCGTTCGCGCTGCTGATGGCGATGGGAATGCCCTTCTCGACCTACGGCCGCCCCGCCGGCTTCAACGAGGCCATCGGTTTCGAGCCCGAGGCGCAGGACAGCTCCGGGCCCGCTGCCAAGGCGCCCCCCGAGCCCGCCGCGGTTCCCGACCCCGAGCCCACCGACCAGGAGACCGACTGATGGCCAAGACATCGATGCGCGTCAAGCAGGCGCGGACCCCCAAGTTCAAGACGCGCGCCTATACTCGCTGCAACCGCTGCGGGCGTCCACGCGCGGTGTATCGCAAGTTCGGGCTGTGCCGCATCTGTCTGCGCGAACTAGCCCACAACGGCCAGATCCCCGGGATGACGAAGTCCTCCTGGTAGGCCCTGAAAGCACTCGGAACACAACCATGTCCATGACCGACCCCATAGCCGACTTCCTCACGCGGATCCGCAATGCGATCCACGCCGCCCACGAGACGGCCGAGATTCCCGCGTCCAAGCTCAAGGCCGAGATGGCGCGGATCCTCACCGAGCAGGGCTATATCGAATCGTGGTCGGTCGCTCCCGCTCCCGATGGGGGAGCCGGCGAGGTGATCCAGATACGCCTGAAGTACACCGACGACCGCCGCTCGGCGATCACGGGCTTGCGCCGCGTCTCGCGACCGGGTAGGCGCACGTATGTGGATGCGCGCACGATCCCCAAGGTGCAGGGCGGGATGGGCACGGCGATCGTCTCCACCTCCCGAGGTGTCATGACCGGCCACGACGCTCGCCTGGCGGGCGTCGGCGGCGAGGTCCTGGCGCAGGTCTGGTAGCGGAGGACGCGAGCGAGCCATGTCGAGAATCGGAAGACAGCCCATCCCCGTGCCCGCCGGCGTGAACGTCGCGATCGAGCCCGAGTCGGTGCGCGTGAAGGGTCCCAAGGGAGAGCTCTCCGAGCGCATCCCCCGTGACATCGCCGTGGTGCAGGAGGGCGAGCAGCTGCTCGTCTCGCGCCCCACCGACCGCGGCGAGCACCGCGCGCTGCACGGGCTCACGCGCTCACTGGTGGCCAACATGGTGCAGGGCGTCACGGCAGGGTACGAGAAGCGCCTGGAGATCCAGGGAGTTGGGTATCGCGCGCAGCTGAAGGGCAAGAACCTCGAGCTGGCGGTTGGGTACTCCCACCCCGTTCCGATCCCCGCGCCGGAGGGCATCGAATTCGAAGTCCCCCAGCCGACGCGCATCGTCGTCAAGGGCATCTCCAAGCAGCTGGTGGGCGAGACCGCGGCGATCATCAGCAAGCAGCGCCCACCCGAGCCCTACAAGGGCAAGGGCATCAGGTATGAGGGCGAGTACGTGGCCAGGAAGGTCGGGAAGAGGGCATGACCGTGCTCACGAAGGCCGATCGCCGGCTCAAGCGCCGCCGCCGCGTGCGCGCGAAGGTCTCGGGCACGGCAGAGCGCCCGCGCATCTCCGTGTTTCGCTCCAACAATGGACTCTCCGCGCAGCTGATCGACGACGCCGGCGGGCGCACACTGGCCGCCGTCAACTGGTACGAGCCCGAGCTGCGCACCCTCGGCAGGGCTGAGCGCACGCAGCGCGCCGGAGCGCTGCTGGCCGAGCGCGCGAAGGCCACCGGTGTATCCACAGCCGTGTTCGATCGCGGCGGCTATCGCTACCACGGCCACGTGCGCACCTTCGCCGAGGCGCTGCGCGAGTCCGGCCTGGCCTTCTAAGACGGTAAGACCGCTACCCTCCCTCTCGCCTATGAACTCAGATCGCTCAGTCAGCTCCGCCGGCCTGGACCTCCAGGAGCGCGTCGTGGAGATCAACCGCGTCGCCAAGGTCGTCAAGGGCGGCCGCCGCTTCTCGTTCACCGCCCTCGTGGTGGTCGGAGACGAGCGCGAAGTCGTGGGCATCGGCTACGGCAAGGCCAACGAGGTACCCCTCGCGATCCAGAAGGGCGTCGATCGGGCCAAGAAAGACCTCTTCCGGGTGCCCAAGCACGGCAGCACCATCACCCACCAGACGACGGGCGTGTTCGGCGCCGGGCGCGTGTTCCTCAAGCCGGCTGCCCCCGGTACGGGAGTGATCGCCGGCGGAGGCGTGCGCGCGGTGCTCGAGCTCGCGGGGATCCACGACATCCTCTCCAAGAGCCTGGGCACCCAGAACCCGATCAACCTGGTCAAGGCCACGGTGGCGGGGGTGCGCGGGCTGCGCACCCCCAAGGAGGTCGCCGAGCTGCGCGGCCTGTCGATCAACAAGGTCTTGGGCCTCACCGAGGAGACCACGAACGGCGCTGCTCTCGCCGGAGATGGTGCCGAGGCACCCGTGCCCGCCGCCGAGACAACCGCCGAGGCCCCCGCCGCCGAGCCTGCAGCGGCTGTCGTTGCGGCCGAGTCGGAGACAGAGGACGCTCCCGCTGAGGGCACTGCCACCGAGGAGACACCGGCCTGATGAGCTCGCTCACCGTCGTCCAGCGTCGCTCCTCCAACGGGTCCAACAAGCGCCAGCTCGACACCCTGCGCTCGCTGGGCCTGCGCCGCATCGGCCACGAGGTGCGGATCGAGGACTGCCCCCAGGCGCGGGGCATGGTGCACGCGGTGCGCCACCTCGTCGAGGTGCGCGAGGAGTCCAAGTGAGCCCCGCCGCTCCCGCGCCCAAGAAGCAGGCTGTCGAGGAGTCCGAGCAGCCGATCGGCCTGCACTCGCTGGCCCCCGCCCCCGGCAGCCGCCGCCCGCGCAAGCGCGTCGGCCGCGGCGAAGGCTCGGGCACCGGCAAGACCGCCGGTCGTGGCCAGAAGGGCTACGGAGCCCGCTCGGGCTCCAAGAGCAGGGCGCGCTTCGAGGGCGGCCAGATGCCGATCCACATGCGCATGCGCAAGCTGCGCGGCCCGCACATGAAGAAGTCGATGCCCTTCGAGCGCTTCCGCACGCACACCCAGGCGGTCAATGTCGGCGCGCTCGAGGATCGCTTCGATGCGGGCGCCGAGGTGACGCTCGAGGCAATGGTGGCCAAGGGATTGGGCACCCGCAAGGGGATCCCCGTGAAGGTGCTCGCCAAGGGGGAGCTGAGCAAGAAGCTCACGGTGCACGCCCACGCCTTCAGCGCCTCCGCGCGCGAGCGGATCGAGGCGGCAGGCGGCAGCTGTGTCGTGCTCGATTCGATCGCCTGAGGGACTACCCCTCGCGCCGGCGGCCGGCGCGGGCTAGAATCCTCGCTCGATGCTCTCCACGATCCTCAGCGCCTTCCAGGTCGCGGACATCCGCAAGAAGCTCGGCTTCACCGCGCTGATGCTGCTGTTCTACCGCTTCGGGGCGCACATCCCCGTGCCGGGGGTCAATCTCTCCGCGGTCAACAACATCCAGAAGCAGTTCGGGGGCTCCAACATCCTTGGCTTCCTGAACCTCTTCTCCGGCGGCGGCCTCTCGCGGATCGCGCTGTTCGCGCTGGGCATCATGCCCTACATCACCGCCTCGATCATCCTGCAGTTGATGCAGGTCGTGGTGCCCTCGCTGGAGAAGCTCTCCAAGGAAGGTGAGGTGGGGCAGGCGCGCATCACCCAGTACACGCGCTATTTGACCGTGGGTCTCGCGTTCGCGCAGTCGATCGGCTACGTCTTCCTGTTCCACTCCCTGCAGGCCAAGGCCGGGGAATCGGTCGTGACGAAGTTCGACGCTCCCCACATCTTCCTGATCGTCATCTGCCTCACCGCGGGCTGTGTGCTCTTGATGTGGATCGGCGAGCTCATCACCCAGCGGGGCATCGGCAACGGCATCTCGCTGCTGATCTTCGCCTCGATCGTCTCGCGCCTGCCCTCGGGGATCCAGACGTGGTGGACCAGCCAGGATCAGGTCTTCAAGGTGATGATGCCCTTCATCGTGCTCGCCGTCGTCGCGGGCATCGTGTTCGTGCAGGAGGGCCAGCGGCGCATCCCCGTGCAGTACGCCAAGCGCGTGATCGGACGGCGCATGACCGAGGGCGGGCAGACCTATCTGCCGCTGCGCGTCAACATGGCCGGCGTCATCCCGGTGATCTTCGCCGCCTCGATCATGGCCTTCCCGCCCACCGTGGGACAGCTGATCCACACGCCCTGGGCGCAGAAGGTCTCGGACTTCTTCACCCCCAACGGCTGGCACTACGTGCTGGGCGAGTCGATCTTCATCATGATCTTCGCCTACTTCTACACCGCCGTCACCTTCAACCCGGTGGATCAGGCGGACAACCTCAAGAAGTACGGCGGCTTCATCCCCGGCGTGCGCCCGGGCCGTCCCACGGCCGAATTCCTCGATCGCATCCTCGCGCGCCTCACCTTCCCCGGCGCGCTGTTCCTCGCGGCGGTGGCGGCGCTGCCGACGATCCTGTTCGACCGCACGCACGTGAACCTCCAGCTCGGGGGCACCTCGCTCCTGATCGTGATCGGGGTGGCCCTGGAAACGATGAAGCAGCTCGAGGCGCAGCTGATGATGCGAAGTTACGAGGGCTTTTTGAAGTAACTCCCAGGGGGGTGGTCGGGAGGGGGGCTTGCCC
>JBIOES010000106.1:0-7174 GCA_044446265.1 Solirubrobacterales bacterium
GCCTAGCCCTCCGCGGCGGCTGCCAGGAACAGCTCGGTGGGCTCGGAGAAGCCCTTCAGCACCACCTCGCCGATCAGCTCGAAGCGCAGCCGGCTGGGGCCGGTGGTCATGTTGGCCATCGTGACCACGGGGTGGGTCACCAGCACCTCGCCACCCGCCGCCCGCGCGACCACCCGCGCGGCGCGGTTGACCTCGCGGCCGTAGTAGTCGCCGTCGCGATAGAGCGCCGCCCCCTGGTGGATGCCGATGCGCGGCGCCGGCGTGCCGGCGGGCAGCAGCGCGTCCAGGCCAACGGCCCATTCGGTGAGCGCCACCGGGTCGGCGCCGACGATCATCGCCTCGTCGCCGAGCGTCTTGATCACGCGCGCGTCGATCGGCAGGCTCTGCTCGATCGTCTCGACGAAGCGCTCCACCGCCCCCACGGCCTCCTGCTCGCCCTCTTCCTCGGTCAGGCGGGTGTAGCCGGCGAGATCGGCGAAGGCGACCGTGACCCGCAGGCGCCCCTCCTCGGCGGTGTCCTCGTCGAGCTCCGCTTCGATGTGGCCGATTACGTCCTGCTCGACGAAGTACGCCAGCAGGCGCGCGTGCAGGTAGTTGATGAAGGGCACCGCGAAGGGCAGCATCTCGCGCGTGAGCGCCTCCATCTCCTCGGCCACCTCCACGCCGGACACCCCCGCGCGCATCAGCGGCTCGTGCGCGTAGAGGTGGAAGAGGCGCACCTCCGCATCGGCGATCTGCGCCATCGCCTGTCCGTAGACGCGCGCAATCTGAAGCAGCGCCGTGAGGGGAAAGCCGGCGGCGAGGATGTCCGAGCCGTAGCGCAGAACCTGCAGATCCTCGTCGGAGATCGACTCCACCGAGAGCACGCTCAGCCCCATCGCTGCGGTGAGGCGTTCGATCAGCGCCGGCTTCAACCCCGTCGCGCGAGCGGCCTCCGCGAGCGTGTGGCGACCATCGGAGGTGGGCAGCAGTTCGTCGATGTAGCCGAACACCAGACGCCCGCTCTGGCTCGCCTCGCGAATCCGCTCGACGGTGTGCCCGCGCTCGCGCAACCGCGCCACGATCCGCACGTGCGAGGCGGCCGCGGGTGTCCACTCGCCTTCGTAGGGCGGCACGAGCCCCTCCTTGACCCAGCGGCGGACCGTGCCCGGAGAGACCCCCGCGCGCGCGGCGACCTGGGCGAGCGTGAGAGCGTTGGTCGGCGACGTGGCCATGGGCGGCAGTCTAGAGTCGGGCCGGGCAGTCTGACTGAATATCGAGGGGCCCGGCTCGCCGGCCTGCGTAGGATCGGAAATGTCGAGGGGCCCGGCTCGTCGGCCTCCGGCCGACTGCGCCACCCTCATGGTGCGCCACCCTCTAAGGTCGTGGCCGGTGCCACACAGCGAGACGATCCATCTGCGCCCGACGGCCGAGCTGGCCGAGCGCGTGCTGCTGCCCGGCGACCCGGGCCGCGCGCTGGCGCTGGCGCAGTGGCTGCTGGAGAAGCCGCTCATGTTCAACCACCACCGCGGCCTGTGGGGCTACACCGGACGCGCCGCGGACGGCGAGCTCCTGACGGTACAGAGCACCGGCATGGGCGGCCCCAGCGCGGCGATCGTGCTGCACGAGCTGGCCACGCTTGGCGCCAGGCGCGCGATCCGGGTGGGCACCTGCGGCGCGCTCAACGGCGCGCTGGAGCTCGGCCAGCTGGTGGTGGCTCGTGAGGCGATCGCCGCGGATGGGACGAGCCGAGCCCTGGGGGCGGGCGAGCGGGTTGCAGCGGACCCGGAGCTGACCAACGCGCTCGCCGGCGCGCCTGCGCCCCGGCGCACGCACGGCGGGGGTGGGTCTCACACCGTTGTGAGCACAGACCTCTTCTACGAGCACGACTCCCAGCGCGAGCACGACTGGCGCGCGGCGGGCGCGGTGGCCGTCGAGATGGAGGCAGCCACGCTGTTCGCGGTGGGCGAGCGGCTGGGAGTGCCCGTGGGGTGCGTGCTCGTGGTCACCGACCTGCTGAACGCCGACGGACGGCGGCGGATCGAGGAGGAGGAATTGCTGGAGGCGGCCGAGGCGATGGGGCGTCTGGCTGCGGCCGCGCTCGGCGGCTAAGGGCGCTGCGACGCTACTGCTGCTTCGCCGCGGGCTTGCGCGATGGGGACTTATCCGCCGCGGACTTGCGCGCTGGGGACTTCGCCGAGGCCGAGTTCCTCGTCGCCGGCTTCCTCCCCGCCGCGCCGACCTTTCGCGAAAGCTCGCCCAGCTGCTCCTCGATCCGCTCCAGGCGAGCTTCGACCTTCGGGGCCGTGAGCGAGCGGTTCAGGCGATCGACGCCGTCCTCGATTCCCTCCAGGCGGTGGGAGAGCGAGCGCAGCCGCCGCGTGAGGCGTTCGATGTCTGCCGCCGAGGGCAGGTTGAGCGCCCCCATCGCCAGCTCCTGCGCCTGAGCGGCCTTCTCGCGCGCGTCGAACGCGCGCCCGATGGCGCCGGTCAGCAGGGAGTTTTCGAGCAGATCCGAGAGCGCCCGGCCCAGGCGATCCTCGGTGCCCGTTGCGAGACGCTCGCGCAGGCCCTTCGTGGCGTTTTCATCTGACATCGGTGGCGCTCCTCTCGCGGACGGGAGCTGAAGGATACGGTGCGGGGGTGGCCGAGCGACTGTTTCTCTTCGTGCAGCTGGAGTTCCCCTGGGAGCTGGGGCCGCCCGACGGGCGCTACCTGCTGCGCGGAGGCCCCGAGCGCGAGCCCGAGCACGTGGTCGTGCTGAGCACCGTGGGCGCCGCGCGCCGGCCGGAGGGGATGCTGCGGGCACGCCGCCGCACGCGCTCGCGCCCCGCCCTTCCCGAGCCCGCACCTGTGGCGGTGACGCGCGCGACGGTGATCGACCCCATCGCGGTGGCCGGCGACGCCCAGGCCCGCGCGTGGCTGCAGCAACTCGATCCAGAGCGCGAGACGCACGCCGCCGCGGGAGTGCTGGGGGGCGTGCTGCACGCCTATCGCATCGCCACCGCCGACCCCTACATCCACGAGCCCTCCCCTGCCCGAGCGCTTGTCATAAGGGCCGGCTGGGGAGAGGGCGAGCAGGTCGCCGACGGCCACTGGCGCCACGCGCTGGAGCTGCCCCGGAAGGAGCCGCGCACCCGCCGACGCGTGGCGGCCCTGCGCCCGCAGGAGCGCCTCACGGTCCTGCTCAGCGGGCGCGAAGAGCCGCTGCTGTGCGAGGAGCTCGCGCTGCGCGCCCGCCGCGACCTCGACCAGGGCCGCCCCGCGCACGCGCGGGTGGAGCTGCGAAGCGCCTACGCCGCCGCGCTGACGGAGCTCGGCGGCGAGGATCGACCCGACCTGGCCGAGCGCGTGGCGGAGCTGCGGGAGCTGAGCGCAGGCATCGTGGCACCGGAGGAGCCCAAGGATCGAACCGTTCGCCACGCGCTCGAGCGCCTCGAGGCGGCACTGCGGGCGCGTACGGCCGTGGGCTTCCCGAGCGAGTCGCCACCAGGCGGAGGAGGGCAGTGAGCCTCGCCCGAGGGTCGTAGAGTGCGGAGCATGGACCCCACCACCACAGCAATCGGCACCTGGAGCGGCGGGCGCTTCATGCACTTCGGGGAGCCCCTGGAGGGCGAGCGCCTGCGGGCGCTCCTGCGTCCCGGCGAGGGAATCGACACCGTCATCACAGCCGACGCCTACGGCGCCGGTGAGGCCGACCGCGTGCTCGGAGAAGCGCTCGCCGGGGTGCGCCGCGAGGACTACTGCCTGGTGGGCGCCATCGGGCACGACTTCTACGAGGGCGAGCGCGAGGGCGCCAAGGGCTTCCCGCGCTTCACCGACCCCCGCCTGCGCGGCCCTGAGGCATACTCGGACTACATCCGGATGGCGACCGAGCGCAGCCTCGAGCGCCTGGGCGTGGACTCCCTGGACGTGCTGCTGCTGCACAACCCCGACCACACCGGCTACACCAGCGAGTCAGTGTGGCGAGGCATGGCGGCGGTGCGCGACGCCGGCCACCGGAGCCGACTCGGCGTGGCTCCCGGACCCGCCAACGGCTTCACGCTCGATTTGATCGACTGCCTGGAGCGCTTCGGCGAGTCGATCGACTGGGCGATGGTGATCCTTGGCCCGCTCGAGCCCTGGCCCGGCGAGCTCGTCCTGGACGCTGCGCAGAGACACGGCGTGAGCCTGATCACGCGCGTCGTGGACTACGGCGGCATGTTCCACGACGACGTGCTCCCCGGTCACGAGTTCGCTCCCAGCGACCACCGCAAGTTCCGCCCCGAGGGGTGGGTGCAGGCGGGGCGCGAGAAGCTCGAGCGGATGCGTCCCTACGCGCAGCGCCACGGCCTGAGCATGTTGCAGCTCGCCTGCCTGTGGAACCTCGCGCATCCAGCCGTGCGCTGCGTGGCCCCCACGCTGATCCAGGAGAGCGGGCCAGGGGCACGCCCGGTGGAGGACAAGCGCGCGGAGCTGGCCGCGCTCCCCGCCGTGTCGTCATCGAAGGTGAAGCCCCTCCTGAGCGAGGCCGAGGTCGCCGAGCTGCGCGCGATCGGCGACAACACCGGCTGCATGGCGCTGAAGGGCGCCAATCCCGCCCACGAAGGCGAGCCCCTCGCCGACCGTTGGCCGCTCACAGGCGAGCTCGAAGATGTCGCGGCGCGCTGGGAGATCCTCCCCGGGCGCGACCTCGCGATGGCCGGCGGTTGACAGCGCTGCCCATGCGATTGAGAGAGACTTAGCCTCTGTGCTAAATTTAGCTAGAAGACTAAATTTAGTAGAGGGAGTAATCGACTGTGAGTCCAATCGAATTCAAGAACCCCTACCGGCCGGGAGCCGGACACATGCCTCCCCATCTCGCCGGCCGTGAACGCGAGTACGAGGAATTCGATCGCCTCCTCGAGCAGGAAGAGATCTTGGAGAACATGGTTCTCACCGGACTTCGCGGCGTCGGCAAGACGGTCCTCCTGGAGACCTTCAAGCCTCGCGCGATGCAGCATGGATGGCTCTGGGCAACCGCCGATCTATCGGAGTCCGCGAGCATCAGCGAGACCGCGCTCGCGCAGCGCCTCCTCGCAGACCTCGCCTTGATCACCTCATCCATCACCGTCGAGGAGCCCCGAGCGGGCCAACCCACTGGATTCGGCCCTCCCAGCGAGCCGCGTCGGATACCGCTGTCTCACGATGTGCTTGCGTCCGTCTACACAAACACTCCCGGTCTCACCTCCGACAAGATCAAGACGACGCTCGAATTCGCATGGAGTCACCTTCGCGAGCAGGGTCCACACCGAGTGATCTTTGCCTATGACGAGGCCCAGAACCTCTCCGATCATGCCGAGAAAGAGCAGTTCCCCTTGTCGGTCCTCCTCGACGTCTTCCAGTCGATCCAGAAGAAGGGCATCCCGTTCATGCTGGCCCTAGCCGGCCTCCCAACGCTGTTTCCGAAGCTGGTGGATGCCCGGACCTATGCGGAGCGGATGTTTCGCGTCGTGACCCTGACCAAGCTCAGTGAAGAGGAGAGCAGGGAGGCGATTCTCAAGCCGATCGAGGTCGCAAACTGTCCCGTCCGGTTCCATCCGGATTCTGTCGAGACGATCTGCCGCGAGTCCGGCGGCTATCCGTACTTCATCCAGTTCATCTGTCGCGAGGTCTTCGATGTATTCATCCAGCAGCACGCGAACGACGAGCCGAGGATGGTTCCGGTCGACGCAATCCAGCGCAAGCTGGACGCCGACTTCTTCGCTGGACGCTGGGCAAAGATCACAGATCGTCGGCGGGAACTGCTCTGGGCCATAGCAAACCTCGACCATCCCGATGATGAATTCACGATACTCGAATTAATCGACAAGGCCAAGGAGCTTCTCTCCAAGACTTTCTCACCGAGCCACGCGAATCAGATGCTCGCGAGCCTCGCCGAGCGAGGGATGATCTACAAGAACCGGCTGGGCAAGTACTCGTTCGCAGTCCCCCTCTTGGGGCGGTTCATCCTCAGAAACTACGAGCCGCCAACCAGCCACGCTGAGTGACCTGTGAGCTGATACCAAGGCTGATCTCACTGGGACTTTCAGCTGGCCACCAGCGAGGCTATCGAGCCACTGCAAGCCGCCTGGCGCGGGCGCGCTCGATTGCCAGCTCGAACTCCTCCTCCCAGCGCACGGCGAAGCGGTCGATCGTCTGCGACCGCGCCCACTTGAGCGCCTGACGTGAGAGGCGCTTGCGCCTGAAGCCGCTGCGGATGAGGCTATCAAGCGCCTCGAACCACTCGCTATCCTCCACGAGTCGCCCACCCTGCCCGCCGCCCCTCTCGCGGTAGGCGCCCACGGGCGAGGCCAGCCAGGCGGCGCCGACGGCGCCGTACTCCTTCAGCTTGACATCCGAGCGCGCGTGGTTGAAGGCCGTGTCCGCCAGCGGGGCGATGCCGATGTCGATATCCGCCATCGCTCCCAGGAGCTGGCCGAAGGGCACCTTGGGGCGGAACTCGTAGCGCTCGGAGCGCAGCGGCAAGCGCACACCGACGGTTACGACGCGCAGCTCGGCGTGCCTATCGAGCAGCTTGCCGAGCACATCCACGATCGGCAGCAGCCCCAGGTCCCGCTCGTGCTCCGCGCCTGCCATCCAGCCCACCGTGACGCCGGGGTGCGCGGCCCTCACGCCGAAGCCCTCCAGCTCGCCGTCGAGGTGGTTCCCGATCACCGCCACGTGGTCGGCGCCCGCCGCGCGGTACTTCTCCGCCAGCACGTCGCTGGGCGTCGTCGTCAGATCCGCCACGCGCGTGAGCCGCAGGATTTCGGTGAAGCGCTTGGCGTTGGCCGCCCGCGCCTTCCCGCCCGCTTCGAGCTTGCCCGAGGCGCTGTTGGCCATGTCGGCGGCGCCGAAGTCGTCATCGTTGTCGAAGCTCACAGCGACGCCCTTCTGGACGAGCTGCTTCAGGTCGCGCGAGCGGTCCATGCGGCGAAAGCAGTGCACGAGATCGCATCTGAGCAGCTCTCCGAGCGGCAGATCCCGCTCCAGCTGAGGGGGCCACAGCACCTCGTGCCCGAGCCGCTCCAGCGCGCGCATCGGGAAGATCACCCGGTAGTTGGAGTTGGGAGCCCGCGGCTCGGCGATGAAGCCCAATCGCATCGCCCGAGCGTAGGGTCAGCGCGGGCCCGCGGCGAGTATCTACACACCGCTGTTTCCGACCGAAGGCCGCTGGGACGCGCGCGGCGCGCCC
>JBIOES010000107.1:0-7029 GCA_044446265.1 Solirubrobacterales bacterium
AGGGCTGGGGCGGCCTGGTGGGGTTCATCGTGGGGGGCTACCTCTCGATGTCCACGAACACCTTCGTCGGCGCGGCGCTGCATGCGCTGGTGGCGGGCATCGCCTGCTACGTGGCGGTGTGGGCCGGCGCCGTATTCCTCTGGCGCCACCTGGTGGTGGCCGAGCTGCGCAACCGCCAGCACGAGCTGCTCCAGGCCGAGCTGTCAAGGCGGCCCTGAGGGCAGAACCCACGATGGACCCGATCCATCCCATCGCTCCCCCACCGCCTACGCTCGCGCCCATTGCGCCGGCCCCGAGCGACCGTGCGGCGCGCGACCGTCGCGAGCAGCAGCGCCGGGAGCGCGCCCGGCGCGAGCGTGAGCGCCGAGCGCGGCAGGTACAGGGCGAGGACCCGTACTCTCCCGACGGTGAGCCTCCCCGCCACATCGACGTACGCGCCTGAGCGCCCGCTCGAGCGCTGGGCACCGTGGCTGTGCGCGGCGCTGCTGCTCGTGCTCGCCACAGCGCTGCGCCTGTGGTCGATCCAGAGGGTGAACGGCAACGTCTTCTACGACGCGGCGGTGCGCACGATGGGCCGGTCCTGGCACGCGCTCTTCTTCGGCGCGCTGGAGCCCGGAGGCAGCGTCTCGATCGACAAGCCCCCCGTCGATCTGTGGCTGCAGGTGGCCAGCACGAAGGCGCTGGGGTTCACGCTGTTCGGCCTGCACCTCCCGGAGGCGCTTGGCGGCGTGGCCGCCTGCGGGCTGCTGTTCGGGGCGCTGCGCCGGCCCTTCGGATTGGTTACGGCGCTGGCGGCGGCGCTGGCGCTGGCGGTGCTGCCGGTGTCGGTGCTCACGGCGCGCAGCGACACGATGGACTCGGTGCTGGCGGCGCTCTTGATCGGCTCGCTGTGGCTCTCCTTCGCGGCGCTCGAGAGCGGCCGCCTGCGCTGGTCGGTGCTCGCCGCGGCGACGATGGGATTGGCCTTCAACGTGAAGCTCACCGAGGCGCTTATCGCACTGCCCGCGCTGGCGCTCGTGTGGCTGTGGTCGGCGGAGCCCACCCTGCGCGCCCGCCTGCGCGTGGCGGGCGCCACGGCCGCGACGTTCATCGCGGTGGCGCTGTCGTGGACGGCGATCGCCTCGCTGACGCCCCTCGGCCAGCGGCCGTTTCCGGTGGGCTCGGGCGATGGCAGCGTGTGGCGCGTGACGTTCGTCTACAACGGCTTGAACCGCCTCTCCAACCACGGCGCGATCGGCGGGGCCGCGCTCGCGCCGGGAGGAGGCCCCAGCCCCCTGCGGCTGCTGAGCGCGGGCTCCTCGGAGCTCTGGAGCCTGGTGGGGACGGGAGTCCTGGCGGCCTCGCTGCTGGGGCTGCTCGCCCTCGCCGCGCTGCTCGCGCAGGGTCGCGAGCGACTGCGCGAGACCCTGCGCAGCCCGCACGGGCGCTTCGCCGTGGGCATCGTCGTGTGGTTTCTCACGGGGCTGATCGTCTTCAGCGCGATGCGGCGATTGCAGACGCGCTATCTGGAAGCCTTCACGCCCGCCGTGTGCGCTGTGCTCGGGCTGTCCGTGGGCGCGCTGTGGCGCGGCGGCGGTCCGCGACGCGCCGTCCTGCTCGGGTTCCTGTTCGTGGCCTTCCTCGCGACCTCGCTGAGCCACGACTTCGATCTGATCCGCGGCCACAGCTCCAACTCGCTGCAGGCCGACCCGACCAGTGTGGCGCTCAGCCGCTATCTGCGCGCAAACCGCGAGGGCGCCCGCTACGAGGTGGCCGCCGCGAACATCAACGACGCCGTGGGACTCGTCGTTCGCGACGCCCAGCCGGTGCTGGCGATGAACGACGTGGACGGGGCGCTGACGCGCACCCGCAGCCTGCAGGCCAAGGTGCTCCAGGGGCAGGTGCGCTACTACTTCGCCCCGCACGCCTGCCACGGCGGGCGCCACTGCCCGGGCAACCAGCTGTGGGCTTACACCCACAGCGACCCCGTGCCGGGCGTGCCCGGGCTGCGACGCTTCGACGCTGTCTGACAGCCGGCGAGACCGCATGGCCAGCGTGCGCAGGTGTCTCTCAAGTTCCGCGGGGCGCTGACGATAAACGACGTGTAGGAAGGGCTGACAGGGAGTCAGCTCGGGACTGTCAACCAACCGTCATCAAGGAGATGAACGCATGTCCCTTACAGTGAACACCAACATCGAGGCGATGAATGCGCAGCGCAACCTCCAGAACACGGAGAACTCCGTTGCGACCTCGATGCAGCGCCTGTCCTCGGGTCTGAGGATCAACACGGCCGCCGACGATGTCGCCGGCTACTCGATCAGCGAGACGCTGCAGGGTCAGATCAACGGTCTGAACCAGGCGCAGCAGAACACGCAGGACGCCGTTGCGCTCGCGCAGACGGCGCAGGGTTCGCTCAACACGGTGGAGCAGATGCTCCAGCGCGTCCGCGAGCTCGCCGTGCAGTACAAGAACGGCACCAACTCGGAATCCAGCAAGGAAGCGATCGTGTCCGAGGTCGGGCAGCTGAGCTCCGAGATCGAACGAGTCGGCACCACCACCCAGTTCAACGGCACCAGCCTGTTGAAGGAAGCAGCGGCTATCACCTTCCAGGTGGGCGCCAACGACGGCGAAGTGATCGCCGTCAGCACGATCAGCCTCGGCGAAGCCGTGGGCACGATCAGCCTGGGCGAAGCCGAAGCGATCTCGACCATCGACGCTGCGATCACCAAGGTCGCGGCGGCCGCCGGCGGGTTCGGCGCGGTGCAGAACCGCCTGCAGTACACGCAGAGCAACCAGGCCATCTATGACCAGAACCTCTCTGCGGCGCAGAGCTCGATCGTCGACGTCAACATGGCGGCGGAGATGACGAACTTCACCAAGGAGCAGGTCCTGTTGCAGGCCGGCACCGCGATTCTGGCGCAGGCCAACTCCCTGCCCCAGGCAGTGCTGAAGCTCATCGGCTAGTTCAACCTTCCTCAGCGGTGGCGTCAATAGCGCCACCGCTGCAGCGAAGCCCATCCGGGGGCGGCCACAACCGCCCCCGGGCGGGTCAAAACGCTTCGCGCGGTCAGGGAAGGCCGGCAGAAGCTATATACCGCCGATTCATCGAGGGAACGGTGGTGGGATGGGCGACCTCTGGTCGCCCATCCCTTAATTAAGGTCGCCCCTTTTTGCCTCAAACTAAACGCAGAACGGCCGATCACCGGAGAGCGATGTCCCTCGACTCCGCGCTGCAACGCGTCGCCGTAATCGACCAGGCCCTCTCGAACCCCATGGCGCTCACGGGCGGGACGGCCGCGCCCAGCGCCGAAGCCGCGACCAGCCCCTCCACCTTCGCAACCGCCCTCGCCCAGGCGAGCGCGAGCACCCCGGTGGGCTCGCCCGCCGCGACCGCCGGCAATGGCAGCCGCATCGTGGCCGCGGCCGAAAGCCAGATCGGCCAGGCCGAGCAGCCGCCCGGCTCGAACGAATCGCCGGCGATCGCCGAATACCGCTCGGCCACCGCGGGAGCGGCGCCCGGGGAGCCGTGGTGCGCGTACTTCGCCTCATGGGCAGCGCGGCAGGCGGGCGCGCCGCTGGGCGCTCAGGGCGAAGGATTGGGTTCGGTCTCGGCGATCTGGTCGTGGGCGCAGGGGGCCGGGCGCGCGGTGCCCAACGGACCGGGCGTGACGCCCAAGCCCGGAGATCTGATCGTGTTCGGGGGCGAGCACGTGGGTGTCGTTCGGGGCGTGCTGCCCAACGGTGACATCCAGACGATCGAGGGCAACTATGAAAACAAGGTCTCCCTGAACGAACGCCCGCCCGGCGAAGCGACCGGCTACGTGAGCATGAGCTGATGGCCGAGAGCGACGCCGCCCCACCGATCTGCCCAGTCCCAATCGAGCGCCGCCGCAATGGCGGGCGGCGCCGCGGCGACCCGATCCCCGTGGGGGTGATCGGGGCGGGCAACATGGGCTCCCACCACATCCGCACCTATGGGGCGCTTGGAGGGGTGTGCGAACTGCGAGGGGTGTACGACCTCGACCCCGAGCGCTGCGCAGCCGTGGCAAGGCAGTTCGACACGCGCCCCTTCGCGAGCGCGGAAGAGCTGCTCGGGGAGGTGCGGGCGGTGTCGATCTGCACGCCCAGCGCGCTGCACGTCGAGCACGCCCTGCTGGCGCTGCGCGCGGGGGTGGACGCGCTGATCGAGAAGCCCGTGGCGCTGACCGTGGAGCACGCGCAGGCGCTGCGCGACACCGTCGTCGCGTGCGCGCGCCGGCCGGTGGTGCAGGTGGGGCACATCGAGCACTTCAACCCCGCCGTGCGCGAGGTCTCGAAGCTGCTGGAGGGCGAGCGCGTGGTGGCGCTGGAGCTGCAGCGTCTGAGCCCCTTCGATGGGCACATCATCGACGCCGACGTGGTGCAGGATCTGATGTTGCACGACATCCACGTGCTGCTCACGCTGGCCGCGGGGCGCGAGCTGCGCGACGTGCACGCCGTCGGCCGGCGCGTGCGCTCGCCCGAGCTCGACGACTACGCCGTGGCGACCCTCACGTTCGAGGATGGGCTGATCGGGACGCTCGTGGCCAGCCGCGTCACGGAGGAGAAGATCCGCCGTCTCAGCGCCACCACAGAGCAGTCGCACGTCACCGTCGACTACCTGCGCCGCACGGTGGAGCGCTGCCGCTCCACCTCGCTGGAGCTGGATGGCGGCGGCTCGCGCACCTACCGCCAGGAGAGCCTCCTGGAGCGCGTGTTCGTGCCGATCGAGGAGCCCCTCCTCGCCCAGCTGCGCTCATTCCTCGAATGCGTGCGCGAGCGCAGCGCGCCCGAGGTCGGGCTGGAGATGGGCATTCGCTGCCTCTCGGTGGTCCAAGCCGTGCGCGATCGCATCGCGGGGGCGAAGCTCGGCGAGGCAGCGGCACCGGCGAAGGTGCCCGCGCTCGTGCGGTAGCTCAGCGCTCCGCGGCTCCAGCGCCCGTCGCTCAGCGTCCCTTGACGGCGCTCTTCAAGCCGCTGCCGGCGGTGAAGCGGGGAACACGCGAGGCGGCGATCTGGATGCGCTCGCCGGTGCGCGGATTGACGCCCTGACGCGCACCGCGCTCGCCCACATGGAACTTGCCGAATCCCGACAGGGTGATCTCGCTGCCGCGGCGCAGGGTCGCCTCGACCGTGGCCAGCACCGCGTCCACCGCGCGCGCGGCGTCCTGCTTGGTCAGCTCGGCGCGGTCGGCCACCTGATCGATCAGCTCGGTCTTCGTCACTTCGTCCTCCTCGTTCGCGTTCGGTTCGGTCGGGTCGAACGACTCGCTCGTGAAAGCGGGTCGGCGCGACGCTAACACCGCGCGCGGACGTCCGCGGGGGGCCGGCGGAGCAGGTCGGGGGCTCGAGCGGGAGAATACGACGGGATGCCGCTCTCGCGCATAGCCTGGCTCACCACAGTGCTGGTGGCGCTCGTCACCGCGGTGCTGCTGCTGCTGGAGGGGTACACGGGGTACGCGGCGCTGTCGGTGGCCGTGGGAGCTTCGGCCTCGATCAACCTCTTCTGAGCCTCGCCGGCGGCGCCTGCGCGCCCGCCACCGCACTGGCTTGTCACCGCTTCTCCAACCACGCAGCCAGCGCCCGCGCCGCGTGTCCCCGGTGGCTGATGGCGTCCTTCTGCTCGTCGCTCAGCTCGGCCATCGTCGAGCCCGGCGGCCCGGCGTTGGGCAGGAAGGCGGGGTCATAGCCGAACCCGCGCTCCCCGCGCGGCTCGCTTGCCAGGCGCCCGCCGCAGCGGCCTTCGAAGAGGCGCTCGACGCCACCCACCGGATCCACCAGGGCGATGACGCACACGTACTCCAGGGCGCTTCCCGCTGGGGCCTCGCGCAGGAGCTTGCGCAGGTTCTGCTCATCCGATGGAGGCCCCTCCCCCGTGGCCTCCTCCCCCGCGTAGCGCGCGGAGCGCACCCCGGGGGCGCCGCCCAGCGCGGCGGCCTCGATGCCGGAGTCGTCGGCGATAGCGATCGTGCCCGTCGCCGCGGCCGCCGCGCGCGCCTTGCCGAGCGCGTTGTCCGCGAACGTCTCGCCGTCCTCGGGAGGAAGCTCGACCTCATCGGGCAGCCTCTGCAGGTCATATCCACCGAGGGTCTCCCCGGCGCCCAGCAGCCGGGCGAACTCGCGGCGCTTGTGCTCGTTGTGCGTGGCGAGCAGGAGGTTCACGCTGGATCGGCGGCGCCGGCCACCGCCGCGTCCTGCAGGGCGCGCAGCTCGGCGATGCCCGCGGCGGCGAGCGCGAGCAGCTCGTCCAGATGCGCGCGCGAGAGGGGGGTGCGCTCTGCCGTGGCCTGCACCTCCACCAGCCCGCCCTCGCCGGTCATCACGACGTTGGCGTCGACCTCGGCGTTGGAGTCCTCGGCGTAGTCGAGGTCGAGCAGTGCCCTGCCCTCCTTCATCCCACAGGAGACCGCCGCCACCGAGCCCGTCAGGGGCGAGCCCTCCAGCTTCCCCTTCTCCCGCAGGCGCGCACAGGCAAGCGCGAGCGCCACGTAGGCACCGGTGATCGACGCGCAGCGCGTGCCGCCGTCGGCCTGGAGCACGTCGCAGTCGAGGTAGATCGTGCGCTCCCCCAGCGCGCGGAAATCGACGACCCCGCGCAGCGCGCGGCCGATCAGGCGCTGGATCTCGACCGAGCGCCCATCGAGGCGCCCCTTGACTATGTCGCGCTGCTTGCGATCTCCCGTGGAGGCGGGGAGCATCGAGTACTCGGCCGTCACCCAGCCGCGCCCCTTGCCGGCCATCCAGCGCGGCACGCTCTCCTGCGCGGAGGCCGTGCAGATCACGCGCGTCTCCCCCACCGAGATCAGCGCCGAGCCGGTGGCGGTGCGCACGAATCCGGCCTCGATCGTGGTGGGGCGCAGCTCGTCGGGCCCGCGCCCGTAGCTGCGTCTCATGCCGGCGCCCCGACCTCGGCCAGCTCGACTCGCTCGACGGTGCCCAGGGGCATCTGCAGGAAGCGGGTGCCGAGCTCGTGGAACGCGTCGGCGTCGCCGGTGCAGAGGAAGCGATAATTGCCCTCCCCTCCCCTTGCGC
>JBIOES010000108.1:0-6993 GCA_044446265.1 Solirubrobacterales bacterium
CGATCACCTCGGCCATCTTGCCGAGGATGAACGTGCGCGCGGCGTGCGCCTGCGTGAGCGCGTCGCGCAGGATCTCGAAGGTCACGCCGCTGATCTTGATGTCCATCTGCAGGGCGGTGATGCCCTGCTCGGTGCCCGCAACCTTGAAGTCCATGTCCCCAAGGTGATCCTCCACGCCGGCGATATCGGTGAGCACGATGTAGTCCTCGCCCTCCTTGATGAGGCCCATCGCGATGCCCGCCACGGGGCGCTTGATCGGCACGCCGGCGTCCATCAAGGACAGCGAGGAGCCGCACACCGAGGCCATCGAGGAGGAGCCGTTGGACTCGAAGATGTCCGAGACGACGCGGATCGTGTAGGGGAAGTCCTCGATCGAGGGCACCACCGGCACGAGCGCCCGCTCGGCCAGCGCGCCGTGACCGATGTCGCGGCGCTTGGGGCCGATGCGGCCGGCCTCGCCCACCGAGAAGGGCGGGAAGTTGTAGTGGTGGAAGTAGTACTTCTTGGTCTGCAATCCGAGCGTGTCGAGGCGCATCTCCTCCTTGAGCGTGCCGAGCGCGGCGACGCTCAGCGCCTGCGTCTGCCCGCGCGTGAACAGCGCGGAGCCGTGCGTGCGCGGCGTGACGCCCGCTTCGATCGTGATCTCGCGGATCTCGTTCTCCGCGCGGCCGTCGGGGCGCTTCTTGTGCACGGCGATGCGCTCGCGGATGATTCCCTTCTCGAGCTTGTCGAAGGCCATCTGCACGGCGGCCCTGCGCGCCTTGGCCTCGGCGACCTGCTCCTCGCTGGCACCCTCGTGCGCCGCGGGGGCGTACTGCTCGAGGATCGCGCTCTCGACGGCCTTGCAGGCGTCCTGGCGCTCGAGCTTGTCCTCCACCTGGGTGGCGGCGTCGAGCGCGGAGCCGTGGGAGGCGCGGATGTCCGCGAGCAGCGACTCGTCGAGGGCGGGAGCCTCGACGGGCGTCTTCTCCTTGCCCACCTTGGCGGCCAGATCGCGCTGCAGCTGGCAGAGCTTCTTGATCTCGGAGTGTGCGATGTCGAGCGCGTCGAGGATCTCCGCCTCGGAGATCTCGTTTGCGCCGGCCTCGACCATCAGGATCGCGTCCTCGGAGCCCGCCACGACGAGGTCGAGGTCCGAGCTCTCCAGCAGATCCTCCTCGTTGGGGTTCACCACGAAGTTGCCGTCGATCTTGCCGATGCGCACCGCGCCGACAGGGCCCGCGAAGGGTACGTTGGAGATCATCAGCGCCGCGGAGGCGCCGTTCATCGCGAGGATGTCATACGGGTTGACGTGGTCCACCGAAATGGGGATCGCCACCAGCTGAGTCTCAAAGCGCCATCCCTTGGGGAACAGCGGGCGCAGGGGACGGTCGATCATGCGGGCCGTCAGCGTGCCCTTCTCGCCCGCGCGTCCCTCGCGCTTGAAGAACGAGCCGGGGATCTTGCCCGCGGCGTACATGCGCTCCTCGACGTCCACCGTCAGAGGAAGGAAGTCAACATCTCGCAGACCGCCTGCTGTGGCGGTGGAGAGGACCATCGTGTCGCCCTGGCGGACGACCACTGCGCCGGAGGCCTGCTTGGCCATCCTGCCGGTCTCGAACGAAATCTCGCTGCCGGCGATGTCCACGGAGACCCGTGTCACGGCGTTGCTGCTCATATGCTCCTACCCTTCTCGGCGCTCGCCCTTCGGTCGGCGGCGCGATCTTTTTTTATTCTCTTATCCGAACGAGAGCAGCTTAGCGGATGGTTACGGGAGCCCGGAGGGCTCACGTCCGATAAAAGGGCCGGCTGGATGCCGGCCCGAGCTATGCATTCTTGGGGCAGGTCCAGCGTTATGCGTTTTTCAGGCCGCCGAGAATCATGTGCGCGCCGGGTAGGTCGGCGGGCGAAGGCGCCTGATAGCTCCAGCGCACAACTCCGTCGGGATCAGTGATAACGAGGGCGCGCTGGGGAAAGCCACCCTCATGCAGCACGCCAAAGGCCGCGCACGCGGTGCCCTTGGGCTCGAAATCCGACAGCTGCGGAATACTCACGCCGAGCTTCTCGCGAAACGCCTTCTGCGCCCAACTGGAGTCGCAAGAGACCCCGTAGATCTCCACCCCGTGCGCGCGCGGCTCTGCAAGCTCCTTCTCATACACCTCCAGCTGCTCGGTGCACACGGGGCTGAATGCGAACGGGTAGAAGACCAGCACGGTCGTCTTGCCCTGCAGATCCCGCTCCGTGAAGCGCTCACCGTTTTCGGTCCCCAGGCTGAAGCTGGGCGCCGCGCTGCCGGGGTCCAGGACGCTCACGGCTGCCTACTTGCGCAGACCAAGCTCTTTGATCAGCGCTCTGTATCCCTCGAGGTCGCTGCGCCGGAGGTAATCGAGGAAGCGACGGCGCTGGCCGACGAGCATCAACAGGCCGCGCCGTGAGTGGTGGTCGCGCTTCTGCTCGCGCAGGTGCTCGGTGAGGTGGTTGATGCGCTCGGTCAGCAGCGCCACCTGCACCTTGGTGGCGCCCGTGTCGCGCTCGTTGGCGCCGAACTTGGCGGCGATCTCGCGCTTGCGCTCAGTTGTGAGAGTCATGGGCCGGATAGGCTAGCACCACCGCGCGCGTCTCCTCGCACCACCGCGCGCGTCTCCTCCACATCGCGGTGCATCTGCTCGACGAGCGCCTCGGCGCTCTGAAAGCGCCGTTCGCCGCGCAGGCGCGCGAGGAAGTCCAGCCGCAGCGTGCGGCCGTAGAGGTCGCCCTCGAAGTCGAGCAGGTACGCCTCGATCAGCTCGATCCTCCCGGTCTTGAAGGTGGGACGCACCCCGATGCTGACCGCGGCGGGCCCAACGACGGCTTCGCCGGCGGTGGCGTTGGTCGATCTTCGGTAGGCGAGGCAGGCGTAGATGCCGTGCCCGGGGCACACCAGGGCGTCCTCGGGTATCAGGTTGGCGGTGGGGAACCCCAGCTCGCGCCCGCGCTTGTCGCCGTGGCTGACCTCGCCGCGCAGCTGAAAGGGGGCGCCGAGCAGGCGCGCGGCGTCCTGCACCTCGCCGGCCGCGACCAGGCCGCGGATGTGGCTGGAGGAGACGATCTCCCCGTCAACCTCCAGCAGGGGATGCACGACGGTCTCAAAGCGCCCATCCGCGGCCAGCAGCCGTGTGTCGCCCCGGGCCTTGTGCCCGAAACGGAAGTTCTCCCCGACCGACACCCGCGTGGCGCCGAGCGCCTCCACCAGCACGCCGTCGACGAACTCGCTCGCGGTGCGCTGGGCGAAGTTGCGGTCGAAGGGGATCACGATCGTCTCCCGCACCCCCAGCGCGGCGATCAGCTCGGCCTTGATCTCCAGGGGGGTCAGCAGCTTGGGCGCGTGCTGGGGCGCCACGACGGACACCGGGTGAGGCTCGAAGGTGAGCACGCTGTCCGCCCCGCGGATCACCTCCTGGTGGCCGAGGTGCACGCCGTCGAAGGTGCCCACCGCGACCTTGCGATCACGACGCTCCACGTCCCCCAGGCGAGTGATCTGCACGGGCGAAGCCTACGGCGCGAGCGCCGCCATCGCATCCTCGATGGAGATCGGGCCTCCAGGGGCTGGTCCCCCCTCAACCGCCTCCCACGGCTCCCCGCGCCGGGGCGGCGCGATTGCGTCCTTGACGTCGAACGGCCCAATCGCGGTGCGCCGCAGCTCCTCGCAGTAGGCGTCGCCGAGATCGGCGATCAGCGAGCGCACGTAGGTGCCCGAGGAGCACTCGATCAGAAAGCCCGCCCTGGTTGGCTCGCGCCAGAGCTGCTCGAAGCGATATACGCTCACGATCCGCTCTGGCATCTCGAAGCGCTCACCCCGCCGCGCACGGCGATAGGCGCGCTCGCCGCCGATCTTCACCGCCGAGTAGATCGGCGGGCGCTGGCGGATCTCCCCAGCCGGCAGCACGGGCGGGTCGCGCGGGATGCGCCCGGTCTGCACGATCTCTCCCTCGGGATCGCCGGTGCTCGATACGGCGCCCAGGCGCGCCACCGTCTCATAGCGCTTGGGCAGCTCCATCAGGTGGCGCTGGATGCGCGTGGCCCTGCCCACCAGCACGAGCAGCAGACCTGTGGCGAACGGGTCGAGCGTGCCGGCGTGGCCGGTCTTCGCGCCCCCCAGCGCACGCCGCACCGCGGCGACCGCGTCGTGTGAGGTGATGCCAGCGGGCTTGTCGATCAGGAAGACGCCATCCACGCCAGGGCCCATGCGCCTCAGGCGTGCGCCGGCGCGGGGTGCAGCTGGGCGGCGATCTCACGGCGCAGGAAGGCGATCAGCTCCTCCAACTCGAGCGTCGTGGAGAATCCCGCGGCGCGCCGGTGCCCGCCCCCGCCCTGAGCGCGGGCGATCAGCGACACGTCCACGTCGTCGTCGGTGGCGCGCAGCGAGACCTTGTACTCGCCGCGGCGATCGGAGTCCGTGAGCTCGCGCACGAGGCCCGCCACCTTGGCGCCCTGCACGGCGCGCAGGATGTCGACGATGCCCTCGGAGTAGCTCGCCTCGGCGCCGGCCGCCTGGAAATCGTCGGCGCTCAGCCACGCCAGCGTGAGCTCCCCGTCGTCGTGGCGGCAGATCTGGGAGAGGGCGCGCGCGAACAGGGTGAGCTTCGCGAAGGGCATCTCCTCGAACAGACGGCGGTAGACCCCCTGCACGTCCACGCCGGCCGCGATCAGCGCGGCGGCCATCTGATGCGCGCCCGGGCCGGTGTTCTCATACATGAAGCGCCCGGTGTCGGTGATCAGCCCCACGTACAGCGCCTCCGCGACGGCCGGCGTCGGCTCGACCCCCAACTCGCCCATCAGTCCCCACACGATCTCGGCCGTGCTCGAAGCGGAGGGCACGACGTGATTGATGGTTCCAAAGCGGGTGTTGTCGTGGTGGTGATCGATGTTGAGCAGATGCGCTCCGTCGCGCAGCACCTCGGCGGAGTTGCGATCGATGTTGCCGCAATCCAGGAACACCACCGTGCGCTGCGCGATGTCCGCGGGCACAACCTGGATCATGTGCTCCAGTGCAAAGAAGCGATACTCGTGCGGGAGCGGCAGCTCGCTGGGCGCGATGAACATCGGCGCGTCCTTGCCCAGCGCGGTGAGCAGCCCCTGCATCGCCACGAGCGAGCCGAGCGCGTCGCCGTCCATGTTCTCGTGGGTCGCCAGCACGAAGCGGGAGTCCGCTCGTATCCGCTCCAGCACCAGCGCGCGGCTGTGTCCGACGCCATTGTTCTCGCTCATGGGAGTGCCTTCCTCACGTCCGCTCGATCTCCTCCAGGAGCTCCTCCACGCGAAGCGCCCGATCGAGCGTCTCGTCGTAGGCGAAGCTCAGCGTGGGCGTGCGCTTGAGGTGCAGCTCGGAGGCGACGCGGCCCTGCAGGTAGCCGTGCGCGCTGTTCAGGCCCTCCATGCTGGCCTCGCGCTGCTCGGCGTCTCCCAGCACGCTCACGTACACGCGAGCATGGCTCAGGTCGGCGCTGGTCCTGACATCGGTCACGGTTATGAATCCCACCCTCGGGTCCTTCAGCTCTCCAGCCACCGCTGCGCCGATCACCTGTCTGATCGCCTCATCGACGCGACGCATGCGGTCCGACGGCATCCTACTCTCAGGCTAGCTGACGCTCCACCTGGCGCGTCTCATAGGTCTCCAGCACGTCGCCCTCGCGCAGGTCCTGGAAATTGGCGAGCACGATGCCGCACTCGAAGCCGGTGGCGACCTCGCGCACGTCGTCGTTGACGCGGCGCAGCGAGGCGATCGTGGTGTCGTAGATGACGGTGCCCTCGCGCACCACACGTACGCGCGAGCCGCGCGTGACCTTGCCCTCGGTGACGTAGGAGCCGGCGATCACACCGATGCGCGAGGCGCGGAACAGCTGGCGCACCTCGGCCTGGCCGAGCGTGGACTCGACCTCCTCGGGCTCGAGCATGCCCTGCATCGCGGCGCGCAGCTCCTCGATCGCGCGATAGATGACCGAGTAGGAGCGGATCTCCACGCCTTCGCGCTCGGCCAGCTGGCGGGCGTCCTGCACGGGGCGCACGTTGAAGGCCATGATCAGGCCCTCGGAGGCGGCCGCGAGCATCACATCGGACTCGTTGATGCCGCCCACGCCGCGGTGGATGATGTTGACGGTGACCTCGTCCTGCGGGAGCTTGGCGATCTCGTCCTCGATTGCCTCGAGCGACCCGGCGACGTCGGCCTTGACGACCAGGCCGAGCTCCTTGATGGCCCCCTCCTGGGCGAGCTTGAAGACGTCCTCCAGCGACATCTTGCGGCCCGAGCGCCGCGCCAGCGCCTCGGTCTTCAGGCGGTTGGCGCGTTCGCCCGCGAGCTGGCGCGCGCGGCGCTCGTTCTCGACGACGCGCACGAGCTCGCCCGCCTCCGGGACGCCGTCGAAGCCGAGCACCTCCACGGGCTCGCCGGGTCGCGCGGCTTTCACGCGCGTGCCGGTGAAGTCGTGCATCGCGCGCACCCGCCCGAAGTGCGCTCCGGCGACCAGCGCATCGCCCACGCGCAGCGTGCCGCGCTGGATCAGGACGCTCACCACCGGCCCGCGGCCCGGGTCGAGCTTGGACTCGATCACGGTGCCCGACGCCTCGACGTCGCGGTTTGCCTTCAGCTCCTCCAGATCGGTGACGACCTGGATCGTGTCGAGCAGGCTGTCGAGCCCCTCGCGCGTCTTGGCGGAGACGTCCACGAACTCCGTTTCCCCGCCCCACTCCGCGGGCTGCAGGCCGCGCTGGGTCATCTCGGTGCGCACGCGCTCGGGCTGGGAGCCCTCCTTGTCGATCTTGTTGACCGCTACGACGATCGGCACCTCCGCCGCCCTTGCGTGGTCGATCGCCTCCTCGGTCTGGGGCTTCACGCCGTCGTCGGCGGCGACCACGATCACCGCGAGGTCGGTCACGCGCGCGCCGCGCGCGCGCATCGCGGTGAACGCCTCGTGGCCGGGGGTGTCCAGGCCATCGTGCGTCTTGGCGCTGACGTCGACGAACTCGATCTCGCCGCCC
>JBIOES010000109.1:0-6691 GCA_044446265.1 Solirubrobacterales bacterium
CTTTGGGCGAAGGCTCAGCCGGCGAGCGACGGGATCCGCGGCAGCTCCTGAGCATACCACCGAAAGGTCGCTTCCAGGCCCTCCCCGAGATCCCATTCGGGCGTCCAGCCGAGGTGCTCGGAGATGGCGCCGCAATCCAGCCACTGACGTGCGAGCTCACCGTGTGGGGTTCCGTGCCCGCGGACATCCGGCTCGAGCTCGAGGCCCGCGATCTCGATGAGCTGTTTGACGACCTCCAGAACCTTTACCGGACGCCCGATGCTCGCATTCCAGGCGTGCCCATGCAGCTCGGGGCGATCGAGCGAGCCGGCCACCGCGAGATAGGCGGTGACGGCGTCCTCGGCGTACAGGAAGTCGCGCTCCAGCAGCCCGTTCGATCGAATCACCGGCCGCTCGCCCGCCAGCAGCGCCCTCACGGCTCCCGGGATCAGGCGCGAGAAGTTGACGTCCCCGCCGCCGAACACATTGCCGAAGCGCGTGACGGCGACGGGCAGCCCAAACGTGTGGGCGTAGGAGCGGGCGACGATGTCGGCGCACGCCTTGGAGGCGTCGTAGGGATAGCGCGGTTGCAGCGCGTGGTCCTCCCGGTAGGGCAGATCCTCGTGCACGCCGTAGGCTTTGTCGGTGGAGGCCACCACCACCCTCTGGGGCGGCTCGGCAGCGAGGCGGCATGCCTCGAGCAGATTCCAGGTGCCGCGCACATTGACTTCGTAGGCGCGCAGGGGCGAGCTCGTCGCCGACTCCACGATCGCCGTCGCCGCGAGGTGGAACACCGCCTGCACGCCGTGGTGCTCGATCGCGCTGCGCAGCGAGTCCGCGTCCATCAGCTCGGCCCGCACGGGGGTGCAGCGCTCGTGCAGTCCGCGCAGGCGAAAGCGCGAGAGCTCGGCGGGGGGGCGGTCGAGCACGAGCACCTCCGCGCCCTCCCCCAGCAGCCGCTCGGCCACCCAGGAGCCGATGAAGCCCTGGGCTCCCGTGAAGAGCACGCGCGTGCCCGTCCATGTGCTCACCGCGCGTGCACCAAGCCTCTCACCGAGCGCGAGCTTAGCGCCTGGACGCATGGCGCGAGCGGACCGCTCCAGGGACTAGGGTTCGGGCATGTCCGGCGAGGCCTGGCTGATCCTCCCCACCTACGACGAGGCCGAGAACATCGAGGCGATCGTGCGGGCCGCCGGCGCGGTGCTGGCCGACGCCGCTCCCGAGGGGTACCGCGTGCTGGTCGTCGACGACGGCTCGCCCGACGGCACCGGCGCGATCGCCGATCGCCTCGCGCGGGAGTGCGAGTGGGTGCAGGTGCTGCACCGCAGCGAGAAGAACGGCATCGGCCCCGCCTACCTGGCGGGCTTTCGCCATGCGCTCGCGAACGGCGCTGGGTATGCGCTGGAGATGGACTCCGACTTCTCCCACGACCCCGCCGACCTGGCGAGGCTGCTAGAGGCTGTGCACGGGGGCGCCGACCTAGCGCTCGGCTCGCGCTACGTGCCCGGCGGGGGGGTGAGCGACTGGGGTCTCCTACGGCGCATTGTCAGCGAGGGGGGCTCGACCTACGCGCGCTGGGTGCTGGGTCTGCGGGTGCGCGACCTCACCGGGGGCTTCAAGTGCTTTCGCCGCGAGACGCTGGAGGCGATCCACTTCGACAGCGTGCGCTCGCAGGGGTATGCCTTCCAGGTCGAGCTCACCTACCGCGCCGTGCGCGCGGGCTTCCGCGTGGTGGAGGTGCCGATCGTCTTCCGCGACCGCCAGCGCGGTGAGAGCAAGATGTCGTGGCGGATCGCCGCCGAGGCGATGTGGCTGGTGCCGCGGCTGCGCTTCGGGCGCCAACCTCCGGTGTCCGGTGCGGCGCCGGGCGCCGAGCAGCGGGTTCCCACGCTCCAGTAACGGCGCCGAGGGGCCGATCAAGCGGGGATGGATGCCTCCGCCTACGCCCTCGCACACGGGGTGCGGCGCACCCGCGTGACGCTGCGCGACTGGCGCGATCGCCCCGGCCAGGTGGTGGGTCGCTGGGCGCTGGGCTCCCTCGCGGCGGCGTTCGGTCTGCTGGCGGCGGTGCTCGCGATCTCCGAGCTCTCGGGGAGCTACGTGCAGGTGATCACCCTGCGCCCGCCCTTCGCGGTGGGGGACGCGGCGGATGTGAGGAGCGTGCTCGGCCACAACCTGCTCGTGCTCGCGCTGCACGCGATGGCGTGCGTGGCGGGGTTCATCGCGGGCAGCTCGCTGCCGCTGCAGGCGCAGTCGCACAGCGGGATCTCGCGCTGGGTGCACGAACACGGGGGCCGGCTGGCGATCGCGTTCGTGGTGTGCGCCACCACCTTCTCGCTCTCCGCCCAGGCGTACGTGCTGGGGCACACGCTCGCCGGCGTAGCGAACTTCCTGCAGGTCTCCCCGGCGCTGCTGCTGCTGGGAGTGCTGCCCCACGCGCTGGCGGAGCTGGTGGCCCTGTTCCTGCCGCTGGCCGCCTGGATCATCGCGAGCCGCCGCGGCGAGTGGGACCAGCTGCTGGCGGCCACGCTCGTAACGGTCGCGGTGGCCGTGCCGGTGCTGGTGGCGGCGGCCTTCGTGGAGGTCTACATCTCGCCCCATCTGTTCGTGGCGCTCACGGGCATCCGCGGGCCGATCACGCGACCCTGGTAGCCCTTGCTTTACTTTGTATAGTAAGGGTAGGCCAAGCAAGCGAGAACGACAGGACAAGACAGGAGACCCCGATGGCAGGCAGCTTGAGTGAAGTGACCGACAACAACTTCGACGCCGAGGTGCTCGAGTCCGAGACACCGGTGCTCGTGGACTTCTGGGCGCCGTGGTGCGGCCCCTGCCGCGTGGTGGCCCCCGTGCTCGAGGAGATCGCGGGCGAACGCGAGGATCTGCGGATCGTGAAGCTCAACATCGACGACAACCAGCAGACGGCGGCGCGCTTCCAGGTGCTCTCGATCCCCACGATGATCCTCTTCAAGGGCGGTCAGCCGGTGAAGACGGTGATCGGGGCCTATCCCAAGCAGCGCCTGCAGGCGGAGCTGGAGCCGGCGCTCGCGGTCTGAGCCGGTTTGGCGCTGTCCAGTCTGAGCCGGTTCGGCGCGCTCCGGTGAAGCTCGCCGCCACGCCGGCCCTTCCCGAACCTTCGAGCATTTAGGTCGCCTCGATTTAAGGATGCGACGGCGCAATCCGATGCATCCGCCATGCACACGGCGCTCCTACCGCTTGCCCGCGTGCTGCCCCGAGGCGAGCGCCGCCTGCTGGGTATCGCCACGACCCTGCTGATCGCGCTCGTCGCGGCGACCGGAGCGCACGCCGCGTTCGGGATCGGCGGGCACGCCGTCGAACTGCCGATCCGCGATTGGGTCACCTCGGCGGTCTACATCCTGGTGGGGGTGATCGTGAGCTGGCGCGCGCTGCGCACCACCGAGGCGCGGCGCTCGTGGATGATCTTCGCCTTCGGCATCTCGATCTACGGCCTCGGCAATGTGCTGTGGGCGGCTTGGGTCGAACACCTCCCCAACCCGCCGATCCCGTCGATCTGCGATGGCATGTGGCTCACCCTCTACCCCGCGTGCTACCTCGGCATCGTGGGCCTCGCGCGTGTGCGCGAGCGCCGCGTGCCGCCCAGGATCTGGCTGGATGGCATCGTCGCGGGCCTCGGCGTGGCGGCCGTGGGCGCGGCGATCGTGCTGCGTCCGGTGCTCGCCTCGGTATCGGGTAACACCGCTGCGGTGGTTACCGAGATGGCCTATCCGATCTGCGACCTGCTGCTCGCCGCGCTGGTCGTCGGCGTGCTTGCGCTGCGCGGCTGGCGGCTGGATCGGATGTGGGGGATGCTGGGCGTGGGGTTCCTGGCGTTGGCGACAGCCGACTGCATGTATGCGCTGCAGGTGGCGGGCGGGGCTTCGGCTCCGAGCACCGCCACCAACCTCGCCTACGACATCGGCGTGCTGCTACTGGCGCTCGCGGCATGGCAGCCCGGCGAGGCGCTCGAGCGCGACGCCGTGCCGGGCATCGCGGTGCTCGGGATCCCGGCCGCGTTCACCGCGAGCGCGCTCGGGCTTTTGATCTACGACCACTTCAGCCGCCTCGACCCGCTGGCGCTGGCGCTGGCGATGCTCACGATGTTCGCGGCCTTCGCGCGCACCGCGCTCGCGTTTCGAGATGTGCGCGCGCTCGCCGAAACGCGGCGCCAGGCGCTCACCGACGATCTCACCTCGATGCCCAACCGCCGCGACTTCCTGCAACGCCTGCGCGAGGGGATCGCCGCCAGCCAGGCGAGCGACACCAGCGTGGCGCTGCTGCTCGTGGACCTCGATCACTTCAAGGAGCTCAACGACACGCTCGGCCACGACGCCGGCGACGAGCTGCTGTGCCAGGTGGGCGAGCGCCTGCGCGGGGTGCTGCGCAGCACCGACACCGCCGCGCGGCTGGGGGGCGATGAGTTCGGCGTGCTCCTCTGCGACGCGTGCGACACGCAGCGCGCGGAAGTGGTGGCGGACAAGATCCTCAGGGCGATCGCCGAGCCCTTCCCGCTCAAGGGGTTGAGCCTGCGCGTGACGGCGAGCATCGGGATCGCGCTCTACCCCGAGCACGCTCACGATGGCGAGCAGCTGATGCAGCACGCCGACGTGGCGATGTACGAGGCCAAGACGGCGCAATCCGGGCGCGCTTGCTACGCACGCGAGCGCGACAACCACTCGCTCGAGCGGCTCACGCTGGCGGGCGAGCTCTCCCGCGCGCTGGAGAGCGGGGAGATCGAGGCGCACTTCCAGCCCAAGGCCGAGGCGGCCACCCGCAGGATCGTCGGCGTCGAGGCGCTCGTGCGCTGGCGCCACCCCACGCGCGGGCTGATCGGGCCGGGCGAGTTCGTCACCATCGCCGAGCAGGCTGGCCTGGGTCGGGCATTGACGCGCAGGATGCTCGCGCTCGCGCTGAGCCAGGTCAAGGCCTGGCGCGCGGAGGGACTCGATCTGCACGTGGCGGTCAATACGACCGTCGCGGATCTACAGGACACCAAGTTCCCCGAGGAGGTCGCCGCGATGCTGGCCGCTCACGGGCTGCCCCCGGAGGTGCTCGTGCTGGAGGTCACCGAGAACATGGTGCTCGCCGACCCCGTGCGCGTGGGCGACGTCCTCGCGCAGCTGGGCGAGCTCGGCTTGGGGCTTTCGCTCGACGATTTCGGAACCGGGTACTCCTCGCTCACGCATCTGAAGGCGCTGCCCGTGGGGGAGGTCAAGATCGATCGCTCGTTCGTGGGGCGCATGACCGCCGACCCGGTCGATGCCGCGATCGTCGAGGCGACGATCCGCCTCGCGCACTCGATCGGCATCCGCGTGGTAGCGGAGGGCATCGAGGATCAGGCGACGTGGCACTCGCTCGTGGCCAACCGCTGCGAGCTGGTGCAGGGCTACGCGCTCTCGCGACCGCTGCCCGCGGCCGAGCTCGAGGGGCTGCTGCGCGCCGAGCCGGCGCTCCCACGGGAGCGCCCTTCGAGCAAGGCTCCCGCGCTCGAGACGCCCGAGAGTGCCTGAGACGACGCCGCGGGCGGGGGCTGCGGCGGCGCGAAGCCGCGTACCCTCAGGCTCGCTCGACGCGGCGCAGGGCGATCTCCAGGTGCAGGCCGTCGATCGTGGCTCGCTCGCGGTGGACTCCATCCGCTGCGTCCTCGCCCGCCGGTAGCTCAACGGCGAGGGTCTCGCCGAGGAGGTAGTCGCGGTGGGCCTCAACGGCATCCAGGAGGGCGCCGTCGCCGGAGAGGCGCAGCTCGATCCGGTCCTCGACCTGCAGGCCGGCGCCCTTGCGGGCGTTCTGCACGGCGTGGACGATCTCGCGCGCGCGCCCCTCGCGGCGCAGATCCTCGTCGATGGCCAGATCCAGGGCGACGGCGTGGGCGCCCTCGCGCTCCACCGAGTAGCCCTCGGGGGCGTGCATCGAGATGAGCAGATCCTCGGGGCCCAGGGTGTGATCGCGGCCGTCGATCGCCACGCCCACCTCGCCGCCGCCGCGCACTGCGCTCACCACGTGAGCGGGGTCCAGGGCGGCGATCGCCTCGGCGACGCGCGGCATGTTCTTGCCGAAGCGCGGCCCCAGCGTGCGGTAGTTGGCCTTGATCTCGTATTCGCCGAGCTCCTCGGCGCCGGCCACGAAGCGCACGCGCCGCACGTTGAGCTCCTCGCGCACGATCTCCGCGAGGCGCTCGATCGCGGAGCGCTCGGGCCCCGTGGCCACCACCACGGCCTCGGCGAGGGGCTGGCGCACCTTGATCTTGGCCTGCCCCCGCGCGGCCAGTCCGAGGCGCACCGTCTCGCGGGCGACGGCCATCGCCCGCTCCAGCTCCTCCTCGCGGGGGGGCAGGTCGGCGGCGGTGGCGGAGCTGGTGGATGAGCGCCTGATCGCCTACGACGCGACCACCGCGGGGCGCGCGATCGCTGTGCTGGTGGATGAGCTCTCCAACTGGTACGTGCGCCGCTCGCGGCGGCGCTTCTGGGATGGCGAGGCGGCGGCGTTCACGACGCTGCGCACGTGCCTACTGACGGTGGCGAAGCTGCTCGCCCCCTTCTGCCCGTTCATCGCCGATGAGATCTACGACAACCTCGATGGGACGCTCGCGCCCGCGCATCTGTGCGACTCCCCCACCGCCGCCGCCCGGCCCCCCCGCGCGGCGGAGCTGGCGCGGGCGAGGGCCGACCCCCGCGAGACGGTGCGCCTCGGACTGGCC
>JBIOES010000110.1:0-6599 GCA_044446265.1 Solirubrobacterales bacterium
CCCTTGGGCCAGGGCTTCACCCCGCCAGCGGAGGGGCGCCGCGCGATCCTCGTCGGCGGCGGCGTGGGAATTGCGCCGCTCGCGATCTGGCAGGACGCGCTGGATGGGAGCGCGACCGTGCTGCTGGGGTTCCGCGACGGCGCGCGCGCCGAGGGAGCCGCGCTGTTGAGCGACGCCCGCGTGGCCACCGACGACGGCTCGGCCGGTCATCACGGTCTCGTCACCGACCTGCTCGCCGAGGAGCTCAACCGGGACGCGCACGCCACCGTCTACGCCTGCGGGCCCGCGGCGATGCTGGAGGCCACCCGTGCGCTGTGCGCCGCTCGCGCGGTGCCCGCCCAGCTGGCGCTGGAGTCGGGCATGGCGTGCGGCTTCGGCGCGTGCTTCGGCTGCGTCGTGCCAATCAAGGGGGGAGGCTACGCGCGCGTGTGCGTCGAGGGTCCCGTGCTCGACGCCGCCCGCCTGGAGCACGTCGAGGCCCACGCGGGAGCGCCCGAGTGATCGACTTCTGCGGCATTGAGTTGGCCCACCCGGTCATCAACGCCTCGGGCACCTTCGACCTGCTCGCCGCCAACGCCGCCTTCGGCGAGTCGCTGCGGGCCGAGTTCCCCTTCGCGGCGTTCGTCTCCAAGACGATCACCCTGGAGCCCCGCCAAGGCAACCCCCCGCCGCGTCTGTGGGAGACCCCCGCCGGCATGATCAACTCGATCGGTCTCCCCAACAAGGGCCTGCAGGGCTACCTGTCCCACGACCTGCCCGCCCTGGCTCAGCTCCTGGAGGGGATCGAGACCCCAGCCTTCCCGCCGCTGATCACCAACGTGATGGGCTCCACGGCCGCGGAGATCGCAACGCTGCTCGCCGCGTGCGAGGAGCGCGCGGAGATTGCCGCCGTGGAGCTCAACGTGTCCTGCCCGAACGTCAAGACGGGCCTCGACATCGGCGCCGACCCAACCCAGCTCCAGGCTGTCGTGCGCGAGGTGCGCCCCTCTTTGTCGAAGCCGCTGATCGTGAAGCTCACCCCCAACACCGCCGACGTCGCGGCCTGCGCACAGGCCGCCGAGCGGGGCGGCGCGGACGCCGTTTCGCTGATCAACACGCTGCGCGCCACCGCGCTCGCGCCGGGCGCCCGCACCCCGTGGCTCGGCGGCATCACAGGCGGCCTCTCCGGCCCGGCGATTCGTCCCGTCGCGCTGGCTCAGGTCGCCGCTGTCGCGGAGCGCGTTACGATTCCCGTGGTGGGCATGGGTGGGGTGCAGAGCGCCCGCCACGCACGTGAACTGTTGGACGCCGGCGCCACTCTCGTAGCCGTGGGCACCGAGAGCTTCCGCGATCCCAGCGCCGGCGCACGCATCTCGCGCGGTCTCGCCGGCTTCAGCTGAAAACCCCTGCAAACACGCGTTCCCACCATCCACTACCCTCTACATTGCTGAACCTCAGCTTGAGGTTCACATCAATTCGGGACTTTCCCTTCCTCGCGACGCGCGGGTGTGTAGACTCGCCGCCCATGGCGATGGCGACGGGCACGACGTCCCCCCCTCACGCGGCGGCCCCCGAGCGCTCCCTCAACCAGCGGATGGACGCCCTCGCACGCGCGAACCTGATTCGCACCAAGCGCGCCCAGCTCAAACGCGATCTGCGCTCCGGTCGGCTCTCGATCCACACCCTCCTGCTCAACCCCCCGGAGTACATCGAGACCGCCAAGGTCTGCGACATGATGCTCGCCGTACCCAAATACGGGCGCGTGAAGGTCAACAAGATCCTCGCCCACTGCCGCATCTCGCCGAGCAAGACGATCGGCGGACTCTCAGAGCGCCAGCGCAGCGAGCTGGTTTCGTTGCTTCGCCGCTGACCTCCGACCCCGGCATTAGGGTTGCGCCGGTGGCGCGCGTCTTTGTGATCACAGGCCCCTCCGGGGTGGGCAAGGGGACGTTGATCCGCGGCCTGATGGAGCGCCTGCCCGAGCTCGAGCTCTCGATCTCCGCCACCACACGACTCCCGCGCGCCGGCGAGGAGGACGGGGTGGACTATTACTTCCTCTCCCCGCAGGAGTTCCAGCGGCGGGTCCGCGATGAAGAGTTTGTCGAGCACGCCGACTACGCCGGTCGCAGCTACGGCACGCTGCGCAGCGAGCTCGAACGCCGCATGCAGCACGGCGCCGCCGTCGTCCTGGAGATCGAGGTCGAGGGCGCGCGTCAGGTGCGCCGCTCAGTGCCCGACGCCGTGCAGGTGTTCATCGCGCCGCCCTCACTCGATGCTCTGCGCATGCGCCTGATCGGACGCGGCACCGATGGATCCGAGGAGGTTGAGCGGCGCCTGCGCGTGGCCGAGCACGAGCTGCAGGCCAAGCCGGAGTTCGAGCACGTCGTGACCAACGACCGCCTCGAGGATGCGCTTGACCGTCTCACCGAGATAGTCGCACTACACTTGAGGCCTGATTGAGAAAGAGGGGCCCGGCTCGCCGGCCTACGGCCGGCTGCGCCACCCTCTAACCACGAAAGGCCAACCCCAAAGTGATCTCCCCCCGCATCGACCGTCTGCTCGAGAACGTCGACTCCAACTACGCCAGCGTGCTCGTCGCCGCCAAGCGCGCGCGCCAGATCAACAGCTACTACCACAACCTCGGCGAGGGCACCTTCGACGAGTTCCCGCCGCCGATGATCGAAACGGTCTCCAAGAACTACCTCACGATCGCCCTCGAGGAGGTAGCAGCGGGGAAGATCAAATACCACTATCGCTAGGGCGCCCGCTGAGCTGCGCAATGCTGCGTCCTCGCTCGCTCGCGTGCCAAGCACGCCACGCTCACTGCGTCCTTGCCTTGCTTGCTCAGCGAACCCCCTAGCCGCGCAGTTCTCGAACCTTCTATGCCCCGAATTCTCTTAGGTGTCAGCGGCGGCATCGCCGCCTACAAGGCGCTCGAGTTCGTACGCCTGGCGACCGCGGCGGGGCACGCGGTGCGGGTGGTGCAGACGCCGACCTCTTTGCGCTTCGTCGGTGAGGCCTCCTTCGCGGCACTCACCGGAGCGCCGGTCCTCAGCGATGAGTTCGAGCGCGACCCCGCGCGCGGCGCGTTCCCTGGCCAGACGCCCCCCGCCCACGAGCCGCTGAGCCACCTGGAGCTGGCCGCCAACGCCGATCTGTACCTGATCGCGCCGGCTTCGGCGAACACGCTGGCGAAGCTCGCTCACGGCTTGGCCGACAACCTGCTCTGCACCTCGGCGCTCGCCGCCACCTGCCCGGTGGTGGTGGCGCCCGCGATGAACAACGCGATGTACGAGCACCCCGCCACGCAGGCCAACCTGCGGACGCTGCGCGAGCGCGGCGTGCACGTGATCGAGCCGGGTGTGGGGCGCCTGGCGTCCAAGGGAGAGGAGGGGATCGGGCGCCTGGCCGAGCCCCCCCAGCTGCTGGAGGCATGCGAGGCGCTGCTGGGTGCGGGGGAGTGGAGCGGCCTGAACGTGCTCGTCACCGCCGGCGGCACGCGCGAGCCGATCGACAGCGTTCGCTTTCTCGGCAACTGCTCGTCGGGGCGCATGGGGCTCGCCCTTGCCCGGGCGGCCCGTGCGCGCGGTGCGCAGGTCACTGTCGTGGCCGCCAACGTCTCGCTGCCCCCTCCGCAAGGGGTGGCGTGGCGCGAGGCGCCCACCGCGGCGCAGCTGCAGGCCGCCTGCGAAGAGGAGTTCCCCGCGTGCGACGTGCTGCTGATGGCAGCCGCGGTGGCCGACTTCCGCCCCGTCGCGTCCAGCAACGGCAAGATCAAGAAGGCCGGCCAGGAGCGCCTGCGCCTGGAGCTGGAGGCCACACCTGATGTGCTGTGCGGGCTCGCCGCCCAGCGGCGCGAGGGTCAGACGCTCGTCGGGTTCGCCGCCGAGCACGGCGAGGGCGCGCTGGAGTACGGGCGCGGGAAGCTCACGGAGAAGTGTCTGGACGCCGTCGTCGTCAACGACATCTCCCGCGCGGACATCGGCTTCCAGGCGCCTGAGAACGAGGTCACGATCGTCACCGCCGCCGGCGAGCGCCACATCCCGCGCGCGGGGAAGGACAGCGTCGCCGAGTCGATCCTCGACGCGGTCGCCGCGCTGCGAGCCGGCGCTTGAACGAATCCTCCCAGGGACGGGCCAGGTTCGGCGCCTGAGCGCGCCGATGCTATTCTCGATCCACAGCTTTCGTGCCCGCGTGCAGACGCCGGCAGTCGTACCGGGAGTGGGCGGTGAGCCCGCTCTTTTTAATGTCAGGAGGAGTCAAATGAGCGCATTGCAGACAGAGATCGAGCAGCTGCTGGCCCCGAGCGAGCCTGCGGTCGAGGTGCTGCTGGCCGAGGTCGTCGGCGGCGCCACCCTGCGCGTGTTCATCGACTGCCCCGACGGCGTCACGCTCGCGCTCTGCGAGCGAGTGACGCTGGCGCTGGCGCCGTTGCGCGAGCGCTATGCGCTGGAGGTCTCCTCGCCGGGCAGTGAGCGTCCGCTGACAAAGCCCGATCACTTTCGCAGCTTCGTGGGGCGGCGCGCGCGGGTGCGCACGCGCGAACCGAGGCCGTCCTCGCCGGGGCGACGCTCCTTCACCGGAGAGCTCGTGGGGGCCACCGAGGAGGAGATCACCCTGGCCGCCGAGGGGGGCGTGATCGCGATCCCCTACGCGCAGATCCATCGTTCGAACCTGGTCGAGGAGTAGCCCATGTCACGCGAAATCCTGGAAGCCATGCACGCGCTCGCGCGCGAGAAGGGCATCGAGCCCGAGAAGCTGATGCTCGCGTTGGAGGACGCGCTGCTCTCGGCCTACAAGAAGCAGCCCGGCTCGGCCAAGTACGCGCGCGTGGAGATGGACCGCGAGACCGCCGACTTCCGCGTGATCGAACTGATCATCCCCGAACGCCTGGAGGCGCACCTGATCGTCGAGACGATCGACGAGGGCACCGTCGTGGATCCCGAGACGGGCGAGCTGCGCGAGCCCGAGGACCCCGAAATCGACCCCGCCAAGTTCGCCCAGTACCGCGATCAGATCGGCGAACGCGACGTGACCCCCGACGACTTCGGGCGGATCGCCGCGCAGACCGCCAAGCAGGTGATCCTGCAGCGCATCCGCGAGGCCGAGCGCGACATGATGTTCGAGGAATACCGCGACCGCGTGGGCGAGCTGATCACCGGCATCGTGCAACAGTCCGACTCGCGCTACACGCTCGTGCAGCTGCGCGAGCGCGTGGAGGCGCTCCTGCCCAAGTCAGAGCAGGTCGAGGGCGAGCGCTACGACCACTCCCAGCGCATCAAGGCCGTCATCAAGGAGGTCTCGCCCTCCACCAAAGGCCCCTCGATCATCGTCTCCCGGCGCGACCCCGAGCTGATCAAGAAGCTCTTCGAGCTCGAGGTTCCGGAGATCGCCGATGGCCTCGTGGAGATCGCCAACGTCGCGCGCGAGCCGGGCTACCGCTCGAAGATCGCCGTGATCTCACACACCGACGGCGTGGACCCCGTCGGCGCGTGCGTGGGCCCGCGCGGCTCGCGTGTGCGCATGGTCGTCTCCGAGCTGCGCGGCGAGAAGATCGACATCATCCCCTTCAACGACGAGCCCGCGCGCTTCGTCGCCAAGGCGCTCTCGCCTGCGCGGGTGCGCGAGGTGCTCGTCGACGACGAGGCCAAGCAGGCGACCGTGATCGTGCCCGACGACCAGCTCTCGCTGGCCATCGGCCGCGAGGGGCAGAACGCGCGCCTGGCCGCGCGCCTCACCGGCTGGCGCGTGGACATCCGCTCGGAGACCGAATTCGCCGCCGAGGAGGCCGAGCACGGCTATGAGGAGGAGGAGGTCCAGGGCCGCTGCGCCGCTGTCCTCTCAAACGGCCGCCGCTGCCCCAACGCCTCGCTGCCCGGTTCGCGCTACTGCGGCCTGGAGAGCCATCAAGCGCTCGCGGGGATCGCCAGCGACAACATCGCCGACCTCGCCCCGGAGACCGCGCCATAGCCGCGCATGTGCCCCGGCGCCGGTGCGTCGGCTGCGGGCGCGTCGCGCCGAAGCCCGAGTTGGTGCGACTCGCCGCGACAGGCGATGGACGCCGTCGCGTGGCGGTCATCGACCGTGCCGGCGTGCTGCCCGGGCGCGGCGCCTACCTGTGCCGCAGCCAGGATGGACTCGATCCTCAGTGCCTGGCGCTGGCCGAGCGCCGCGGAGGTGTTGCCCGCGCGTTGCGCTGCAAGGTGAAACTCGACCCTGAACTCGTAGAATCGGGCATTCGATGAAAAAGCGTGTGCACGAGATCGCAAAAGAGCAGGGCCTCACGAGCAAGGAGCTGCTGGAGAAGCTGCACGCCGCGGGCATCGAGGCCAAAGCGGCCGCCTCTTCGATCGACGAGGCCGCGGCGCTGAAGGCGCTCGGCTCCAACGGCGCGTCAGCGCCCGCGCCGGCCGCGACCGCCGACGCGCCGTCACCCGCCGCTACGGCCACCGCCGAGCCGCCCGCCACACCGCCGGCCGATCCCGCAAGCGCCGCCGAGGGTGCGACGCCTGACGCTGCGCCCAAAACCGACGCCGAGCGCGTGCGTCCCACGCGCGACTCGCGCACCGGGGAGCGCGCGCCGGCCGCCGCCGGGCCGGGGGGGCGCCGGCGCGTGGTGA
>JBIOES010000111.1:0-6568 GCA_044446265.1 Solirubrobacterales bacterium
GGACTGGAAGACCTGCAGCAGGGCGAGCGTATCCCGGTAGGCGAGCAGCGCGGAGGTCGATTGCACCGCCAGCGTGATGCTGTCGTCGCCGGCCTGCGTGAACGACATTGCGGTGCCTCCGAGGGGGCGCCCCAGCAGCTGGCGCGTGGCCGCGACCGTCGCCGCCGAGCGAGCCGTCTCCGCGTAGGCGTTGATCAGGGCCTGGAGGCTTTCCTGGGCCGGGATGAACGTCAGGTTCTTGCCCAGCACCGGCGTGAGCACCACCTTGGCCTGAGCCTGATAGCGCTTGGTGTGAGTCGCCGCCAGCACCACCCCCACCCCAAGCGTCACAACGAAGACGATGAGCAGAGTGGAAGCGCGTCTGCGCAGCAGCCGGCCGAGCTCGCGGAGTGTCACCTGTGAGTCCATCATCGGCCTTTCACATCCCTGTTGGATTGCCCTCAGCTTGCCCGTGGCGTCTCTGCCACCGTCCTTGACGAGGCTCAGAGTACCGTTTTGCCTGCGCCAGCACCTCCCGGTAGAGGTCGCCCGTGGCGCCCGCCACGACCGATGGGTGGAATCTGGCTCGGGCTTCGCGGCGTGCCTCGAGCGCCAGCGACCGCGCCAAGGAGCGGTTCTCGAGCACTGCGAGGATCGCCTGCGCAAGCGCGTGGGGCGTCGCCTCGCGCGCGTACAAGCCGGTGTGCCCCTCGACGAGCAGGTGATGGAGTCCGGGGATCTGGACTGCGCACAGCGCCAGCTCCGCCGCCATCGCCTGGGCGACGGCCACCGGCGAGCTCTCCTCCTCGGCGGCGTGCACGTACACGCTCGCGCGCCGGTACTCCTCCAGCAACTGCTCGTGCGAGAGCCCGTGCAGGAAATCGACCGCCCCACCCAGGCCGAGCTCGGCCACGAGCCGCTGCAGGCGCCGCAGCCGCCGAGCGTCGCCCGCCTCGACGTTGCCGACGATCCGCAGACGCGCGTTCGGCATGCGCTCGCGCACCAGCGCCAGCGCCCTCACGATCAGCTCGTGGCGCTTGCGGTCGTTCAGCCAGCCGACGCTCAGCAGAACGGGATCGAGGGACTCGGATCGCTCCAGCGCAAAGAAGGCGGGGTCGACGGGGTTGGGGATGTCGTGCAGCTGAGCTCGCGTGCGCGGCTCGATCAGCCGCCGCACGTAGGGACTGATCACAACGACGTGCTTTGCGTGAGCCAGGCACCAATTCTCCGTGGCGCTCCACAGCACCTGGCGCAGGCGATCCCCGCTCAGTGCGCCGGCGCCCTCGGGAGCGTGCTTCTCGCGCAGCAGCATCCCGTGGGGAGTCACCACATGGGGCACCCCGCTGCGCAGCGCGCCGATCGTGTACCCCACCTGGCCGTGGGCGTGCACCAGTCGCGCGCCCGTCGAGCGGATCTTGCTGCGCACATACTCGGCGTCGCTCGTCCACGAGGACACCACGTGCGGGATCCGTCGCGGCGTGCGCCGGTAGTGGGCGGTGCAGCCGCCCCACTCACAACGCCAGCTGCGCGCGGGCGGAGCGTGCCAGAAGCGCTCGCAGGCGGCTGTGTGGACATCGAAGTCGCCGATATCCGCCAGGCCACTCGCAAGCTGCCACGTCACGGCCTGGATTCCGCCGACGGTCATCGGCGGACGCTCGGGGAAGTCGCCGGCCAGCAGGACGCGCAGGCGCGCCGCGGGGGTGGCGGATACGCTCATCCGGCCGATACAGGACGTCTCATCCCGCCATCGCGCGCTCGGCCACGGCTCACACTCCCACCAGCTCGGCGGGAGGCGGGCCGGCGCTATCGCCGGCGAGGACTGTGCCGGCGCCCCCGTCGGCGAGTCGCACACCGCCGGCGCTCAGGGTGCGGGCCAGCCCCTCCTCGAAGGCCACCTGCGGCTCCCAGCCGAGCAGCCGCCGCGCGCGGCCGCGATCGGCGACCAGGAAGGGCCTGTCCACGGCCCGCCGCCGCTCGGCGCTCGAGACGACCTCGAGCGCCCGTCCCAGCAGCCCTTCGAGCACCTCGACGACCTCCGCCACCGAGCGACCGGCGCCCGCGCCGACGTTGATCGTCGTGTGTCCCGGCAGCTCAGTCTCGACCGCGGCGAGGATCGCGCGCGCGACGTCCTCCACGTAGACGTAATCGCGCACGCTCCGCAGATTGCCAAGCCGCAGGCGTCGCCCCTGGGCGCTCAACTCGCTCACGAGCCGCGGGATCAGATGGGGATTGGGATCGCCGGGACCGATCGTGTTGAACAGGCGCAGCACCACCGTATCCAGACCTTCGGTTCGCTGGGAGGCAAGCCTCATCAACTGCTCGCCGGTGGCCTTGGAGACGCCATAGACGTCGTCGGGCCCGAGCGCGCAGCTCTCATCGAGCGGCAGCGGCGAGGGCCCGTACACGGCCGCGGAGGAGGCGAACACGAGCTTGCGCACCCCGCTTTGGCGAGCACCCTCAATCACGTTCTGGGACCCCACCACGTTCGTCGCCAGCGTCGCCGCCGGAAAGCGCTCGCACCAGGGGATGAAGTGCCTGGCGGCCAGGTGCACGACGACCTCGGGCCGGTGCTCTGCCAGCACCGCCCGCACCTGCTCTCGCCGCCTGACGTCGAGCCGCCGCCACGGCAGCGAGCGAAAGCCGGCGGGCATCGGGTGCAGGTCGCTCGCCAGCACCTCGTGGCCCCCCTCTCCCAGCAGCCGCGCGCCGGAGCGGCCGATCAGCCCGGCCGCTCCCGTGAGCAGCACCCTCACAGGGCCACCGCCAGCTCGCTCCCGCGCACGAGCGGCGCGATCCACTCGAGCTCCGCGCTCAGACCCCGGCGCAGGTCCGTCCGCGGCGCGAAGCCGAGCAGCTCCCGAGCCAGCGTCGTGTCGGCCGCGGTGTCGCGCACGTCGCCGTGCTCGCGCGGCGCGTGGCGGATCTCCAGCGCCCGCCCCACGAGCTCCTGCACGAGCTCGAGCGCCGCGCGTAGGCTCGTCGGCGAGCCGCCGCCGATGTTGAGCGCCTCCGCGGGAATGCTCGGCTCGAGCGCCGCGGCAAGCGTCGCCGCCACCACATCCTCGACGTAGGTGAAGTCGCGCGTCTGGCGCCCGTCGCCGAAGACCTCGATCGGTTCCTCGCGCAGTGCCGCGCGCAGGAAGCGGTGAAAGGCCATATCCGGGCGCTGGCGGGGACCGAACACCGTGAAATAGCGCAGGCACACGATGTCCATGCCGAACTCCGCCCGGTGCAGTCCGCACAGCTGCTCGGCGCTGAGCTTCGTCTGCCCGTAGGGGGAGATGGGTCGCGTGGGCGAGTCCTCTGAGATGGGCGCCCTCGAACTCGCGCTTCCGTATACAGAGGAGGAGGAGGCGAACACCACCCGCATCCCCTCCCGCTCGCGCGCGGCCTGGAGGATGTGCTGGGTGGCGAGGATGTTGTTCTGCACATACCTGCCATAGCGAGCACCCCAGCTGGAGCGCACGCCGGGCTCGGCCGCCAGGTGAAAAACGACGTCGGCCTTTTCGACAAACTCGCGCAGGTCCCCCCGGCTGAGGTCGATCGGCACGAACTCAAAGCTCGTCCACTCGCGCACATGCCTGAGGTTGGTGAGCTTCTGCGCGCGCCCGTAGTTGTCGTTGAAGCAGTCGATGCCCACGACCGAGTGCCCGCCGTCGAGCAGGGCCTCTGTGAGGTGCGAGCCGATGAAGCCCGCACAGCCGGTCACAAGCGCGCGCATGCCCATCGCAACGCTAGGCAAGGCGCCCGCGGGCCGTGTGAAGAGCATGTGATTGCTTCTTCGCCCTCAGGGCCTATCAGGTCCCGAGCTTCACCCAATAATCACACGCCAACGCGGGACGGCGCGCGAGGATGCCTGCGTCACACGGCGACACGACACGACAAGGACGTGGACGAAGATGTCGGCTTTCCCAACCACATCGCAGGAGATGGCCCCGGAGAGCGGCCTGCGGCACGCGGCGCGCGAGCGGCTCGCCCCGCCGCCTCAGCCCACCCAGCCCGCGGCGCTGAGAGCTTTCGACCTCGCTGTCTGCCTGCTCCTGCTTCCGTTCGTGCTGATCGTGGGGGCCATCACCGCGCTCTTCATCTACGTCGACTCGCCGGGCTCGGTCTTCTACCGCTCCACGCGCGTGGGACGGGACGGGCGCCCCTTTCAGATGCTCAAGTTCCGCAAGATGCGCCGTACAGCGCAGGGCGGCCCGTTGACGATCGGGCAGGACGAGCGCTTCACCCCGATCGGCGGCTTCCTATCGATGACCAAGCTCGACGAGCTGCCCCAGCTGTGGAACGTCTTGAAGGGCGACATGCGCCTGGTGGGGCCGCGTCCGGAGGTGCCCGAGTTCGTGGCGCGCTACAGCGAGGAGTACGAGGAGCTCTTGAGCGTGCTGCCCGGCATCACCGGTCCGGCCGCGGTGGAGTACGCGAGCGAGTCGCACCTGCTCAGCCTGCAGCAGGACCCGATCAAGTTCTACGAGGAGTCGATCATGCCCCGCAAGATCGAGATCGACCTGCACTACATCCGCACGCGCACCCTGTGGGGGGATCTGCGGATCCTCGCGCAGACGATGCTCGTGCCACTCGCCAAGGTCAGCAGGCGGATGGCCGGCGACCCCCAGGTGCGGCGCGTCGAGGCGGGGCTGCTGCTCGGGGCCTGCACCGTGCTGGTCCTGATCTTCGCGATCGCCAGCAGCGCCGGCGCCTGAGCGCCTCGTGCGCGTCGCGATGCTGCTGCACAAGTCGGTCGAGTTCGACTCGCGCGTGCGCCGGGAGGCCTCCGCGCTGGCCGCGGCCGGCCACGAGGTGACGGTGCTGGAGCTCGCGAGCGTCACCGTCGGCGCCGGCACGATGGACGGCTTCGCGCGCCGCTCGGTGCAGCCGCCCACGTGGCTGCGCCGGCGGCTGCCCTTCCACCTCTACCGCGCCGCCTTCCTGTGGTGGTTCGTGGCGGGAATCGCGCGCACGCGCCCCGACGTGGTGCACGCTCACGACGCGGCGATGCTGCTGCCGGGCGTCCTCGGCGCGCGCCTCACCGGGGCCCAGCTGGTGTACGACTCGCACGAGCTGGCCACCTCGGTGCCCTACCGCGAGCGCGCCTGGGCCGCGTTCGTGGCGGGGATCGAGCGCCTCACGGTGCCCCGCTGCGCGGCCGTCATCACGGTCTCCGACGGGATCGCCGAGCGCCTGCGCGCGCGCTACCGGCTGGCGCGCACGCCCACCGTCGTGCGCAACGTCAGCGCCCTGAGCCCCAACGGGCGCGGGGGGCTGCGCGAGCGCCTGGAAATCGACGCCGGCGCGCCGCTCGTGCTGCACCAGGGCGCCCCCGCCCCGGCGCGCGGCTGCGAGGTGCTCGTCGAGGCGCTCGCAGCGCTGCCCGGCGTGCGCCTCGCGTTCCTCGGCGACCCCGAGCCGGGCTACGCCGCCGGCCTGCGCCGGCTGATCGCCGAGCGCGGCCTGGGCGAGCGCGTCACGCTGCTTCCCAGTGTCGCCCTGGAGGACCTGCTGGCGCACACCGCCGAGGCCAACGTGGGCGTGACGCTACTGCAGGACACCTGCCTGAACCACCGCCTCGCGCTGCCCAACAAGCTGTTCGAGTACATCGCCGCCGGGGTTCCCGTGGTGGCCGCCGACCTGCCCGAGACGCGCCGGCTGGTGGCGGGTTACGGCGTGGGCTGGTGCGTCGCGCCGGCCGACTCGGCCGCACTTGCGGGGGCGTTGCGAGTCGCCCTGCACGGCCCCCGCGACCCGCGGCTGCACGAGCGCCTCGCCCGCGCCGCCGAAGAGCTCTCATGGAAGCGCGAGCAGGTGCGGCTGCTGGAGTTGTATGAGCGGCTGGCCCGCTTGCCTTCCACTGCTGGTCCATGCCACTGGCCCGCGAGCCGCTCAGAGGCGGACGAGCACGAGGCGGTGGGTGCGCAGCGGCGCAATGCGCGCGAGCGGCCCATACAGGCGCCCAGCGCGCCGGGCCAGCGGCGGCGCGAGGGTGAGCGAACGCACGGCCTCGAGCTCCCCCAGCCCGCGACGCAGCTCTCGCAGGCCCACCAGGCGGGTGTGGCGGTTGGCGGTGGGGACGCGCGGCTCCCAGATCGCCACGACGCCGCGCGGAGCCAGCACGCGGCGCACCTCGCCGAGCGCCGCTCGCACGTCCTCGCGCGAGGCCAAGGCCGATAGCACCGTGAACAGCAGCACCACCCCGCAGCTTCCCTCGACGAGCGGCAGCCGGCGCAGATCGCCCTCCACGACGCGTGCCCCGGGCACGCACGCGCCGGCCGCGCGCACCCGCTCGGCGAGCACATCCACGCCCACGAGCCGTGTGGGCGCGACGCCCTCGCGCGCCAGGCGCTCCAACCACCAACCCGTGCCGCAGCCGGCGTCCAGCACGAGCCCCTCGGCGCACGGCTGCCCCTCGCCAAACAGCGGTGCCCCACCGGATGACCGCCCCTCGCCTGACACCGGCCTCTCGCCGCGCAACTCGGGCCCGGCCAGCCCAAGCAGGGTGCGCAGGACTTCCTCGCGCATCGCCCCATTCCCCACATTCTCCGCGCTCCAAGCTCGCTGCTTGCGGGGGTCCTGACCGTACTCGGTATAGACA
>JBIOES010000112.1:0-6466 GCA_044446265.1 Solirubrobacterales bacterium
CACCACGCGCTGCAAAGGGGGGAGCGACTCGCCGCCGGGTGGGTGGGCCTCCATCAACTCCGCGCGCATCGCAGCGGCTTCCTCGTCGTCGAGCTCCGCCAGCTCGGCCTCGATGCGCGAGGACACCGCCACCGCGCCCGCGCCCTGCGCGGCGGCGTGCGCGGCGATCTCGGCCGGGACCTCATCGCCCGCGGAGCCCTCATCCACGTTGGCGACGTACAGCACCGGCTTCGCCGTCAGCGAGCCGAGGTCGCGCGCCGCGTTGGGGGCCTCCGCGGGTGGGGGCACCGTGCGCGCCGGGCGCCCCGACTGGAGCGCCGCGATCGTCTCGCCCAGCCACGCCTCCTCGGCCAGCGCCACGCGGTCGCCCCCGCGGGCGGTGCGCGTCACGCGCTCCAGGCGCCGCTCGGCCTGCTCGAGGTCGGCCATCACGAGCTCCGTCTCGATCGTCTCGATGTCGCGCAGCGGATCCACGCTGCCCTCGGGGTGCACCACCGAGTCGTCGCGATGCGCGCGCACCACGTGCACGATCGCGTCCGTCTCGCGGATGTTCGCCAGGAAGCGGTTGCCCAGCCCCTCGCCCTGGTGCGCCCCCGCGACGAGGCCCGCGATGTCGTGGAAGTCGATCGTGTCGTACACGCACTCGGAGGCCCTCACGGTGGCGGCGACCTCGTCCAGGCGCGGATCGAGCACCGGCAGCACCGCGACGTTGGGCTCGATCGTCGTGAAGGGGTAGTTGGCGGCCTCCGCGCCCGCCTTCGTCAGCGCGTTGAACAGCGAGGACTTGCCCGCGTTGGGCATCCCCACGATGCCGATGCGCGTGCTCACCGCGCCACCGCCACGAACGTCCCCAGCGCGATGCCCGCCAGCACGTCGGACGGGTAGTGGACTCCCAGGTACAGCCGCGAGAGCGCCAACCCCGCCGCCAGCGCGTACAGCGGCGCCGCCGGCAGCCCCAGGCGCGTGTACGACAGCGCTCCCGCGAACGACGTGGAGGCGTGCGCGCTCGGAAAGCTCAGCCGCGTCGGCGTGCCCGTCAGCGCCGGCAGCCCAGCCAGTCGCGGGCGCGGGCGGCGCACCGCCTGCTTGATCGCCAAGTTGAGCGCGTACGTGCCCGCCACGGTCGCGCTCGCCCTGCGCCAGCGCGCGCGCCGCGCGGGGTCGAGCGTCCAGCCGGCCACGCCGATCGCCATCCACACGGCGCCGTGCTCCCCGAGGCGCGAGAAGCGGGCCATCGCCCGCTCGGCGCCGCGCGTGTGCCCGCACGTGCGCGCCGCCCGCAGGACTCGCTCGTCCAGGGACGCCACTACATCGCCCGTCTAGGTGGTCGATGGGCAAGCGAGACAAGGACGCACCGAGCGAACGGTGACGGGTCCCGGAGGGGCAGCGAGGGAGGACGCGGTATCAGCCCACGCCGCCTAGACGCCGAAGCCTACGCGCTGGTCGCTTGACTCCGCGCGCACGTAGACGACCTGCGCCAGATCCAGGCGCACGGGCCCATCTTCGGTTTCCAGTTCGTGCCACCCCGCTGTGCCGAGCGCCCCGTAGAGCGCCTGCAACTGCTCTTCGGTGACTCTCAGCGCGAGCACCTGCCCGCCCTGGAAGCCCACGCTCACATGTTGGTGTCGTGAGGGCATCAGATCAGTGATCCTCCTGGCCGGCGGCCGGTTCGACGATCTCGGTCAGTACGCGCCCCGTGTCCTTGGGCTCCAGGAAAGCCACGCGCGCACCGCCGATGCCGATGCGGGGGGTCTTGTCGATCAGCGTCAACCCCGCCTCCTGGAGCGAGGCGAGCGTGGCCTCGATGTCGGACACCTGGAAGGCCACGTGGTGCATTCCCGGACCGCGCTTGGCGAGGAACTTGCCCACCGGCGTATCGGGCCCCAGCGGCGCGAGCAGCTCGATGTGGTTCTCGCCCACGCCGAGCAGCACCGCCTCCACACCCTGCTCCTCGACGATCTCGCGGTGCGCCACATCCAGCTCGAAGCCGTCGCGCCACAGCTCCAGCGCGGAGTCGATCTCCGCGACGGCGATGCCGACATGGTCGATGCGGTCGAACATGGGCGCTGGAGTCTAGTGCGTGGTGTCTGCCGCGGTTGTGGCGTTCACTCCAGTGACCTTCACAGCGCCGGCGTCCACCGCGCTGGCCGCCACCACGCGCAGCCCCACGCCCGGCGCGCGCTCCAGGCGCGGCACGCCCGCCATGATGCGATCGATCGCCGCGCGATCGAGCACCTCGCGCTCCAGCAGCTCGCCCGCCAGCGCGTCGAGCAGCGAGCGGTGGGAGAGGATCAGCGCGCGCGCCGCGCGGCGCGCCTCTTCGATCAGCTCCTGGCGCTCTTCGTCGCGCAGGCGCAGCGTCGTCTCCGAGAGGCGCACATCGCCATCGGGGGAGCGCCCCACCGAGCCCGCCGGGCCCATCGCGTAGTCGTGCACCATCGAGTGGGAGATCGTCGCGACGCGCTGGAGATCGTCCGAGGCGCCGGTCGTGATCGCCCCGAACACCGCCTGCTCGGCCACGCGTCCGCCGAGCAGCACCGTCATGTAATCCAGGAGCTCCTCGCGCGTCTTCAGGTAGCGATCCTCCGCGGGCAGGTTGAGCGTGTAGCCGAGCGCCCGCCCGCGCGGCACGATCGAGATGCGGTGCACGCGATCGACCGAGGGCAACAGCTCGCCGCACAGCGCGTGCCCCGCCTCGTGGTAGGCCACCACGCGCTTCTCGTGCTCGTTCAGCACGCGCCGCGACTGCACGCCCGCGATCACGCGCTCGAGCGCCATGTCGAAGTCCTCGCCGGTGATCGCCCGCCCGCCGCGGCGCGCCGCGAAGATCGCCGCCTCGTTGCAGATGTTCGCGAGGTCCGCCCCCGTCAGGCCACTCGTCTGCTGCGCCACGAGCCCCAGATCGACTTCGCGCAGCGGCTTGTCGCGCGTGTGCACCTTCAGCACGCCCGTCCGTCCCGCCACGTCGGGCGGGGCCACGAACACCTGGCGATCGAAGCGCCCTGGGCGCAGCAGCGCCGGGTCGAGCTTCTCCAGCAGGTTCGAGGCGGCGATCACCACCACGCGCCCGCTCGTCGAGAAGCCGTCCATCTCCACCAGCAGCTGGTTGAGCGTCTGATCCTTCTCCCCCGAGATATCGGTGCCGCGCCGCCCGCCCACCGCGTCGAGCTCGTCGATGAAGATGATCGCCGGTTCGTGCTTGCGCGCGATCGCGAACAGCCGCCTTATGCGCGCCGCGCCCAGCCCCGCGAACATCTCCACGAACGACGCCGCCGACTGCGCGAAGAACTGCGCGCCCGACTCGTGTGCGACAGCCTTCGCCAGCAGCGTCTTGCCCGTTCCGGGGGGGCCGTGCAGGAGGATGCCCTTCGGCACCTTCGCCCCCAGCGCCTTGAACTGCTTCGGGTCGCGCAGGAACTCCACGATCTCCTGCAGCTCCCCCTTCGCCTCTTCCACGCCCGCGATGTCATCCCAGCCGACCGACTGGTTGGAGGCGGGCTTGATCTGCTGCGGCTTCACCCGCGGCATCACCTTCAGCGTGCGCCACATCAGGAAGATCAGGCACAGGAAGAACACGATCATCACCACGCTCGACCACTGATACGCCCATTCCTGGATGCGTTCCACGATCGACACGTGCGGCGTTGCGGCGTGGACCTGCGCGGCCTTCGCCACCGCCGCGCGATGCGCCGCCGCCAGCACCGCTGCGTGATGCGCCGCGCTTGCGAGCGCCGCCTGCTTGGCTTCGCCGGCCGTCACCGCGTGAGCGTGTGCCGCGGCGTGCGCGAGCGGGTGCGCCGTCGCCTGGGCGCTGGTTTCGCTCACAGCCATCCGTGCCTCCCTGCCACCATCCTTGGTGTCATCGCCACAGTATGAACGTTCAGCCCAAGATACGCAACGCCAGATCGCGATAGAACTCCGCCGCGAAGCCCAGATCCCTGACATCGATCCGCTCATCGGCTCCGTGCATCAGCGCCATCGTCTCGAACAGCGACTGATGACGCTGGGGGAAGAAGCCGTACGCCACGCACTCCGGGAACGCGTCGCGGAAGTGGCGCGAGTCGGTGAATCCCGGCAGGATCACCGGCACCACCTCCGCTCCCGGATCGTGCTCTGACACCCACTCGCCGATCGCCGCCATCAGGGGGGTATCGATCGGCGAGCGATTGCCCACCACGCGCTCGGTGAAGTCGAGGCGCCAACCGCCCGCTCCTCGCCCGCCCCGACCCTGTCCCGCGTCTTCGTTCCCCGCTGCGCGGCCCTCGCCGGACCGGCTTGTCCGGTCCTCTTCTTCCAAGACTTCTTTGATCCCGCGCAGCACCTCTTCTTCGCCGAGGCCCGGGGGCACGCGGCAATCGACCTTCAGCTCCGCGCGGCTCGGGATCACGTTGATCTTCTCCGAGGCGCGGATGCGGGTCGGGGTGAACGTCACGCCGAACATCGGCTCGAACACCGTCGCCAGGCGCGGGTCCTCGGCCGCCATGCGCGCGATCGCGCCCCGCGGGTCGGCCGGGTCCTCGCCGAGGCCGCGCAGGAACGCCCGCGGCTCCGCCGTCAGCTCGTACGCCGGCTGGCGCGCGCCCAGGCGCTCCAGCAGCGGCGCCATCTTCAGCAGCGCGTTCTCGCCCATCTTCGGCATCGACGCGTGCCCCGCCACGCCCTCGGTCGTGAGCGTGAAGCGGAACACGCCCTTCTCCGCGCAGCAGACCCCGTACAGCCGCCGGGCGGGCGGGCCTCCATATTCGAACACCGCGCCCCCGCCCTCGTTCACGAGCACATCGCAACGCACCTTCTCGGGGTGGTTCTTCGTGATCCATTCGGCTCCGAGCCCGCCGCCCGTCTCCTCATCCACGACCGCCACGATCAGCAGCTCGCCGCGCGCGGGACGCCAGCCCGAGCGCGCCAGCGACGCCGCCGCGGCGACCTCCGCCGCCACCTGGGACTTCATGTCGATCGCCCCGCGCCCCCACAGGTGGCCGTCGGCCACATCCCCCGACCACGGGTCGTGGCTCCACTCCCGCGCGTCGGCGAGCACCGTGTCCACGTGGCCGAGGTAGCAGAGCGTCGGGCCAGAGTCGGCAGAGCCGTCAACGCCGCGCAGCCGTGCCACGAGGTTGGGTCGCCCGGGCTCCGCGCCGAGCAGTTCGCACTGGAACCCCGCCGCCGACAGCACGCCCGCGAGGTGCTCCTGCGCGGGACGCTCATCGCCCGGGGGATTCACCGTGTCGAAGCGCACCAGCTTGCGCAACAGCTCGGTCGCGTCCTCCCTCAGCCCATTCATCCCGCCGATCGTACCTGCGGGGTGGGCAGGGACCGATTCTCCAGCCCTCCCGCCGCGAGCAGCTCGCGGGTGTACGGGTGCTTCGGCGCACCGAACAGCTCCGCCGTGGGGGCCTCCTCCACCACTCGCCCCGCCCGCATCACCGCCACCCGATCGGACACGTCGCGCACGACGTCCAGGTCGTGCGCCACGAGCAGGTAGCTCAGCCGCAGTTCCTCCTGCAACCGCGCCAGCAGTTCCAGGACCTGCGCGCGGATGCTCGCGTCGAGCGAGGACACGGGCTCATCCAGCAGCAGCGCCAGCGGTTCGCAGGACAGCGCCCGCGCGATCCCCACGCGCTGGCGCTCACCCCCGGAGAGCTCGTGCGGGAAGCGCTCCAGGTGCTCACCGCCGAGGCCCACGCGCTGCAGCAGCTCCTCCGCCCGCCCGCGCCACTGCGCGCGGGGGACGTTGCGCAGGCGCAGGCCGGTGTCCAGGATCCAGTCCACGCGCCGGCGCGGATTCAGCGATGCCTGCGAGTCCTGGAAGACCATCTGCAGCTCGCGCCGCACGGGGATCAGCCGGCGGCGCGAGGCGTGGGTCATGTCCGTGCCGCGAAAGCTCACCGTCCCGCTCGTGGGCTTCTGCAGGCGCACCAGGCAGCGCAGCAGCGTCGTCTTGCCGCAGCCCGACTCCCCCACCACGCCCAGCGTCTCCCCCTCGTGGAGCGTCAGCGAGACGCCATCGAGCGCCTGCACGCGGTCGAAGCGGACGCCCAGCTCGCGTGTCTCCAACAGCGGCTCCCCTCCCCTGCGTGGAGCGCGCGCCAGCCGTGTCCGGTGGGCCGTCAGCAGGCTCTGCGTGTACGGGTGTCGAGCCGCGTCGGCGATCTCCTCGGCGGAGCCTTGCTCGACCAGCTGCCCGGAGCGCATCACGAGGATGCGATCGGCGAGGTCCGCGACGATCCCCAGGTCGTGGGTTACGAGCAGGATCGCCACCCCCGTCTGGGCGCGCAGCTCACGCAGCAGCGCGAGGATCTGCGCCTGCGTGGTCACGTCGAGCGCGGTAGTGGGCTCGTCCGCGATCAACAGGCTCGGCGAGCAGGACAGCGCCATCGCGATCATCACGCGCTGGCGCATCCCCCCGGAGAGCTCGTGCGGGAAGGCGCGCACCCGGGGATTGAGGCCCGCCCCGCCCGCCCCCGCC
>JBIOES010000113.1:0-6195 GCA_044446265.1 Solirubrobacterales bacterium
CAGGCAGCCGGCCGGAGGCCGGCGAGCCGGGGCGGGTGGGGTCCCTAACCTCTCCAGTCTGCCTGCCGCTCATGGGATCGCCACCACGCTGAACTCGGGCAGCTCGCCGGCGCCGAGCGCCGCCACCAGCTCGTCGGTGGTGAGGATCGTCGCGCAGTAGGACCTCAGCCAGTCCAGTGCCCGGTCCTTGTCCTCCGGGTGCGCGGAGACGACGGCGTCGGAGGGGACGATCACGTTGTAGCCGCGGAAGAACCCATCGGCGGCGGTGGTCTGAACGCAGATCTGCGTCTGCATCCCCGTGATCGCGATCGTATCCACGCCCATCTGTTTCAGGCGTTCATCGAGCTCGGTTTCGTAGAAACCACTGTCCTTGTTCTTTTCCACCACCACGTCGGAGTCGGCGAGGAACTCCCCCATGATGCGCGCGCCCTCCGACTCCTTGGTCACGGGCAGCCAGCCGTCGTAGCGCTCGGCGCGCGGATCGTCCTCTTTGTTGATCAGCTGGAGGTGCACCACCGGCGCATCCAGAGCGCGCATCTTGTTCAGGAACTCGGTCATCCTCGGCGTGAAAGCCGCAACCGCCGCTCTGCGTTCCTCATTCTTGTTGACTAGGTCGTACTGCAAGTCGTTGGTCAAGACCGCACAGCGGGCCACTTAGATCCTCCTCGTCCATGGTGCCGGGGTGGGTGTCATGTCGTGCCCCCGGCGGGCCCCTGCGGGCGCCACCGGGGACTGGCAGGACATCAGATCGTCAATATATTAGACGCGTTTGAGTCATTCTGGACTTCGCCGGACTAATCCGGTAGCGTCGAAATCATGAACCGTCCACCTTTTTCCGCAAGCTCCACCCCGCCCCAGGCGCCACCTGGGCGATTCAGTCGGTCCGATTCGTTTTTGACTGCTTACGATCCGGCCGAGATCGAGGCGCGCTGGCAGGGGGTGTGGGACACGCAGAGGGCCTTCGCGACGCCCCCTCCCGAGGATGAGCGCGAGCCGGCGTACGTGTTCGCCGGCTGCCCCTTCACCTCCGGCGACGCCCACATGGGACACATCCGTAGCTACACGATCAGCGACGCCTACGCCCGCTTCCTGCGCGCGCGCGGACACGCGGTGCTGTTCTCGCTGGGCTTCGATTCCTTTGGGCTGCCGGCGGAGCTGGAGGCCGTGCGCCGCGGGGTCTCTCCGCGGCAGTGGGTGGCCCGCTGCGTGGAGCGCATGGGCGGGCAGTTCCGGCGCCTGGGGTACTCCTGCGATTGGGAGCGCACGTTCGTGTCCTCCGAGCCCGATCACTACCGCTGGACGCAGTGGCTGTTCCTGGCGATGCTCGAGCGCGATCTGGTGTATCGCCGCGAGGCGCAGGTGAGCTGGTGCGACTCCTGCCAGACCGTGCTCGCGGCGCTGCAGTCCGAGGACGGCGCCTGCTGGCGCTGCCACGGGGAGGTGCGCTTCAGGCGCCTGCCGCAGTGGTTCATGCGGATCAGCGCCTACGTGGAGGACAACGAGCGCGGGTTGGAGACGCTGCCGGGCTGGAGCAAGGCGGCCGTGGGCGCCCAGCGCGCGGTGATCGGCCGCGTGGAGGGCGTGGAGGTGGATGCGCTGACGTTCGATGGGATGCCGCTCACGGTGTTCACGCCCCACGCGCAGGAGATCGCGCAGGCGGCGTTCGTGGTCGTCTCCCCGGCGCACCCGCAGGTCGATCGCTTCCTCGCCCAGCCGGAGGTCGCGCGGCAGCTCGAAGGGGTGCGCGAAGCCGGCTGGCGCCGCGACGATCGCGACCTCGAGCAGGTTCCGGTGGTGCAGACGGGCGCGCTCGCCAGCGTTCCGGGGGTCGCGGGGATGCTGCCGATCGTGATCTCCCCCCTGGTGGATGCCCGCTTCGGACCCACCGCGGCGCTGGGGATCCCCGCGCTGGACGCCACCGACGCGAGCATCGCCCAGCGGCTGGGGGCGAGCTCCGCGGGCACGTGGAAGGGCGCCCGTTCGAACGCCGCGCCGCGGCCCACGGTGCGCTACCGGGCGCGCGACTTCGCGATCTCGCGCCAGCGCGCGTGGGGCGCCCCGATCCCGCTGATCCACTGCGAGCGTTGCGGAACCGTTCCGGTGCCCTTCGAGGATCTGCCCGTGCGCCTCCCCGAGGATCTGCAGGTGAGCGGCGCGGGCAACCCCCTGGAGGGGCGCGCGGACTTCCTCGAGTGTCTCTGTCCCACGTGCGGAGGACCCGCGCGGCGCGAGACGGACACGATCGACTGCCACGTGGATGGGATGTGGATGTGGATGCCGATCTGCGTGCCCTTCGCCGAGCGGCCGGCGCACATGTTCGATCATCCCGAATACAGGCGCTGGCTGCCGGCTCGCCAGATCGTGTGGGGCGCCGACGCGGGCGGCTACATGTTCGATCAGCGCCTGATCGGCAAGGTGCTCCAGGATCTCGACGAGCTCCCGAAGGTGCCCGGGCGTGAGCCGTTCACAAACGCCCTCATGCACCAGATGATCCGCTTGGAGGGGCGCAAGATGAGCAAGCACCTGGGCAACGTCGTGGACCCCAACGAGCTGGTGGTGCACGTCGGCGCCGACACCGTTCGCCTAGCGGTGCTGCAGGCGGCCTCGCCGGGAAGGATCTTCAACTGGAATGACCAGCCCGTGCGCTACTGCGAGATCTTCCTCAAGAAGCTCTACGGGTACGCGCAGCCGCGATTGGCCGGCTGGGCCCCGGGTCTGGCGGGATCTCAGTCGGTCCCGGGTCTGGCGGGATCTCAGTCATTGCACGCGGGCGAGGCACCGCGGATCGATGCCTCCGATCGGCTGCGGCGCAAGCTGGCCAACTGGTGCAGGGTGGCCCTGCAGAAGGTCACCGCCGACTACGAGCGCCTGGAGATGCAGCGCGTGGCGCACAACACGATGCTGCTGCTCACGCGCATCCAGGACTTCGAGCAGCGCGCGGTGGAGCGCCGGGGCGAGCTCGAGGAAGAGGACCGCGAGGCGATCGTGGCGGCGCTGCTACAGCTTGTTCAGATGCTCGCGCCGCTCACCCCGCACATCGCCGAGGAGCTCTGGTCGGTGGCGGGCAACCGGACGCTGGTGAGCCTCGCGCCGTGGCCGCAGCCGGGGGGTGAGGCCATGTAGCACCCCGAGCGGCAGACCTTCGGGCGTCCGTAGCTCAACTGGTCAATGGCGAAGTAAGTAGGCAATGAGGGATGGTGCGGTGCGAGTCATTCAACCGGCGGTTCAACCAGCCGGCGGCTCTACGCCGCTGCGGCGGTCACCGCGCCCGAGCTCACCGTCGAAATCGATGCCTAAGAGCAGCGGCCTTTGGAGCCGCAGATACGGGTTCGATCCCCGTCGGACGCATCGCACTCGCCTCGCAAGTAGTCTGCCGCCCGTGGCGCGCATCCTCATCGCGGAGCTCCAATCCAAGATCGGCGAGGAGGTGCAGCTGCGCGGGTGGGTGAACGCGATCCGCGATCAGAAGCGCGTGCAGTTCGTGATCCTGCGCGATGCCACCGGGATGGCGCAGGTTGTGCTCGGCAGGGAGGATCCGCCGAACGAGCTCAATGAGCTCGTCTCAGCGCTGACGCCGGAGTCCGCGGTGGTCCTGACCGGCAAGGTCGTGGCCGATGGGCGGGTGAAGCTGGGGGGCTTGGAGGTGCAGCTGCAGGGCCTGGAGGTGGAGGCCCCGGCCGAGCCCGAGCTGCCGATCACACCGGAGTCGGCACTCGATAAGCGGATCGACTGGCGCTACCTGGACCTGCGCCGCCCCGATCGGCGGCTGATCTTCGAGGTGCAGGGCACCGTGGAGCACGCGATGCGCGAGTTCTGGCGCCGCGAGGGGTTCCTGGAGATCCACACGCCCAAGTTCATGGGCTCGGCGAGCGAGTCGGGCGCGGAGCTGTTCAAGGTGGAGTACTTCGAGCGCACGGCCTACCTGGCGCAGTCGCCGCAGTTCTACAAGCAGATGGCGATGGCGGGGGGGTTCGAAAAGGTCTTCGAGGTGGGACCGGTGTTCAGGGCCAACCCCTCCTTCACCTCGCGCCACGACACGGAGTTCACGAGCGTGGACGTGGAGATCTCATGGGTGGATTCGCACGAGGACGTGATGGCCTTCGAGGAGGCTTGGCTGGCGCACGTGTTCACCGTCGTGAGGGAGGCGCACGGCGAGGCGATCGCGGAGACCTTCGGCGTGGAGACGGTGGTCCCGGCGACGCCCTTCCCGCGCATCGCCCTGCAGGAGGCAAAGGAGCTGTTGAAGGCCTCGGGGCACGGCGCGCCGGGCCCCGAGGAGGACCTCGATCCGCCCAGCGAGCGGGCGCTCTCGGCGCTGATCAAAGAGCAGCACGGCCACGAGTTCGCGTTCGTCACCGACTACCCGGTGGCGGTGCGGCCCTTCTACCACATGCGCCACCCCGCGGAGGACCCCGCTCGCCCATCCAACCTGACCAGGAGCTTCGATCTGCTGTGGAAGGGGATCGAGATCACCACCGGCGCGCAGCGCGAGCACCGCTACGAGCAGCTGCTCGCTCAGGCGCGCGAGAAGGGTGTGGAGGTGGAGCCGATCCAGTACTACCTGGACTTCTTCCGCTATGGCGCACCCCCGCACGGGGGCTTCGGCTTCGGCCTCACGCGCCTGCTGATGCAGATGCTGGGCCAGGAGAACGTGCGCGAGGTGACGTTCCTGTACCGCGGTCCCAACCGGCTGGAGCCGTAGGGGCTCTCTGAAAAGCTCCCACCGAGGTCCATGCCATGACGATCACAATCGGCCCAGCCACTTTCGACAACGTCTTCTACGACGCGGATGTCGATGTGCTCTACCTGCACAAGGGCGATCCCGCGACGGCCGTGGACTTCGATGAGTCCCCCGAGGGTCATGCGCTGCGCTTCGACGCCGGGGGCAACCTTGTCGGAGTCACGATCCTCGGCGCGAAGTCCCTGATCGACAAGGAGGGCGAGATCAAGATCACGCTCCCAGAAATCGTTCATGTTGGCTCCGCCGCCGTAGCTCCGGCGCTCGCGGGCGCGTAGGCCAGAAAGAGCAGCATCGCCTGGGTTGTCCACGCTCACGCGGATAGGACTCGGGAGGCGACGTATGGCAGGGTCACCGTCCGGCCGAGGCCCCCACCCCGGCCGGACGGAGGTCCCTCCCCGCGGTCAGTCCCCAGCGCCGGCCGCGGTTGTGGCGTCGAGCGCTTGGGTTCCCACCCACCCGCACTGCTCGACGTCGTTTAGCTCAATCTGCAACGGCGCGTGGTTGGAAGGCCGGTGCCCCTGGCGGTAGGTGTGGGCGACGTCGCAGCGCGTGACGTGCGAGGCGAGGCCCTGGCTGGCGAGGATCAGGTCGATGCGCAGCCCGTAGTCGCGCGCGTAGTGCCCGTCGCGCTGGTCCCAGCATGTGAAGCCGCGATCATCGGGGTGCAGCTGGCGGTAGACGTCGATGAGCTCACCCTCGTGGAGGATCTCGCGCAGGTCCGAGCGCTCGGCCTCGCCGGCGAGGTAGGAGCCGTCGAACCAGCTCGGCTCATAGACGTCCTGATCGGTGGGGGCGATGTTGAAGTCGCCGGCCAGCAGCAGCGGGTGGTTGTGCTGCTCGTGGACCTCGCGGGCCATGGCCTCCAGGAAGGCGAGCTTGCCGGTGTCGTCGACTTCCTCGCGGGTGTGGCCGGCGGGGACGTAGACGCAGCCGATCGTGAGGCCCTCGATCGTGACCTCCAGCCAGCGCCCTTCGGCAAGGTCGTGGTGGTGGTCGAGCGCGCTCGAGCGGTGGGTGACGCGGTGGTCGGAGCGCACCAGGATCGCGACGCCCCCGCGGCGGCGACCGGGGGAGTGTTGAGAGCGGTAGCCGAGCTGGTTTAGGCGCCCGCTGGGGAAGCGGTGTTCGGGGCAGCGTGTCTCCTGCAGGCAGACCACGTCGGGACGCTCGGTGGCAAGCATCTCCGTTAGGCGCGGCCAGCGCGCGCGGATGCCGTTGACGTTCCAGCTGATGACTCGCAATGGTTCTGTTGATGGCAAGACAATTCCTCTCTACGCCCCCTGATGAAGCCCTCGCAGGGAAAGGTATGGATGAGAGCGGAAGACGACTAGGTCTACCAGGCCCAATCTGATGGGATCTGTTTAGACGTTTGGGCGTATGTCTGTATCCGTATGACACCTGACAATAGGAGGGAAGCGATTCGGGGTATGCTTGACATGGGGATACCTTGACAA
>JBIOES010000114.1:0-6192 GCA_044446265.1 Solirubrobacterales bacterium
CTTCACCCCCGTCGGCACCGCGATCAGGTAGGAGCTCAGCATCACGAAGATGAGGATCGCCTCGGGGATCGGCGCGGTGAACATGTGGTGCGCCCAGGTGAGGAAGCCGAGGAACGCGATCGCCACGGTGGACGCCGCGATCGCCCGGTAGCCGAAGATCGGCTTTCGTGCGAACACGGGCAGGATCTCGGAGATCAGCCCGAATCCGGGCAGCACCATGATGTAGACCTCGGGGTGCCCGAAGAACCAGAAGAGGTGCTGCCACAACAGCGCCGAGCCCCCGTTCGCGGGATCGAAGAAGTGGGTGCCGAAGTGGCGGTCGGTGAGCAGCATCGTCACCGCCGCGGCGATCACCGGCAGCGCGCCGAGCTGCCGCACCGCGTAGGTGAGGATCGCCCACACGAACATCGGTCGCCGGCCCCATCTCATGCCGGGCGCGCGCATGATGACGATCGTCGCGTGGGGGTTGATCGCCCCCAGGATCGAGGAGAGACCCGTCAAATGGATCAGGTAGATCCATGCGTCCTGCCCGCCGCCGGGGGAGAAGAAGGAGTTCGAGAGCGGCACGTAGCTCGTCCAGCCGGCTTCCGGCGGGTTCCAGAAGATCGAGGCGTAGAAGACGATGCCGCCCGCCAGCAGCAGCCAGTAGGACATCGCGTTCAGGCGCGGGAAGGCCATGTCGCGCGCGCCGATCATCAGCGGCACGAAGTAGTTGGCGAGGCCGGCCATCATCGGCACGATGAACAGGAACACCATCGTGGTGCCGTGCATCGTGAACAGCTGGTTGTAGACCTGCGGGGTGACGAGCGTGTTGTTGGGGGCGCCCAGCTGCAGGCGCATCATCAGCGCCTCCACGCCGCCCAGCAGGAAGAAGACGAACGTCGTGACCATGTACATGATCCCGATGCGCTTGTGATCGGTGGTGGTGAACCAGCTCGTCCAGCCGCTCGCCTCGTGCTCGGCGCGGTGGGCTGTGATCTGGGGGATGGGGGCTGTGTAGGTGGCCATCTCGATCAGGGGTTTTCGACCTGTCCGGCGCCGATCTGCTTGCCGAGCTTCGCGCGCGCCACCTGGGCGGCCGCGTTGGCTTGCGCGATCAGCTTCTTCTGGTAGGCCAGCCATTCGTCGAACTGCGCGGGGGGCACGGCCTTGACGGTCGCGATCATACGCGCGTGGCCGCGGCCGCAGAGGTTCGCGCACTGGCCGCGGTAGATCCCCGGCTTGGGGATCTTGAACCAGGTGTAGGAGTGGTAGCCGGGCACCGCCTGGACCTTGCCGCCGAGCGCGGGAACCCACCACGAGTGCACGACATCGGCGGAGACTACGTTCAGGGTGACGGTGGTTTCGGTGGGCACCACCAGCTCCTCATAGGAGTACGGCGCGCCAAGGCCATCGGGTTCGTTGGCGCCGGGGTAGACGTACTGCCAGATGTACTGGCGTCCGATCACGTTGATGTTCAGCGATCTGCCGTTGGGCGGCAGGTGCCGGTCGGCGGTGGCGTACAGCGTGCCCTCCTGGGCCGCCAGCTGATCGCCTTCGGGGCCGGAGTTGGGGGGGTCCTGGATCGAGGAGAGCTTGGCGAAGGTGAGCGCCGCGAGGATCACGAGGACCAGCGCGGCGGCGAGGGTCCAGCCGACCTCCAGGCGCGTGTTGCCGCGGATCTGGGCGGCCACGGCGCCCTTGCGCGCGCGAAAGCGCCACAGCGCGTAGCCGAGCGCGCCCTCGACGACGACGAAGATCGCGAGCGCGAAGTAGAGGGTGATCTTGTAGAGGCTGTTGATCTGGTCGGCGTTGGGCGAGCCGCCGGATTGGGGCGTGAAGAAGGCCAGGTGGGGGACGAGGAACGCCAAGGCGGGCGAGATTCTATTCAGGCTCGCCCGGAACGCGCTTCAACGGCCCGCGAAGCCAGTTGAATGAGGCTCCGCCGGCCCTGCGGGCCGGCGGGCCAGACAGAGAGACACTCAACGGCCCGCGAAGCGCGGCGGGCGCTTCTCCAGGAAGGACATCGCGCCCTCCATGAAATCGTCTGTCTCGACCATCTCGCCCTGGAGCTGCGCCTCCAGATCGAGCTGCTCGGCCATGCCGGCGTAGATGCGCCTGTTGAGCAGGCGCTTGGCGGCGGCGTAGGAGCGCGTGGGGCCGGCGGCCAGGCGCGCCCCCAGCGAGGCGACCTCCTCGCGGAAGCGCTCCTCGGGGACGACGCGGTTGATCAGCCCCCAGGCGAGCGCCTGCTCGGCTCCGATGCGCTCCCCGAGCATCGCCATCTCCGCGGCGCGCGCTGCGCCGACGCGCGCGGGGACGAACAGCGAGGAGCCCCCATCGGGAACCAGCCCGATGTTGACGAAGGCGAGCAGGAAGTAGGCGCCTGCGCTGGCAACCACCAGATCGCAGCACAGCGCGAGCGAGCAGCCGATGCCCACGGCGGGGCCGTTGACGGCGGCCACCACCGGCTTTGGCATCTCGCGGATCGCGTGCATGATCGGGTGGTAGCGCTCGGTGAGCGTGGTGTACACGTCCGGGCGCCCGGAGGGGGTGAGCTGGCCGCCGCTGACGTCCTTCAGGTCGGCGCCCGAGGAGAAGGCGCGGCCGGCGCCGGTGATGAGCACGGCGCGCGCCGCCTCGTCCTCGGCGACCTGGCGAAGGGCGGTGAGCAGGTCGTGCCCGAACTGGTGGTTCCAGGCGTTGAGCGCCTGCGGGCGATTGAGCTCGATCGTAGCGACATCGTCGGAGACGGAGACGTTGACGGTCTCGAGGGTGGTGGGGGCCTGGCTCATGTTGGTTCTCTCCTCGCGCGCGGGTGCCGATGTGTCCCTCGATGTGCCCATCGCGGGGCCGCAGATCTTGGGCCCCCGCCAGCATATCTGGCGGGATTGATGCGGCCGTTCCGCGGCGTCAGACGCCACCCGCGATGCTCGCCGTGCTACCAGCACGTCTGCGCTCGCGTGCGACGTCTGCCATCCACGGCCCGACCACCTCAACCCACCATCTATCCTGCCGGGAGCCATATGGTGTATGGATGGCCAGGCCAAAGATCGGCGTCTGCACTGCCCTGGAGCGCGCCCAGTGGAGCGTGTGGGATCAGCAGGCCGCGCTGCTGCCCCGCAGCTACATCGACGCCGTGCAGCGCGCGGGGGGGATGGCTCTGCTGCTGCCGCCCGACGTGTATTTGACTGAGGATCCCACCGAAGCGCTGGAGGCGATCGATGGACTGCTGCTGGCGGGGGGAGCGGATATCGATCCGGCCGCCTACGGCCAGGAGCGCCACTCCGAGACCCAGGATCCGGTGCCCGAGCGCGATGCCTTCGAAATCGCGCTCGTGCGCGAGGCGATCGCGCGCGGGGTGCCGGTGCTCGGTATCTGCCGCGGGATGCAGCTGATCAACGTGGCCTTCGGGGGCACGCTGTTCCAGGATCTGCCCGAGCGCATGGGTCACCACGAGCACTGCCGCGTACCGGGGAGCTTCGAGGACGCCGATCACGACGTGCGCCTGCTGGAGGGCTCGCTGGCGGCGCGCGCGGCGGGGGAGACGGTGCATGCCACCAAGTCCCACCACCACCAGGGCGTGGATCGGGTGGGGGAGGGGTTGAAGGTGACCGGGTACTCGACGATCGACGAGCTGCCCGAGGCGATCGAGCTCGATCGGCCCCGTGCCGATCCCACCAGCGACGGACAGGGGGAGTCGTCCTTCATGCTGGGCGTGCAGTGGCACCCCGAGGCCGATCCTGCGAGTACTGTCGTCAAAGCCCTCGTGGAGGCCGCCGCCCGCGAGCCACGCGGAGCGCTCGGGGCAGGGGTGGGCTGAAGCCGCCCGCAGGTAGCGCGGGAGCCCTCGGAGCCGGGGTGGGCCGATGGGCAGGCATATACTCCGCCCGCAGTGCGGGGCGCGAGGGCCATTCGAGCAACCGCCTGGGCAGTGGTGGCGGCGGGCGTCGCGGCTCCGCTGGTGCGCAGACGGGTTCCGGCGCCGCCCCTGCTGATGCAGAGCGTGGCGTTCGCCGCGCCCGTGGCGCTCTCGATCGCGGTGCGCCGCTCGCGCCGGCGCGACGTAGCGGTGTGCGCGCTGCAAATGTGGGCGTACGTGGCGGCGTACAAGACCCCCAACGATGACTCCGAGCGCCAGGCGGGACGGGTGCGGATCGACTACCCGATCGACATCGACCGCGTGCTTGGGCTGGGGGAGCTGCCCACGGTGCGCCTGCAGCGCAGGCTGGCGCGTGTGGGGCCAGAGGGCATCGAGTGGCGCGGGATGGACAAGGCGCTCGTGTGGACGCACTGGGTGTGGTTCATGGTGCCCCACGGGACGCTGGCGTACATCCTGGCGCGCCACCCCGGACGCTTTCCGCGCGCGGCGGTGATGACGTACGCAGTGTTCGATATCGGCGCGATGGTGTACTGGGTGCTGCCCACCGCGCCGCCCTGGTACGCGGCGTCGGTGGCGGGCCGCGACGTCGCGCACCACCCCTCGGTGCGGCGCCTGATGGTGGAGTACGGGGAGTTCTTCTGGAGGGACGGCTGGGGCCCCCTCTACAGTGTCCTTGGAGGCAATCCATTGGCCGCAATGCCCTCATTGCACTTCGCTACGTCCGTGATGGCCGCGTCCCTGCTCGCCGAGGGCGGACTGCTGGCCGGCGCGCTGGGCTGGGCGTACGCCTCGACGCTGGGCTTCGCGCTGGTGTATCTGGGCGAGCACTACGCGATCGATCTGCTCGCGGGCGCCGCGCTGACGGCGGGCGTGCGGCGCTGGGGGCCCCGCGCGGGCCCGGCGCTGGTTGGAGTGGGACGTGGGCTGGCCGCGCTGGAGGCCGTTGCGCATGGGGGACGGTAGGTGGTTTGAATGGAGGAGAGGACCGGCAGAGCCGGCCCGCGAGGGGCCGCGAAGTGAGGGTTTGCCGCGTTCTGCCGAAACGGTGGCTGGGCGAGGAGCGGGCGCCCACGAAGGATCGGGTCCCCACCCGCCCAACCGCGCAATGAGCCTGGATAGCGTTCAGCGAGAGGCGGAGACGGACGTGGAGCAGATGGTCCACGAGGAGGAGATGCCCGGCGTCCAGTTCACGCGCAGGCGCGTGATCGCAGGCGCGCTGTTCGTGCTCTCGGCGATCGGCTTCTTCTACTTCGTGCTGCCGAAGATCTCGAGCGTGGGCACGACGGTGCACGGCATCGAGGGCGCCGAGCGCTGGTGGATCGCGGCGGGGGTGATCCTGGAGGCGCTGTCGTTCGCGGCCTACGTGGTGCTCTTCCAAGCGGTGTTCGTTGATAGGGACCCGCCCGCCCCGCACAGCCGGATCGGCTGGCGCGAGAGCTACCTGATCACGATGACGAGCGTGGTGGCGACGCGGCTGTTCGCCACCGCCGGCGCCGGGGGGGTGGCGCTGACGGCGTGGGCGCTGCGGCGCTCGGGCATGGAGGCGCGGCTGGTGGCGTGCCGGATGGTGGCCTTCCTCGTGCTGCTGTACGTGATCTACGCCGTTTCGCTGGTGCTCGCCGGCGTGGGCCTGGGAACGGGTTTGTTCCCAGGGGGCGGGTCGTTCGCGATCACGATCGTGCCCGCGATCGTGGGGGGCCTGCTGCTCGTGGTGGGCGGCGCGGTGACGCTGCTGCCCCCAAGACATCGAGCGCCGCCTTGCGCGCTGGGCGGAAGGCTCGGGGCGCCTCGCGCACTGGACGGCGCGCCTGGCGACGGCGCCGGCGCTTGCGGCCAGCGGGGTGCGGACCGCGATCGCGCTCGTGCGCACGCGCGATCCGCGCCTGCTGGGGGCGCCCGCGTGGTGGGGCTTTGAAATCTGCGTGCTATGGGCGTGCTTCCACGCCTTCGGGCAAGCGCCGCCCTTCACGGTCATCTGGATGGCCTACTTCGTGGGGATGTTCGGCAACCTGCTGCCCGTTCCGGGCGGCATCGGCGGCGTGGAGGGCGGCATGATCGGCGCGCTGGTGGCCTTCGGCGTGGAATTCCACCTCGCGGTGCTCGCGGTGCTGGCATATCGCGGCATCTCCTTCTGGCTGCCGACGGTGCCGGGCGTGGTTGCGTACTTCCAGCTGCGCCGCACGGTGGCGCGCTGGCGCGAAGAGCCGGGAGGGCGTACGGCGCCCGCGCGCGAGGCGTCGATCGAGGCCGGACCGTTGCACGTCTGATGGGAAAAGAGGGCGCAGCCGGCCGGACGGCCGGCTGCGCCACCCTCTCTGAGCCCGAGGGGA
>JBIOES010000115.1:0-6150 GCA_044446265.1 Solirubrobacterales bacterium
CGGGGCGGGCGGCAGCGCCGGGATCGCCGCAACAGTGGTGGAGGAGCTCGAGGAGCCGCCGGCGAGCACGGCGTAGGCGACGCCGCCGAGCAGCGCCACGCCGGCGAGCGCCACGAACGGCAGCAGGCGCCGTCCGAGCAGGTCGTTCTTCAGCGACTTGAGCATCTCGAGCAGGTTGTTCACGGTGTCACCTTCACGACGGCCGCAGGAGCGGTGGAGGGGTGCGAGGCGCTCGGGCCCGAGACCGCCTGGGTGGGCGCGCCCGCGGGTCCTGCCGGAGTCGCGCCGCCCGTGAGGCCCTGCCCGGCGGGCAGCACATAGGCGGTGGCGGTGATGGTGCCCTTCAGCTTGGCCTGTTCGGCTTCCTTGGCGAGCGTGCTCGCGGAGGAGCTCGAGCTCTTGGCGCTCTTCGATTCTTCGGAGCTCGTGCTCGGGAGTTCGAGGTTGGTGCTCTGGATCGTGAGCAGGCGACCGCTCACGCGCACGGTGCCCGAGGCGCTCTGCACGGTGAAGCCCTGAACCTGGTTGAGCAGGTGGTAGAGCTCCACGTAGGTGCCTTCGAAGACGAACGTGAAGGGCATCTGCGTGAAGCCCGCGGACGCCGTGGCGGCGGCTGCTGCTGCGCCGGCTGCCGGCGCACTCGATGAGCCGCCGCTCGCGGCGGTCGAGGAGATCGAGTTGAATTCGACGTTCTTGCCGTTGGAGGCCTGATCGAGCTCATACACCAGCGAGGGCACCTGCTGGTCGGCCGGCACGGCCTGTCCGAGGCGCACGATCGAGGCGTAGGCGGTGGAGTACTGAGCCTCGTCGCTCTGCGCTTCGGCGAGCTGGCCCTGGGCGGTTGCAAGCTGCGCCTTGGCGCCGTTCACCTGCGAGTCGAGCTGGGCGGCCTTGTTGCGCTCGGGGGAGACCACGAGCAGCCACCCTGCGGCGAGCAGGCCGAGCGCGACGAGTCCCAGCAGCACAAGCCGATCGCGCGTTGTCATCATGCACCTCCGCTCGCGGTTGAGCTGGCCGGGGTCGTGCTGGCGGCAGGCGCTGTCGCGGCAGCCCCGGGCACCGTGGCGGACGCGGTCGACGCGGTGGGCGTCGCGGCGGGCGCGGCGGGCGCGGGCAGCGGTGTGAAGTCGACCTGGATCGCGAACGCGGGGTCGTGCGAAGGGCACCCTCCGCTCCCAGCGCTCCCACCGCTGGAGCCGGTGGTGGACTTGGTGGAGCTCTGCAGCGTGACGGCGCTCACGCCGTCGATCAGGCGCAGGCGCTGAAGCGTCTCGGCGACCTCCGACTGCGTGGTCGCGCAGCCGGCGAGTGAGAACACCGGAACGGTCCCGGGGGGGGTCGCCGAGCTGATGGTCCCCGGGGCTGCCGGCGTGGATGAGGAAGAGGAGGAGGAACCCGTGGCCGAGCCGATCGTGCCGTGCACGGAGCTCAGCGCGGCGTCCTTGGGGAGCACGCGGCCGATCTCGTGGATCGCGTGGGCCCAGTCGAAGCGGGTGCCCACGAGCTGCGAGACGGCCTGCAGGCGCGTCTGGTAGGTCGCCTTGAAGCTCACATAGGGTGCGAGCTGGGTGGCGCGCGCCTGCGTGGCCTGCGCCTGCGCGGTGACGCTCGCCACTTCGCCTTCGCGGCTCGAGACCTGGTGGCGCGAGACCCCGTAGAGCAGCGCCAACACGGCCAGCCCGGCAAGCAGGCCGACGACGATGAAGGCGCCGCCATCGGACTCGCCCGTGACGCTGCCGCCGCCTCCGCGCTGGTCGGAGGGGATCAGGTTTACAGCCTTCACGAGTGCACCTCCTCAGCGGCCAGTCCAGCGGCGATCGTGAGATGGTCGGCGGAAAGGCCGCCGAGTCCGCCCTGATCTGCAAGCTGCACGCTCTGGCGGCGCACGGCAAGGCCAAGGTCCGCCTCGAGCATGTCGGCGAAGCCGGGAATCTGCAACGCGGGTCCGCTCAGCACGACGCTCGTGACGTCGCCGCCACCATCCTGGGAGCGGTGGAAGTCGAGCGAGTTGCGCACGTCGCCGACGATCTCGCGGATGCCGTTCTCGAGCACCGCGCGCACGTCCTCCTCGGTGAGGCCGGCGACGTTGGAGCGGCTCTCGTCCTCCTCCTCGTCGCTGTCGCTGTGCTCGCGTCCCTCAGCCTCGGCGTGGGCCTCCTCGGCCGGGGCGGCGGTCGCGTTGGCCTCATCGGCGGAGGCGGCGGCATGAGGGTCCTGGGCGAGCGCCCATGTCTCTACGACCTCGGGCTCGGGCGGTGTGCCGAAGCCCTCGTGGAAGTCCACCATCGGCTCGTCCTCGTCCTCGTCGTCCTGGGGCTCCTCGGCGGCGCTCTCCTCGACCACGGCCGCCGCGGGCTCGGGCACGGGCACGACCTCGGGCTCGGCGGGGCGCAGGTCGAGCGCGGCGAGCAGCGCGCGTGCCTCCACGAGCGGGATGCCGCGGCGCTCGGCCACTTCGGAGGCCATCGCCTCCAGGCCGCCACCCACCACGCGGGTGAAGCGGCACACGAGACCCTCGGCGATCGCCATGTTCGTGAGGCCGCCGACGTTCAGGTAGAGCACGCGCCCCTGGGACTCCGAGCCGCTGCGGTAGAGCGAGCGAATCAGCGCGAACGCCGACAGATCGACGCCCTCCGGACGCAGTCCGGCGTCGCGCACGGCGGCGAGCAGCTTTTCGACCATGTCGCGCTGGGCGGCCACGACGATCACGCGCTGGCGCAGCCCGTTGGGCGTATCGACCTCGCCGAGCGACTGGAAGTCCAGCACGGCGTTGGAGAGCGGCATCGGAATCTGGTCCTCGGCTTGGAAGCGCACCGCCGCCGCGAGCTCCTTGCGGTCGGTGACGGGAGGCAGCTCGAGCACGCGCAGCACGGTGCGCTGGTTGGCGACGCCCACCCGCACGCGCCTGCCCAGGCGATCGTCGCGGAACACCTCGCGCAGCGTCTCCGAGAGCAGGCCCTCGTCGAGCACCTCGCCTTCGCGGATCGTGTCCGGCGCGAGTGGAGCGCCCGCGGCGTGGCGCAGCACGATCGAGCCGTTCACATGCGCCTGCACGGCCGCTACGTAGCCCGGCTGGATGTCCAGGCCGACCAGATCCGCCCCGCCACGGCTGCGGCGGAGGCTCACATTGAGGTTTGGTTTCGGGATTCTGGGCATCTTGGAAGGCAGGTTCCGCGCCCTGCGGTACACGCCAGGGTCATCGGCCTTTCCGTCCATTCCCTGAAGGGGCAATTTGGACCGTTGACCATTCGTCCAAATCCGCGCAGCGTGCAACGGATCGTGCTAAGCGAAACCACCGCTGAGGCCATCGACGTGGCCTGCCCGTCGGCGCGCGATCTTGCCCGGGCTGGAGCGATCGGCCGAGCTGCCGAACATGCTGGCCAGCAGCAGAGCGCAGACCGGAAACATCACCGCCAGGTAGACCAGGAAGGGGACGGTCGCCGTCACTTCTTCGAGTCGTCTGAAGTCCAGCGCCAGCAGGATCGCGGCGGTGAGCGATACGGCAACCGAACCGCGGGCGCGCACCTCCCAGGCGGCGAGCGCGACCACGAACGGCAGCAGGTAGTAGTCGTGCGGCGATGGCTCCAGCAGGCATCGCAGCGCGAAGCCGAACGCGAGCAGCGCGAGGCAGCGCTCGACACCGACCGGCGTATGGGAGCGGCGGGTGCGGAGTGCGAGCGCCGCCGCGGTCGCCAGCGCGAGCACGACGGCGAGCTGCCGTGCGTGGGCGGAGAGGATCGCCGGCGGCAGGGTGTAGAGACCGACCGTGTGAGCCAGCGGCCACCACAAATCCTGCGGGTGGGCGACGATCGACGTCTCCGCGCCGTGAACAGAGAGCAGCAGCCGCACGGGCGCGACCAGCGCTGAGCTGAGGAGCCAGACGCCGAGGATCGCCCCCGAGGGCAGGAGGACGCGCCTCCACCGCTCCGGCGCGCACAGCAGCACCGGGCCGATCGCCAGGACACCCCACGGCTTGTTGATCACCGCCGCGCCGAGCAGGACCCCGGCGAGGAGTGGGCGGTCCGCTCCCGCCAGCAGAACCGCGGCGATGGCAAGGGCCGCCCCGAGCGGCTCCTCGGGATGGCCGTAGAACACGGCCTCCAGCAACGCAGGCGTGCACGCGTAGAGCGCGATCACACCGACGCACGTAGCCGGCGGGGTCCCGCGACGACGCATCTCCCGGGCGAGCCACAGTCCCACCGCGCCGAGCGCGAGCAGGCACGCCAGCGTCCCGAACCTGAAGATCGCGAGCTGGTCGCCAGCCAGGATCTTGCCCAGCCCAGCGAACGGCGCCCGCAGCAGCACCGAACCTCCCGCGCCGTTCGTCGGCAGGTTGGCGAAGAAGGCGCCGAGGTGCCCGTCCAGGAGCGCGTTCATCGAGGGCGCGTAGTCCTTCGAATAGTCCCCACCGCCGATCGCCTGCCAGCGGCTGTCAGCCCACGCGCTCCACACCGAGATCGCCGCGACGGCCAGCGCCATCGCCGGTAGCCAGCGCTGGAAGGTCTCGCGCCGCGCCGCCGTTACGGGCCGCGCGCGAGCCGGATGGCGATCCTGAGTTGCCACGCCCGCGATATCGGTCGAGCGGCCCCCACGCTCAAACCCCGGAAGGCACGGCCCAGCTGGGCCGACTAATGCAGGAAGGTGCTCGTGTACCAATCGACGATCGGCTGCCCGGCGAGTACCGCGACGAAACCGCCCAGTGCGAGGAAGGGACCGAAGGGCACCGCCGTCTTGCGTCCCGCCTTCTGCCCCTTGTGCGCGACGATCGCCGCGCCCACCGATACGCCCGCCACCAGCGCGATCAGGATCGCGGGCGCCACGGCCGCGCCGAGGAAGAGCCCCATCATCGCGGCCAGCTTGACGTCGCCCATGCCCATCCCGCCGGGATAGGCCAGCGCAGCGAGCAGGAAGAACCCGCCCGCCGCCGCACCCGCGATCAGCCGCACCGGCTCCCCCGCCGGATCGAGCGCGGTGCCCAGCACCAGCGCCAGGACGACCCCGGTGGCGGTCAGCTTGTTGGGGATGATGCGGTATTCGAGGTCGATCACCGCCGCTGGCACGAGCAGCAGCACGAGCGCAATCGACAGCGCGATCCCCGCCGCGGTGTCGTGGGTCAGCACCGCGCCGATGCACAGCAGCGCCGCGCCCGCCTCGATCAGCGGGTAGCGCGGGGATATACGCGCCTTGCAGCTGCGACAGCGCCCCCGCAGCAGCAACCAGGAGAGGATCGGAACGTTGTCGTACGGTCTGACTGGGGTGTTGCAGGAGGGGCAGTGCGAGGCAGGAGCGATCAAAGACTCACGGCGCGGCAGGCGGTAAGCCACCACGTTTAGGAACGAGCCGACGATTGCGCCCAGCACGCCTGCGAAGGTGGCCTCCATGGGAGTGGGATCGGCAGGCGCGAGCTCAGGGTTGAGCCGCGCTACCAGGTGTTGCCGGTGAGGCAGCCGCCGCGATTGGTGCCGCTCGCGGGCGTGCACGTGCGCTTGACCGCGCCGTTTTCTTCGCGTTCGATCGAGAACGTCGCGCCCGACCTGGAGGTCGAGGTGACCTTGTAGCCCTTGCCGGCGCTCTTTTCTTCGGCGCCCGTCAGCGCGGCTTGGGTGGTGTCGTTGAGCGAAGGATCCACGGTCTTGAGATTTGCGACCGAGACGCTCGCATAGCTCCCATCGTTTTCGGTCGAAACCGTCTCGGCTGCGATCTCCGCGTTGCGCGCCTGCACCTTCGCGGTGGAGTCAGTCGCCTTGCTCTTCTGGTTCAAGAACGCCGGGATGGCGATCGCGGCCAGAATACCGATGATCAGGATCACAACCAGAAGCTCGATGAGCGTGAAACCACCCTCGTGCTTCAAGCGCTGACGTGGTCGAGAGAGCATCGGCGTTACCACGTCCCCCCGGTGAGGCAGCCACCCTTCTTCGCGACCGAGCAGGTGCGGACGACGGCGCCCGCGGCGGTGCGTTGGATCGAGAACGTGGTGCCGGACTTCGAGGTCGAGGTGACCGTGTAGGCGTTGCTGGCCACGCCCGTCGGTGCACCCAGAACGGCGCTCGTTGTGTCGCTCAGGGTCGGCTCGATCGCCTGGAGTTCGGCCAGCGTCGCACCGGTGTATTCGCCGCTGTGGTCAGTCGAATACGTCTCCATCGCCGTCTC
>JBIOES010000116.1:0-5992 GCA_044446265.1 Solirubrobacterales bacterium
CTCACGGGCGATGCACGGCGAGATCCCCTACACCATCCGCCGCTCCACCCGCGCGCGGCGGGTGCGCGTAAACGTGCATGCCCACGCGGGCGTCGAGGTGGTGCTTCCCACCCGCGCCCCCGAGCACGCCGCCGCGGCGGCCGTGGTCGAGCTGCGCCCCTGGATCGAACGCCGGCTCTCCGAGGCCCAGGGCGTGCTGACCCAGATCGCCGAGCGGGGCGCCACCGTCCCCTATCTGGGTTTGACCCTGGAGCTGCACCCTCAGCAGGGGCGCCGGCGCGTGCACCGCCAGGGTCCTCGCCTGCTGGTGCCCGCAGATGATCCGCGGCCCGCCCTGGAGCGTTACTACAGGCGCATGGCGCGCCTGGAGATCGCCGCGCGCCTGGATCGGGCCACCACGCTCGCGGGCACGCCCTACCGAGACCTGACGATCCGCGCCCAGCGCACCCGCTGGGCCTCCTGCTCGGCCACTGGGCGCATGAGCTTCAACTGGCGCCTGCTGCTGGCGCCCGAGAGCGTCCTGGACTACGTCGTCTGGCACGAGGTCTGCCACCTGGAGGTGCTCGATCACTCGCCTCGTTTCTGGGCGCTCCTGGAGCGCCGCTGCCCGCGCTACGCGGAGGATCGCGAGTGGCTGCGCCGGCACGGGGCCACGCTGGCGCTCTGACTCAGGTCCCCTCCTCCAGCGCCCGCCTCAGCCCCTCATAGGCAGTCTCGCCCGTCCGCAGCTCCACCAACCGCCGCCGCAGGCGCCCGGTGTATGCCTCGATCGAGCCGTCCCCGCGCATATCGACGCCGCCGCGCACACCACCCAGCCAACCCCCCGGGCCGGCGACTTCGGCGCGCACCGCGACCTGGCGCGCGGCGTCGAAGCGCTTGCCCGCGAGGTGACCGATCGGAGATCGGCCGGCGCGTCGTTTGGCCGTGGGGATCAGCTCGTCGAGCTCGCGCTCCATCGCCTCCACCGTCTCGCTGAGGCTCTCAAAGCGCTTGTGCCCCACGCGCGGGCCGTCGCGCACCGTGAGGGTCCACTTGCCGTTCATCCCCCGATGATCGCAGCGGCCGGCGGAGACTGGAGGACCGGAGGCCGCCGGCTCTCTGCGGGCTCCGGCTACCCCCGCTGCGCCAGCGGCACGTACGTGCGCTCGCGCTCGCCCGTGTAGATCTGGCGCGGGCGGGCGATCTTCTGCTCGGAGTCTTTGACCATCTCCAACCACTGCGCGATCCAGCCGGAGGTGCGCCCGATCGCGAACATCACCGGGAACATCGCCACGGGCAGGCCGAGCGCCTCGTAGATGAGGCCCGAGTAGAAGTCGACGTTGGGGTAGAGCTTGCGCGAGGTGAAGTACTCGTCGTCGAGCGCCCGCTTCTCGAGCTCGGTGGCGATGTCCAGCAGGGGGCTCGTGCCGCGCACCTCGAAGACGGCGTCGAGGTGCTTGCGGATGATGCGCGCGCGGGGGTCGTAGTTCCTGTAGACGCGGTGTCCGAAGCCCATCAGGCGCTCTTTGCCGGCCTTCACGCCCTCCAGGAAGGCGGGGATGTTGTCCACCGACTCGATCCTCCGCAGCATGCGCAGCGCCTGCTCGTTGGCGCCTCCGTGCAGCGGCCCGTACAGCGCCGCCACGCCGGCGGCCACCGCGGAGTAGGGGTCCACCTGCGTGGAGCCCACCGAGCGCACCGCGCTCGTGGAGGCGTTCTGCTCGTGATCGGCGTGCAGGATGAAGAGGACGTCGAGCGCGCGCGCCAGCCGCGGATCGGGCTCGTACTTGAGCTCGGTCATCTTGTACATCATCCCCAGGACGTTGCCCGCGTAGCGCAGGTCGTTGTCGGGGTATACATACGGCTGGCCCATGTGTGGCGGAACGCGAATGCCGCCAGCGTGGGCATCTTCGCGAGCAGGCGGATGATCTGGATCGCGCGCACGTCCTCCTCGTGGATCTGGTTGGCGTCGGGGTAGAACGTCGAGAGCGCGCCCACCGAGGCCACCAGCATCCCCATCGGGTTGGCGTCGTAGCGGAAGCCCTGCATGAAGTCCTTCACGTTCTCGTGCACGAACGTGTGGATCGTGATCTCGTGTACCCACTCATCCAGCTGCGCCGCGGTGGGCAGCTCGCCGTGGATCAGTAGATAGGCGACCTCCAGGTAGGAGGAGTGCTCGCACAGCTGCTCGATCGAGTAGCCGCGGTGTTCGAGGATGCCCGCGTCGCCGTCGATGTAGGTGATCGCGCTGCGACACGACGCGGTGTTGGTGTACGCAGGGTCGTACGCCATCAGCCCGAAGTCCGCCTCGTCGGTCTTGATCTGGCGCAGGTCCATCGCGCGTACGGTGCCATCGGATATGGGCAGCTCATACGTCCTGCCCGTGCGGTTGTCGGTTACGCTCAGCGTCTCGCTCGCGCCGGCGCCGTTGGATGCGTGCCGCACAGCCTCCCCATGTGCGCCCGTCTGCGTCTCGGTGCTCATCTTTCCTCCTATCAACGGGTCTAAAACGTGCTTTGAGCGCCTCGCCGATCGAGGTCGGCCGACACCGCCTGGCGCAGAGCGCGTTCTTGGTTACACCGTAGCGACTCTCGGCGCCCGGCCTGGTGCGTCGAGTACGCGCGTCAAGCGTGTGTGCGCTGCGCCAAGCGCGCGTGCGCCACCACGGCGCGCACTCGCGGGGGAGAAGCGGGCACGGGGAGCCCCCGGTGCGGGCCGCGGCGCGGGCTGCGCGGCAGACGTGGCCGTGGATGGCTGGGGTGGCGCGGTCCGCGCGGATCGACGGAGATGCCGCCGTCCTCGTCGCTCGCGGGCCCCTCGATCGGCTCCTGACGGATCGCCCATCGCACCAGCAGGAACAGCGCCACGACGGGGATCTTCAGGATCGCCATCAGCCAGATGAAGGTCCAAGCATCCACTCTCCTCCAGGGTATACCGGAAACCCCGCAGAGACAAGGCGGGTTTCCCGCGGCGGGGTTGACCCCCAGCGGGGTTGCGAGAGCCGGCCGTCAGTCGCGCAGCGGCAGCGCGGCCGCGGAGAACTGCGTGAACTCGCGCAGCTGGCGCACCCGCGCGACGATCTCCCCGCCGGAGAGCTTCTCGATGCGATCGGTGCCGAACTTTTCGACGTTGAAGGAGGCGAGCGCGGTGCCGTGCGCCATCGCCTGGCGCAGCAGATCCTGGGTGAGCTCCTGATCGGAGTGCGCCGCCAGGTAGCCCACGAAGCCACCCGCGAAGGTGTCGCCCGCGCCGGTGGGGTCCATCACCGTCTCCAATGGGAAGGCGGGCAGCGAGAAGAAGCCCTCGCTGGTGACCAGCGCGGCGCCGTACTCCCCCTGCTTGGCCACGATCACGCGCGGGTGGGGAGGGTCCCACTCGAGGATCTCCCGCGCCGCCGCATACAGGCTGGCCTTGCCCGTGAGCTGGCGCAGCTCGGAGTCGTTGAGGATCAGGCAGTCGCACTCCCTGATCGCCCTCACCAGCGACTCCCGCGCCGCTTCGATCCACAGGTTCATCGAGTCCAGCGCCACGAACCGCGCGTTGGGCAGCTGCGCGCGCACTTCGCGCTGCAGATCGGGCTGGATGTTGGCTAGGAACAGCACGTCGCTTTCGAGCGAAGCCTGCGAGAGCTTGGGCTGGAAGCCCTCGAACACCCCCAGCTGCGTATCGAGCGTCTCGCGCGAGTTCAGATCCCAGCCGTACTTGCCGCGCCAGAAGAACGTCTTGCCGCCGGGGATGCGCTCGACATCCGATACGTCCACGCCGCGGTTGCGCATCACGTCGAGCTCGTGCTCGCCGAAGTCCTCCCCCACCGGGCCCACCACCCGCACCTCTTCGAAGAAGGAGGCCGCCAGCGCGAAGTGCACCGCCGCGCCGCCCAGCATCCGGTTGCGCTCGCCGAAGGGCGTCGTCACGGTGTCATAGGCGATCGATCCCACCACGGTGATGGACATGGCCCCGGACCCTATAGCCTCATCCCGATGCGAGCGATCCAGATGAACGAGTTCGGAGGTCCGGAGGTGCTCCAGCTCGTGGAGCTGCCCCTGCCCGAGCCAGCACCCGATGAGGTGCTGATCCGCGTTACGCGCGCGGGGATGAACTTCGCGGATGTGCACACGCGCACCAACTCCTATGTGCAGAAGGCCACGCTGCCGCTCGTCCCCGGCAGGGAGGTGGCGGGGGTGCGCGAGGACACCGGCGAGCGCGTCGTGGCGCTCACGCCGAGCGGCGGCTATGCGGAGTACGCCAAGGCTCCCGCCGATCTGGTCGTTGCGCTCCCCAACGGCCTCGACGACGGCACGGCGCTGGCATTGATGGTGCAGGGGCTCACCGCCTGGCACCTCTACCGCACCGCGGGCCGGGTGGCGCGGGGGGAGAGCGTCGTCGTGCACGCCGCGGCGGGCGGTGTGGGCTCGCTCGCGGTGCAGCTCGGGCGCCCGCTCGGCGCGGGACGGACGATCGCGGTGGCCTCCAGCGAGGACAAGCGCGCGCTGGCCCTGGAGCTGGGGGCGGACGTGGCGATCGACTCCGAGCCCGTCGAGACCCTGCCCGAGCGCCTGATCGAGGCCAACGGCGGCGAGGAGGTCGATGTCGTCTTCGAGATGGCCGGCGGCGCAGTGTTCGACGCCTCCTACCGCGCGCTTGCCCACTTCGGCCGCATCGTGGTCTGCGGGATCGCCTCGCAGGAGCCCAACCGGGTGTCGAGCGGCTCGCTGCTGCGTCACTCCCGCTCGGTGGTCGGGTTCTACCTCTTCCATTGTCTCGGACAGCCGGGGATGTGGGGCGAGCCGCTGGCGGAGCTCTTCGCCTTGGCCGCGAACGGGGAGGTGCGCGCAGTGGTCGGACACACATACCCTCTCGCGCAGGCCGCTCAGGCGCAGATCGACATGCGCGAGCGACGGTCGGTCGGGAAGTTGTTGCTGGACCCGACCGAATGATTGGTGGACGGAGGGGCCCGGCCGTCTGCGACGGCCACCCTCCGGGGGGCAAGCTGCTGCTGGATCCAACGGTCTGAGAGCCCGTACCCCGTAAGCTGCTGCCCGTGAGCAAGACCTTCGCCGAGCTCGGCCTCTCCGAGCAGACCCTCCACGCGCTGCGCGATGTGGGCTACGAGTCGCCCTCGCCGATCCAGGAGCAGGCGATCCCGCCGCTCTTGGAAGGCCGCGATGTGATCGGCCAGGCGCAGACCGGAACGGGCAAGACGGCCGCCTTCGGGCTGCCGATCGTGCAGTACATCGACCCGGAGGTGCGCGAGGTGCAGGCGCTCGTGCTGACGCCCACGCGCGAGCTGTGCATCCAGGTTACGCAGGCGCTGCGCACCTACGGCGCGCACAGCGGGGTGGACGTGGTGGCGGTCTTCGGAGGCGCTCCGATTCGCACCCAGCAGGCGCAGCTGCGCGCGGGCGGGCACATCGTGGTGGGGACCGTTGGACGCGTGCTCGATCTGATCTCGCGCCACTCCCTCGTGCTGCACGACTGCCGCTTCATGGTGCTCGACGAGGCCGATGAGATGCTCGATCTGGGCTTCCTGGAGGATGTCGAGAGGATCCTCTCGATGACCCCCTCGGGCCGCCAGACGGCGCTGTTCTCGGCGACGATGCCGCCGCCGATCCGCAAGCTGGCCGATGGGTACCTCTATGAACCGGTGACGATCAAGGTCGAGGCGGCGACGCTGACGATCGACACCGTCGCGCAGTTCCAGCTGCCGGTGGACGCGCGCGAGAAGCCGGACAAGCTGGTGGAGGTGCTGCGCGCGGAGGTGGGCGCTGGGGCGCGGGACGGGGACGTCAACCAGACGATCGTGTTCGTGCGCACGAAGATCCGCTGCGATCAGCTGTTCCGCACGCTGCGCGATCGCGGCATGAACGTGAGAGCGCTGCACGGCGACATGAGCCTGGGCTCGCGCGTCGGCGTGATGCTCGCGTTCAAAGGCGGTCGTGTGCCGATCCTGGTGGCCACCGTTGTGGCCGCGCGCGGCCTTGACATCACGACCGTTACGCACGTGATCAACTAC
>JBIOES010000117.1:0-5855 GCA_044446265.1 Solirubrobacterales bacterium
GGCGTGGGGAGGGTTGGGAAGCGGGCGAACAGCTCCTGTAGCTCATGCTCGGGCGGGAGGTGCTCGACGTTGCCGGCCAGGAACGCCCCTCCGCGAGCGCCGGCCCAGCGGCGCTCGCGGAAAGCCACGATCGCCTCGCGCGTGAACGTCCGCAGGTTCTCCTCGGGCCCAAGCACGGTGCGCCCGAGCGCGTGCTCGCCGAAGGCCGCGCGGTCGATCAGGTACTCGGCGACCGTCGCGGGCTGATCGTAGGCGCGGTTGATCTCCTGGATCACCACCCCCCGCTCGCGGTCGAGCTCCTCGGCATCGAGGCGCGGACGCGCGACGAAGTCGCTGAGCAGATCGATCGCCTGCGGCGCGGACTCCGCGCGGACGGTGATGTGAAAGGCCACCAGGTCATGGCTCGTGTAGGCGTTCAGCACGCCCCCCATGCGCTCCGCCGTCTCGTTCACGTCGCGGTATGAGGGGTACTTCTCGCCCCCCTTGAACACCAGGTGCTCGAGGAAGTGGGCCATCCCGTTCTCCTCCGGGCGCTCGGTGCGCGCGCCGGCGTCGAAGGCCACGAGCACCGTCAGCGCTCGCGTGCCGGGGATCGCTAGACGGTGGATGGGGAGCCCGTTGGAGGAGACGGTGGTGGTGGAGACCTCAGCCATGCGCCCACCTTATTGCAAAGCCCGTTGCATGCAGGGAAAACGCCGGGCCGGCGGGCGGGCGGCCGCTACTCTGCGCCGCGATGCCCGGCAGCGAGACCTCGACTCACGGCCGCGCGGCGGCTCGCCGCAGGCGCGCTCCGGCGCGCGCAGCTTCGCCGCCTGTCAAGACGCCTGCGCCGCTCAGCCCACCGCCGCGGGCGGACACGGTGGTCGAATTCCGCGGGGTCTCCAAGCTCTACGGTCCCGGCGGGGTGGGGCTCGAGCGGGCGACGTTCGCGGTGAGCCGCCAGGAGTTCGTGTTCCTCGTGGGCTCCACCGGCTCGGGCAAGTCCACGCTGATGCGCCTTTTGATCAAGGAGCTCGAGCCCACCGAGGGGTTCATCCGCGTCGCCGGGCGTCACCTTGGGGAGATCGATCGCAAGCGCATCCCCTACTACCGGCGCAACGTCGGTGTGGTGTTCCAGGACTTCAAGCTGCTGCCCACGCGCACCGTCTACGACAACATCGCCTATGCGCTGCAGGTGACGGGCGCCAGCCGCCGTCAGATCCGCGCGAAGCTGCCCGACATCCTGCGGCTCACGGGACTCTCGACGAAGCTGCACAACTACCCGCACCAGCTCTCCGGGGGCGAGCAGCAGCGCGTCGCCGTGGCGCGCGCGTTTGCGGGGCACCCGCCGCTGCTGCTGGCCGATGAGCCAACCGGCAACCTCGATCCCGAGACATCGATCGGGATCATGCAGCTGCTCTACCGCATCAACCGCGCCGGCACGACGGTGCTGGTGGCCACGCACGACAACGAGATGGTGGACAAGATGCGCCGTCGCGTGATCGAGCTGCGGCGCGGGCGGATCGTGCGTGACGAGGCCGTCGGCTCCTACGGGCCGCAGGACGAGAACACCGCCGAGCTGGGCCAGCGCCTGCGGCGCGAGCTGAAGGCCTCGGGGGCGCAGTGAGCCTGGGCTTCTTCATCAAGGAGTCCATTCGCTCGATGCGGCGCAACGCCGTGCCCTCCTTCGCGGCGCTCGCCTCGGTGCTCGTCACCACGCTCGTGCTGGGCGTGTTCATCCCAGTGGTGCAGGCGACCAACGGCGCCGCCAACGACATCCGCAGCCGGGTGCTGGTGGATGTCGACCTGACTCCCAGCGCCTCCCCAGCGGAAGTGGCGCGCGTGAAGAGCGAGCTGGAACACACCCGACACGTCGGGAGCATCCAGTTCGTCTCCAAGCAGAAGGGCTACGAAGAAGAGCGCAAGCTCAACCCGCAGGCATTCCAGCTGATCGGCTACAACCCGCTGCCCGACATCTTCCGGGTGACCCCCGACAACCCGAACGACACGGGGGCGCTGCGTGCGGAGCTCGACCCGGGCAGTCCACTCGGTACGCGTCTGGTGAGCGACCCCGCGATCGCCTCCGTGCAGAACCGCCAGGCGCAGACCGATCGCATCCTCTCGGCCACGCGCGTCATCAAGCTCACGATGGCGCTGCTCGCGGCGCTCCTGATCCTCGCCTCGGTGCTGCTGATCTCCAACACCATCCGCCTCTCGCTCTTCTCGCGCCGGCGCGAGGTCGAGGTGATGAAGCTCGTGGGCGCCACCGACTGGTTCATCCGCTGGCCCTTCGTGCTGGAGGGGCTCTTCCTGGGCGCGCTCGGGGGAGCCGCGGCGGTGGGCCTGCTGGCGCTGGCGAAGGTGACGCTGGTGGATCCGCTGGCGAACACCGTGAAGCTGATCTCCCAACCCGACATGATCGCCTTCCCGCTGCTCATCGCGGTGCTGATGGGGTGCTCGATCGCCGTTTCCGCCCTGGGCTCCGGGCTGTCGCTGCGACGCTTCCTCAAGGTCTGAGCACGTAGGCTCTGAGGGGCCATGGACCCTCGCCGACCGCTCTCGCTGCTCGCCGTGCTCGCCGCGCTGCTGTTCCTGCTGTTCGTGGGCATCTGGCTGGGGGGGCACCCCAACGAGCTGCCCTCGTTCATGCGCTCGGTGTTCGTGCGCGACCATGAGACGCTTGCCGTCAACGAAGCGATCGACCGCATCGCGCACGACTACTACCGGCCCGTGCCCAAGAGCCAGCTCGCCTCCTCCTCGATTGCCGGCGCGGTGGCCGGCCTCGGGGACCGCTTCTCCCACTATCTCACCCCCAGCGAATTCCGCGGCTTCAACGAACCGGCCTCCTTCACGGGGATCGGGGTGGAGGTGGACCCCGCCCCTCACTCCCGGGGACTTGTCGTAGTCCACGTCTTCGACGGCTCCCCCGCCTCGCGCGTGGGCCTGAAGACGGGAGACACGATCGTGTCCGTCAACGGACGCTCGCTGAACGGACTCTCCTCCATCAAGGACACCGCCCTGATCAAGGGACCGCCCGACACCGAAGTGCACCTCGAGATCGAGCACCGCGAGGGTTCGCGCACGACGACGCGCACCATCACCGCCACGCGCGCCACCATCTCAGAGCCCGTGGTGGCCTCCGCGATGCGCACCGTGAAGGGCGTCAAGCTCGGCGTCGTGCGCCTGGCGACGTTCAGCCTCGGAGCGCACGGCGAGGTGCGCGACGCCGTTGAACACCTGCTGCACAGCGGCGCCCGCGGCATCGTCTTCGACCTGCGCGCCAATGGTGGCGGGCTCGTCGAGGAGGCGCAGCTGATCGCCTCCATCTTCCTGCCCCGGGGCGCCATCGTGGTGAGCACCCGCGGGCGCACCCAGCCCTCGCAGATCCTCACCGCGCAGGGCGATCCGATCTCGGCCTCCGTTCCCATGGTGGTGCTCGTGGACAGCAACACCGCCTCCGCCTCGGAGATCGTCACCGCCGCCCTGCAGGACCACCACCGCGCCACGATCGTGGGCACGCACACCTTCGGCAAGGGCGTCTTCCAGGAGGAGGAGCCGCTCTCCAACGGCGGCGCCCTCGATATCACCGTGGGCGAGTACTTCACTCCCAACGGGCGCAACCTCGGGGGCGGCGGGGTCAAGCAGGGCGCCGGCATCGAGCCCGAAGTGGCCATCCCCGCCGCCCGGGTGGACACCCCGGCCGGCCTGAACATCGCGCTGAACACGCTCGCCGCGAAGGTCCGGTGAGCGGTCGGGGCTCAGCAGGCACGCCCCGTCGCGGCAAGGGCGCGAGCGGTGGCGCGCGAGGGAAGGGTTCGTCGGGCAGTGGTGCGCGCGGCAAGGGCTCATCGGGTGCTGGTGCGCGCGGCAAGAGCCCCATCCGTCGCTCCCCATCCGCCAACGCGAGCGTCGCGTGGCCGCCGGAGAAGCGCCTCTCCGCGCGCAAGGCGCTCGAGGCGATGATGCGCGAACGGGGTCTCTCGCGCCGCTTCGAGAAGCCCATCGAGCGCGAGGCTCGCGCCGCGCGCGATCGGGGACTCGATGTCCATGCCACGTCTTCCCGGCGCGACCTGCGCGACCTGCCCACCTTCACGATCGATCCCCTCACGGCGCGCGACTTCGACGACGCCCTCTCCGCCGAGCGCCTCCCCGGCGGCGGCGTGCGTGTGTGGGTGCACATCGCCGACGTCTGCGCCTACGTGCCCCCCGGTTCGCTCATCGACCGCGAGGCGCGCCACCGCGCCACCTCCATCTATGTTCCCGGCGCCGTCGAGCCGATGCTTCCCGGAGCCCTCTCCAACGACGCCTGCTCGCTGGTGCCCGGGGCCGATCGCCTGGCGGTGACGGTGGAGCTCGATCTGCACGGCTCCCAAGTCACCCGAGCTGCCTTCCACCGCTCGCTGATCCGCTCCGACGTGCGCCTCGAGTACGACGAGGTCGACGCGATCTTCGCCGGTCGCGCCGCCGCGCAGGAGCCCTGGGGCGAGGCTCTTGCGGCGGCTCGCGCCGCCTCCGCCGCACTCGGCGAGGCGCGCGCCGCGCGAGCCGGCGCGCTCACCCTCGACCAGGCCGAGCCCGAATTCGTCTTCGACTCCGATGGGAACGTCTGCGAGGTGCGCCACCGCACCCAAACGGAGTCCCACCGGCTGGTCGAGCACCTGATGATCGCCGCCAACGAAGCCGTCGCCCGACACCTCGCCGAGCGGCGCGTTCCGTGCCTCTACCGCGTCCATCCGCGCCCGGAGGCCGAGAGCGTCGAACGCCTCATCGACCAGCTGGTCAGCCTCGGTGTACCCACCCCGCCGGTCCCTCGCCAACTCTCACGCACCCGCGCCGCCGAGTTGATGGGCGACATCTCCGCGCGCGTCGAGCGTCACATCCGCTCCATCGCGGCCCGTGCCAACCGTGGAGATGCGGCGGTGGCCTCATCGGGCGGTCGCCTTGCGCTCACCTCCCTGGTGCTGCGCGCTCTTCAGCAGGCCTTCTACTCGCCCCGCAACATCGGCCATGCCGGATTGGGCTCTGCCTGCTACTGCCACTTCACCTCTCCCATCCGCCGCTACCCCGATCTCATCTGCCACCGCGCGCTGCTCTCCACGCTCGGCGCTCCTGAGCGGGCTCCACGCGCCGGGGCGCTGAGCGAGCTGGGGGAGTGGACCTCCGAACGCGAGCGCGAGGCCATGAAGATCGAGCGCGCCGGCGACGACATCGCCAGCTGCTTCGCGCTGGAGCGGGCGCTGTTCGAACGCGGCTGGGACTCTCCCTTCACCGGCGAGGTCACCGGGCTGATCTCCGCCGGAGCCTTCATCGCCTTCGGCCACGGGCCGGGAGAGAGGGAGGGGGACGGCGACGGCGACGGCGACGGGGACGGCATCCCGATCTATGAGGGCATGCTGCCCGTGCGAAACCTCTTCATAGGGGAAGAGCGGGACTGGTGGACCCTCAACCCCCAGGGCACCATCCTGCAGGGCGAGCGCTCCGGGGCAACCCTGCGCCTGGGCGACCCCCTTTCCGTGGTCGTCAAGCGCGTCGACGCACCCATGGGCCGTGTGGACCTGGCCCGCGCTCCCTGAGCCCCACAGCGCGGCCCACCGCGGAGCCCCCCGTGGGGGCGGAGCCTCTTCAAGAAACGGCCTCTCGCGCATCCTCTAGGCTCGGTTGATGGCCAAGACCAAGAAGCGCAAGATCGGCGCCGGCGACGTCGCGTCCAACCGCTACGCCTCCTACCGCTATGAGCTGCTGGAGCGGCTGGAGTGCGGCGTCGAGCTGCAGGGCACCGAGGTCAAGGCCCTGCGCGAGTCCGGCGCGCAGCTCAAGGACGGCTATGCCTCGCTGCGCGACGGGGAGCTGTGGCTGCACTCGATCCACATTCCCCC
>JBIOES010000118.1:0-5792 GCA_044446265.1 Solirubrobacterales bacterium
CCCGAGGATCTCGCGCATGATCTCGTCGCTACCGCCGCCGATCGGGCCCAGGCGGGCGTCGCGCGCGGCGCGCTCCACCCAGTACTCGCGCATGTACCCAGCGCCGCCGTGGATCTGCAGGCACTCGTCCATCAGCTCGAAGCTCGCGCGCTGGGTGAGGAGCTTGGCCATCGTGACCTCCTTCAGCGGGTTCTCGCCCGCCACGAAGCGGCGCAGCGCGTCGTAGGTGACGCAGCGGCACGTATACACGCTCGTGGCCATATCGGCGAGCTTGTGGCGGATCGCCTGGTGCCCGCTCAGCGGCTTGCCGAAGGCGTGGCGCTCGCGCGCGTACTGCGCCGTGCGCTCCCACGCCGCGCGCATCGCGCCCACCGCGCCCAGCGCCATCGCCAGGCGCTCCCACTGGAAGTTGGCCATGATCAGCTTGAACCCCTCGTGCTCGGCTCCCAGGAGGTTCTCGGCCGGCACGTAGACGTCCTCGAAGCTGATGGTCGCGGTGTCCGAGGCGCGCCATCCGAGCTTGTGCAGCGCAGAGCTGCTCACGCCCTCCTGGCGGTCCACGATCAGGAAGGAGATGCCGTGGTGTCCGCCCTCCTCCGTTGTCTTCACGGCCGTGACCATGAAGTGCGCGCGCACCCCGTTGGTGATGTATGTCTTCTCGCCGTTCACCACCCACCCGCCATCCACCGGAGTGGCGCGGGTGCGCAGCGCCGCCACGTCGCTGCCCGCGCCCGGCTCGGTGATCGCGAGCGCGCCGATCTTCTCGCCCCTGATGGCCGGCTCCAGATAGCGGCGCTTGTGCTCGTCTGTGCCGAACTTCCAGATCGGCGGTGTCGCGATGTTCAAGTGCGCGCCGATGCCCGCCGCCGTGCCGCCGCTGCCGATCCGTGTCAGCTCCTCGATCAGCACCGCCTCATGCAGGTAATCGCCGCCCTGCCCGCCGTGCTCCTCGGGGTACTTCAGGCCCAGCAGGCCCTGCGCCGCGAGCTTGTGGAACACCTCATCGGGGAACCATTCCGCCTCCTCCCACTCCTGCGCGTGGGGGGTCAGCTCGCGTTCGATGAAGCCGCGCGCGGAGGCGCGCAGCTCCTCGTGCTCCTCTGTGAAGGGCGGGTCGATCAAAGCCCGTAGCTGCGACCGATGACCTCGAGCATGATCTCGTCGGTGCCCGCGCCGATGCGGTTCAGGCGCATGTCGCGCCACACGCGCTCGACGTTGTACTCGCGCATGTAGCCCGCGCCGCCGTGGATCTGGATGCACTCGTCGGCCACTTCGCAGGCCATCCGCGCCGTGTACAGCTTCGCCATCGAGATCTCGCGCACCGGGTACTCGCCGTTGGCGAAGCGATAGGCCGTCATGTACACCAGCTGGCGGCCCGCCTCGATCTTCGTCGCCATCTCCGCGAACTTGTGGCGGATCACCTGGAAGTGGCCGATCGCCTTGCCGAACGCTTCGCGCTCCTTCGCGTACTTCAGCGTGTGATCGAAGCACTTCTGCGCCGCCGCCACGCAGCCCGCCGCGCCGATCATGCGCTCGCCCTGGAGCTCCCACATGATGTGGTAGAAGCCCTTGCCCTCCTGCCCGAGCAGCGCGGAGGCCGGCACGCGCACGTCCTGGAAGGCCAAGAGCGCGGTGTCGGAGGCGTGCATCCCCATCTTCTGGAGCTTCTGCTCGCGGATCACCCCGGGGGCGTCCATCGGCACGAGGAACAGGCTGAAGCCGTCATAGCCCGCATCGGGGTCCGTCTTCGTGACGAGCACGATCACATCGGCGCGGTGGCCGTTCGTGATGTACGTCTTGGAGCCGTTGATCACGTACTCATCGCCATCGCGCACCGCGCGCGTCTTGATTCCCGCCACGTCGCTGCCAGCGTCGGGCTCGGTGATGCCCAGGCACAGGATCTTCTCGCCCTTGATCGCCGGCACGACCCATTCCTGCTTCTGCTCCTCGGTGCCGAACGCGAGGATCGGGGGCATCGCCATGTCGGTGTGCACCGCCACGCCCATCGCCAGCCCGCCGCAGTTGGCGTTGGTGATCTCCTCCGCGAGCACCATCGCGCTGAAGTAGTCCCCGCCCTGGCCGCCGTACTGCTCGGGCTTGTCGAGTCCGAGCAGCCCCAGCTCGCCCATGCGCGTGAAGACCCAGTTGGGAAACGTCGTCTCCTCCCACTCCGCCGCGTGCGGTGCCAGCTCCTTGAGCGCGAAGTTGCGGATCGACTCGCGCAGCTGCTCGTGGTCCTCGTTGAAGATGAAGTGCTTGCGCTTGGTCTGGAAGTCGGGCTTCAGGACGCTCTCGGCGGTGGCCATCGGTGGGGCTCCTTGTTCTCTCGTGGGCCCATGGAAGCTAACGCACCCAGCCGCAAAAGTAAACAGTAGGACTTCCTACTTGCCGCGCCGTCGCCGGGGGAGGCCGGCGGGGAAGGAACACCGGGCATAGGGGATCATTAGAGTCGCGCCATGGCTTCGGAGAGCGTCCTCTACGAGGTGGCCGATGGCGTGGCCACCATCACGTTGAACGAACCCGACACCCGCAACGCGCTGTCGGTGGAGATCCTGAGCGGCCTCACCAGCGCGTTGCAGAGCGCCCGCGAGGACGAGGCGGTGCGCTGCGTAGTGCTCGCATCCTCGCACGAGCGCGTCTTCTCCTCGGGCGCCAACCTCAGCGGCTTCGCGGGAGACGTGCCGCTCGTGCACAAGCACTTCGGCTCGGAGCTGTTCGTCGATCTCTTCAAGCTGATCGGCTCGCTGGGCAAGCCCACGCTGTGCGCCGCGCGCGGTCACGTCCTGGCGGGAGCCTTGGGGATCGCGCTCGCCTGCGATTTGATCGTCGCCTCCGAGGCTGCCACCTTCGGCACGCCCGAGATCAACGTGGGCGCGTTCCCGTTCATGATCATGGCGCTCATCTACCGCAACGTGCCGCGCAAGACCGCGAATGAGATGCTGCTGCTGGGCGAGCGCCTGAACGCGCAGCAGGCGCTCGCGGCGGGGATCGTCAACCGGGTGGTTCCCCCGGAGGAGTTCGACGCCTTCGTCGCCAACTGGGCCGCCAAGCTCGCGGCCAAGTCCCCGCTCGTGATGCGCCTGGGAAAGGAGGCGATGCGCAGGCAGATGGACATGCCGCTCGACGACGCCCTCGATTACCTGCGCGCGCAGCTCTCCCTCACGCTCTCCACCGAGGACATCGTCGAGGGCGTCACCGCGTTCTTCGAGAAGCGCGACCCCAACTGGAAGGGCCGGTGACTGCATGAGCTCGATCACCCGAGCCGAGGAGGCCACGCTCGTGGCGATGCGCTGCCGCACCGCCGAGCGCTCGCGCGCGGCGACTCTCGGCGTGGAACTCCTGGCGGGCACGATCGGCCGCCAGATTGGCGCGCAGCCGCGCCTGATCGGCTCGCCTCAACCGGCTCGCCCGCAGGAGTATCAAGAGGATCTGGCGGCCTCGCGCGGCTGCCTGCTGGAGGCTGGGGGCCAGGTGGAGGACGCGCTGAACGCCGGCACCCTGCCGGTGGTCGTGGCTGGGGACGGGGCGATCGCGCTCACCACCCTCCCCACCGTGGCGCGGATGCGCCCGGACGCGCGCGTGCTGTGGCTGGATGGGCACGCCGCCTTCCACACCCCGCGGTCCACCATGACCGGCTACCTGGGGGGGATGGCGCTGGCGGGCGCCTGCGGGCAGTGGGAGACGGGCTTCGAGGGCGCCCTCGCGGGCGAGCGGGTGGTCCTGTGCGGCGTGCGCGACCTCGAGGAGGGCGAGCGCGAGGGCCTCAGCGAGGCGCGCGTGACGGTGATCGGATCGAGCCTCGAGACGCTCGTGTTCATGCAGAACGCGCTCGACGGGGCGCCCGTGTACTTGCACCTGGATGTGGACGTGATGGACCCCAAGACGATGCCCGTAAGCCACGCGGTGAAAGCGGCGGGGGGCTTCGACGACGGCAAGCTGCTGGACCTGCTGGAGGCCGTGGGGGAGAGCAGCGAGGTCGTCGGCATCGAGGTCACCGGCTTCGAGACGATCGACGACGAGCCCGAGCAGACTACGCTCGGCGCCGAGGTGATCGCGGGCGTGCTGGACCCACTGTTGCCATAGAAGGTAGAGTGAGAAGTAGGACTTCCTACTGTCCACTTCCGCCTTGATGCCCGAGACCGCCAATCCCTCGCTGCTGCGCCCGCTCGTCGATGATCTGCACGCGCGCCGCGCTGCCATCGCCCTTGGGGGCGGCGAGGAGAAGATCGCCCGCCAGCACGAACAGGACAAGCTGACCGCGCGCGAGCGCCTGGCGTTGTTGATCGACGATGGCACCTTCGTGGAGCTCGGCATCCATGGCCGTCCGCACTTCTCCCAGCGCGCGATGGACGGCAAGGAGGCGCCCGCGGATGGCGTCATCACCGGCTACGGCAAGGTGGATGGCCGGCTCACGGCCGTGTGCGCGTACGACTTCACGGTGATGGCCGGCTCGATGGGGATGACCGGCGAGATCAAGGTCACGCGCCTGCGCGAGCTGGCGCTCACCAAGCGCATCCCCTTTGTGTGGCTGCTCGACTCCGCCGGCGCGCGCGTGCAGGAGGCGGCGGGATCGCTGTTCGCGGGCTCGGGCGCGCTGTTCCGCGAGGAGGTCGTCACGAGCGGCGTGATCCCGCAGGTCGCCGCGCTGATGGGTCCGTGCGCCGCGGGCACCGCCTACATCCCCGGCCTCGCGGACTTCGTGCCGATGGTGAAGGGCCGCGGCTCGATGGCCCTCGCCGGCCCGCACCTCGTGCGCGCGGCCGTCGGCGAGGACGTCACCCAGGAGGAACTGGGCGGCTCGCGCGTGCACTGCCGCAAGTCGGGCGTGGGCGACATGGAAGTGGCCAGCGACGAGGAGTGCATTGAACGGATCAAGGAGTACCTCTCCTATATGCCCCAGAACTGCGAATCTGTCCCGCCGGTGCGGCCGGTGAGCGACCCGATCGATCGCGCCGAGGAGGATCTCCTGGATGTGCTCCCGGAGTCCAACCGCAAGCCCTATGACATGTACGAGGTGATCCGCCGGATCGTCGACCACGGCGAGTACCTGGACATCAAGGGCCAGTGGGCGAAGACCATCATCACCTGCTTCGCGCGCTTCGGCGGTCGCCCCGCGGGGATCGTCGCCAACCAGCCCAAGCACCTGGGGGGGATTCTCGACAACAACTCCTCCGACAAGGCCGCGCGCTTCGTGAACCTCTGCAACGCCTACTCGATCCCGCTGGTCTTCCTGATGGACGTGCCCGGCTTCATGGTGGGCACGAAGGTCGAGGCCGAAGGCATCATCCGCCACGGCGCGAAGATGCTCTACGCCGTCGCCAACGCCACGGTCCCCAAGCTCACGGTGATCACGCGCAAGGCCTACGGTGCGGGCTACTACGTGATTAACGGACGCGCCTACGAACCGGACCTGATCGTCGCCTGGCCCAGCGCCGAGATCAGCGTGATGGGAGCCGAGGGCGTGGTGGAGATCGCCTTCCGCAAGCAGGTCGAGGAAGCCGAGGACCCGGCCGCCAAGAAGGCCGAGCTGATCGAGGGCTTCCGCAAGATCTTCGACGTCTACATCGCCGCTGGCAACGACCTGATCGACGACGTGATCGACCCGCGCGAGACGCGCGCGACGATCTGCCGGGGGCTGGAGATGGCGCAGGGCAAGCGGGTGGAACGGCCGTGGAAGCGCCACGGCGTGGTGCCGGTATGAACGAGATGAGCCTCGACCATCCCGTCGTGGTCACCTGCTCGATCTCGGGCGCGATCGCCAACCGCGAGCAGTGCCCGGCGATCCCCTACAC
>JBIOES010000119.1:0-5687 GCA_044446265.1 Solirubrobacterales bacterium
CCCTGCGCGTGATCCGCCAGGAGCTGGCGGCGGGGCGCGCCGGCGGGGGAGACGGGCCGATGGGCGGGCTTCCAAAGGGCTCGGGAGCGCGCGACGGGGTGCGGACCTGGCGCGGCGGGGCAAGCGTGCGCGAATCCAGCGGCGCGCTGTACTCGCTGGAGGAAGTGCTGGAGGAGACCAAGGCCGACGCCAAGCTCGTGCGCGAGCTCGAGGAGTACGGCGTCGTGAAGGGCGAAACGCGCGGCGGGGTGCGCTACTTCGACGAGACCGAACGCGAGATCGTGGGCGCCGTGGCGGAGCTCGCGCGCTACGGCGTGGGGGGGCGCAACCTGCGCGTCTTCCGCTCCTCTGCCGACCGCGAGGCCACGCTCCTGCAGCAGATCCTGGCTCCCGCGCTGCGCTCGCGCAACCCGCAGCGGCGCAAGGAGGCGCTGGAGGCGCTGGAGAACCTCGCGGCGGTCACCACGCACCTGCGCCACCTGCTGCTGGTGCGCGACCTGCGCAAGATCCTTCGCTGAGTCGGAGCGATGCACACCACGCGTCGCAGCCGCACTGTCGGGTTCTCCGCGGAGGAGCTGTGGCCGGTGGTCAGCGATCCGCACCACCTGCCTCGCTGGTGGCCTCGGGTGGAGCGCGTGGAGAGCGTCGAGGGCGGAGCCTTCACCGAGGTGCTGAAGACGGCCAAGGGCAAGCTCGTGCGCGCTGACTTCACCGTGGTCGAGCTCGACGCGTCCGCGCGGCGGTTGACCTGGTCGCAGCAGATCGAGGACAGCCCGTTCGCGCGGCTGCTGGAGAGCGCCGAGACGGGTGTGCAGCTCAACCCGGAGGGATCGCGCACTGAGGTGACGATCGAGCTGCGTCAGGAGCTGGCCCGCGGTCGGGTGGGCAGCTGGTTTCATCCGCGCCTGGGCAGTCATCTGGTTCAGCGTGCCGCGGCGGCCACGCTCGAAGAGGCGCTGGATGGGCTGGAGCGAATCGGTGCGCCCTCACCGGGCACATACCCGAGCTCCTCGCCTGGAAGCGGACGGGATCCCGGTCGTGGCTGAGGCGCCCACGAGGCGCTGGTGGGGGTGGGGGGACCCGGCGCGACCCCCCGCGCTGGGCGAGCGGGCGCTCGAGTTCCTGCGCGAGCACGTGGGAATAGCCGCCAAGCCGCGCCCGCCGGTGGCCCTTGGGGAGGTGCGCCTGGAGCCCTCAGCGCTCCCCGGCGGCGCCGGCCGGGCGCTGCGCGAGGTGTTGGGCGAGGAGGGGGTGCGCACCGACCACGCCGATCGGGTGATGCACGCGGCAGGCAAGGGGTACCCGGACCTGGTGGCGCTGCGCGCCGGCGAACCGGAGGGCGCTCCCGACGCCGTCCTCTACCCGGACGGCCCCGAGCGGCTGCGGGCGGTGCTGGAGGTATGCGCGCGCCACTCCCTCGCGGTGGTGCCCTTCGGCGGAGGCACGAGCGTCGTGGGCGGCGTGGCTCCGCTGCGCGGCGCGCACGAGGCGGTCCTCGCGCTCGACATGCGCCGACTCGCGGCACTGCGCGCGCTGGATCGGGAGTCGCTGACGGTGAGGGTCCAGGCGGGGATGCGCGCCGCCGCGCTCGAGCGCGAGCTGGCGCGCAGGGACCTCACGCTCGGCCATTTACCCCAGTCCATCGAGTACGTCTCGGGGGGGGGGTGCGCGGCGACGCGCTCGGCCGGGCAGGCATCCACCGGCTACGGGCGCTTCGAGGAGATGGTGCTCGGGCTCTCGATGGAGGCGCCCGCGGGCGCCGTCGAGCTGGCGGCTGTGCCCGCCAGCGCCGCCGGCCCGGAGCTGCGCCGCGTGCTCGTTGGCTCGGAGGGCACGCTGGGGGTCATCGGCGAGCTGTCGCTGCGCGTGCGCAGGGCGCCCGCGGAGCGAGTGTACGAGGGAGCCTTCTTCGAGTCCTTCGCGGCGGGGACGCAGGCGCTGCGAGCGCTGGCCCAGGAGCACGCCGCTCCCGACGTGGCGCGCCTCTCCGATGAGCAGGAGACGAGCATGTCGCTGGCGCTGGCGGGGAGCGGTGGGGTGAAGGGGCGCCTGGGGCGCGCCTACCTGGGCCTGCGCGGGTTCAGCGGCGGGTGCCTTGCGATCCTCGGCTTCGAGGGCGAGGCCGAGAGCGTCGAGCGCCGGCGCGCTCTCGCGCTGCGGATCGTGCGCCACCACGGCGGCCTGCCGGTGGGACGCTCGCCCGGGAGGGCGTGGGCGGCGGGGCGCTTCGCCGCGCCCTATCTGCGCGATGAGCTGCTCACGCACGGCGTGATGGTCGAGACGCTGGAGACGGCCACGGCGTGGTCGAACGTGGAGCGCCTGCACCGCACCGTGGGCGCGGCGATCTCAGCGGCGCTGGGAGCGCAGGGCACGCCGGGACTTGTGATGTGCCACGTCTCGCATCTGTATGAGACGGGCGCCTCGCTGTACTTCACCCTCCTGGCCCGCCAGCGCGAGGGGCGGGAGATCGAGCAGTGGCGGGCGGTCAAGCGCGCCGCGAGCGAGGCGATCGTGAGCGGCGGGGGCACGATCACCCATCATCACGCCGTTGGACGCGACCACGCCGAGTGGCTCGGGCGCGAGGTGGGCTCCGAGGGGCTGGCGATGCTGCGGGCGCTGAAGGCAGAGCTCGACCCCGCGGGGATCATGAACCCGGGGAAGCTGCTGCCGTAGGCTCGAGGCGCCCTCCTGGCAGCGGTTGCCTCGGCGACTCGCTCAGTGCAGGCTGAAGGGCCCGCTGAGCACGATCGGACCGGGGTGGGTGGGCTTCGTAGCGGTCTCCCTGGTGATCAGCAGCTGGTGGTAGTGGGCGGCGTTCGAGGGCAGCGCGCCGACGGCCTGCAGGCGGCCGTTGGAGCCCACGGAGGGCGCCCTGCCGAGGACCTGCGCGTCGCCGGGGGAGTTGTAGAGCCAGGCGGCATAGAAGAAGCCCGAGGTGGGCGGCATGTGTTCGGCGGCTACGAAGAAGGCGTACTGCTTGCCCTGGGAGAGGACCTCGGCGATCCCGATCGCGTTGGAGCCGGGTTCGGACGGCGTGAGGTTGAGCTGCTTGTCGACGTGCGGCTGGGCGGTGGCCGAGGTCCCTGTGGCGCTCGTCGAGGCGTTCTTGCTGGAGCCGCCGCCGGTGAGGAGGATCACCGCGACGACGATGGCGGCGACGAGCGCGATCAGCAGCAGCGCGCCGGCCCTCCTCGACGCGGCCGTACGCGATGCCGCCGTACGCGACGCGGGAGGTCGGGAAGCCGGCCGGGGGGGTCTTGGGGGGCTCGCTTCACTGGGTCCCTCCGCGAGCGCGTCGAGGCCCGCTTGGGCGCGCTCGCGGACGGAGCGCTCGGAGATGCCGAGCAGTCCGGCGATCTCGGCGTGGCTCTTGCCCTGCTGCACGAGCAGCAGCAGCACGGCGCGCTGATCGGGGGGGAGGTCGTCCAGAAGGGTCATGGTTGATCGAAGAGCCCACCCGGCCCACCGGCCCCGGCAAAGCGCCGGAGGCTCGCGCGGAGATGGCGCGGGGGCACGCGCGTAGGCTATCGTGGCGGCCCCGATGGCGATCCCCGAGGCAGAGCAGATCAACGGCGTGCTGGGCGGATTCGATCGCCTCTACGGGCTGGAGCTGCTGGAGTGCTCGCCCGAGAGGGTGCGCGCGCGCGTGGCGGTGCGCGACGAGCTCAAGCAGCCGGCAGGATTGGTGCACGGCGGCGTGTATGCGTCGCTGGGCGAGGCGATCACCTCGCTGATGACGGGCATGAGCGTGCTCGAGCAGGGTGAGGTCGCGATGGGCCAGGCGAACGCCACGAGCTTCCTGCGGCCGATCACCGAGGGGCACGTCAACGCGGAGGCGACGGTGCAGCACCGGGGACGCACCACGTGGGTGTGGGATGTGCGCTTCAGCGACGACGCGGGCCGCCTGTGCGCGCTCACGCGAATGACTATCGCCGTGCGCCCGCTGCCGCGCGACTGACCGGCGAAGCACCCGCCGTTTCCAGCGGAGGGCGGCCGGGTAGGCGCACCGCGAGTGGCTTCTGCGCGGCGAGCGGCTCCTCCGCGAAGCCCGTATCCGCCAGCTGCGCCGGCAGCGGCGCGCCGGGAACGCCCACTTCGTTGATCGGAACCATCGTCTGCGCCGCGGCGCGCGCGAGCGCGGCGCTGTTGGCGTCGATGCTGACGATGATGCCAGCGGTGGGAATCTCGATCGTCGTGCCCCGCTGGGCGGAGAGCGCTCGCACCCCCCGCACCGACAGCGCGCGATGGGGGGCCAGACCGCCGGGCAAGAAGCTGTTGTCGGGCGAGGTGGCGATCGTGAGCGGCGAGACGCACGTGTACTGGCCGCCCTCGGTGCAGTCGCCGTAGTGGATCGTGTAGGCGCCGCTGGGGTCGTGCGAGGCTTCGGTGATCGCAAGGCGGTGGAAGACTTCCCCGACCCAATAGACCGGGTAGCGGCTGTTGAGGACCATCGGCTCGAGCGCGGTTCGCGGCGTTGGCTGGTCCTGCAGCGTGTCCGCGCAGGCGCCGAGGCTGGTGGCGCAGAGCGCCAGGAGCGCCGCGAGCAGCGGACGGCGAAGGACGGGGAGGAGGCCGCCCGGCTGGGTCCCGGGCCTGGCGGGATCCAATCGGTTTCGGCCTGGGAGGGCCGCGCGCGGCTAGTCGCCGGTGGGGGCATGACCTGAGCGGGGCGGGGGGAGCACGCGCGTAGGGTAGTGGGGACTACCCGCGATAGCGGTTGGTGATCGGCATCCTGCGGTCGCGACCGAAGGCTCGTGTGGTGACCTTGATGCCGGGGGGCGCCTGGCGGCGCTTGTACTCGGCGAGGTCCACGAGGTGGATCGTGCGATCGACCTCGGCGGCGGGGAGGCCCTGGGCGATCAGCTGCTCGCGGCCGAGGTCGAGCTCGATGTAGCCGCGCAGGATGCGGTCGAGCAGCTCGTAGGGGGGCAGCGAGTCCTCGTCGCGCTGCTCGGGGCGCAGCTCGGCGGAGGGCGCGCGCGCGAGGATCGAGGCTGGGATCGGGCTCTCGCTGAGGGCGCCGTTCGCCTGTGCAGGCGCGCCTTCTGCCTGAGCGAGCGCGCCGCGGGCGCCGGCGGGTGAGTTACGCCATTCGCAGAGGCGGTAGACGAGCGTCTTGGGCACGTCCTCGAGCACCGCAAGACCACCGGCAAGGTCCCCGTAGAGAGTGGTGTAGCCGACGGACATCTCGGACTTGTTGCCGGTGGTGAGCACGAGCCAGCCGAACTTGTTGGAGAGCGCCATCAGCAGGTTGCCGCGGATGCGGGCCTGCAGGTTCTCCTCCGTCAAGTCGCGCTCGTGCGCGGCGAACTCCTCGTGCAGGGCCTGCGCGTAGGCGTCCATCACGGGAGCGATCGCCAGCTCATGGATGCGCAGCCCCAGATGGGCCGCGAGCGCGCGCGCGTCGCCCTGGGTCTCCGGCGAGGAGTAGGGCGAGGGCATCACCGCGGCGCTCACCCGCTCCGGGCCAAGGGCGTCGGCTGCGAGGCAGGCCACGAGCGCGGAGTCGATCCCGCCGGAGAGCCCGAGGACGACGTGGCGGAAGCCGTTCTTCTCGACGTAGTCGCGCAGGCCCAGGCACAGGGCGGCGTAGACCTCGGCCTCCTCGGGGGCGAGCGGGGGGCGCGGCGCGCGGCGGGGCTCCCCGGCCTTGGAGGAGGCGGCGGGCGCCTCCAGGTCCACATCGC
>JBIOES010000120.1:0-5675 GCA_044446265.1 Solirubrobacterales bacterium
CCTCCTCAGCTGGCCCCACCCACCCCCGTCAAACGACGGGGCTGACCTGCGCGCGGCGCGCGCCCAGGCTGGGGAGCGCTTTGCCGTCGGCTTCGATCGCGCTGACGGCGAGCTCGGCGAACAGCGCCGCGCGCTCGGCGTCATCGGAGCCGTAGTGGCCGCCGTCGCGGCGATCGAGCAGCGAGAGCACGCCGATCGGGCGACCCTGGCGCAGCAGCGGGACGACGAGCATCGTGTAGGGGACGTGGCCGGTGCCCGCCGCGATGCGCGCCGCGAAGCGGGGGTCGGTGCGGCAGTCGCTCACCGCGAGCGGCTGGCCGCTCTCGACCACGCTGCCCGAGAGCCCCTGTCCGGGGGGCAGCCTCACGCCCACTATCTCGCGGCCCCCGGCGCCCCACGCGGACTGGTAGACCAGCTCGCCGGTGTTCGCGTCGGTGAGCGCGATCGAGGACGCCGCCGCCCCGAACACTCCGGCTGCCGTGCGCACGATCCCCTCCATCAGGCTGCGTCGCGCGGTGGGCTCCTCGACCGAGAGGGTGAGCGAGCCGCCGACCGAGGACTGGGAGTGGCCGCCGAGCGCGCGCGCGAAGGCGGCGATCGAGGCGACGCGGCGCTCGGGGACCATCTCCAGGCCGGCCTTCACCGCGTCGGCGATCTCGGGGGGGACGTCGGGCACGAGCTCGCGCAGCTCGGTGGGGCTCGCATACACCGGCGGCTTGCCCACGATCAGCGTCCACAGCGTGGCGGCCAGACCGAACACGTCGCTGCGGGGGGACACGGTGCCGCCCGCGAACACCTCGGGCGCCATGAAGCGCGGCGTGCCGACGCCCATCGTGCCTTCGTCCTCTTCCTCGTCCTGGAGCAGGCGGGCGATGCCGAAGTCGACCAGCATCACGCCGTGATCGCCGAGGATCAGGTTCTGCGGCTTGACGTCGCGGTGCACCATCTGCTGCTCGTGCACGTACTCAAGCGCCTCGCAGCTCTGGCGGGCGTAGTCAACAGCCTGATCCAGCGGCAGACCCGGATCGCCGTCGCGCGCCAGCACGCCGTGCAGGTCGATGCCCTCCACCAGCTGCATCACCAGATACTGGCCGCGCTCGTCGGCGAAGTGGTCGAGCACCTCCACCACGCGCGGGTGGCGCAGCAGCGAGAGCAGCTGCGCCTCGACCTCGAAGCGCTCCGCGTGGCGCGTGTTGTTCACGTGCTTGACGGCCACCGGTGCGCCGCTCTGGGTATCGAGCGCGCGGTAGACCGCGCCCATCGCGCCGCTGGAGATCGGCGCCTGCACGGTGTAGCGGTCGGCCAGCGTGAGCGCCTCGGGCAATACGAAGCGTGAGGGATCGTCCATCGGTGGGCCCAGGGTAACGCAGCCCGAGCAACTCGGATAGCCTAAGAGGGTGGCGCAGACGGCCGCAGGCCGGCTGGCAGAAACGGGGACTCGCGCCGCAGGCGCGTGTCTCCCGGCTTCGGTCGAGCCCCTCTTCTTCAGTCTCCGGGCGATCTGAGTGAACGGGTGAAGCGCAAGCGCAGGCGAAGCGGACCGGCACGCGCACAGCGGCTGCGGCTGATGCTGCTGGCGATCGTGGCGGTGGGCGCCACGGCCCTGGGGATCGTCGCGTATGAGACCGACCTGCTGCGCTCGCTCGAGCTGAGCACGGTCAACGCCCGCTTCTCGATCCGCGGGCGCAAGGCGCCCCCGACGAATGTCGTACTGGTCGAGATCGACGCCACCACGTTCGACGAACTGGATCTGCAGTGGCCCTTCGCGCGCAAGGTGCACGCGCGCGTGATCGAAGACATCGCGCGCGATCGTCCGCGGGCGATCGCCTACGACGTGCAGTTCACCGAGGCGAGCGCCTGCCCCCTCTCTGCGAAGGGCTCCCAGCCGGCGGCGGGCGAATGCCCCCAGGCGCGCGCCGACGAGACCGCCTTGATCGCCGCGCTCGAAAGCGCCCATGGACGCACCGTGATGGCCACCACCGAGACCGACGCGCACGGGAACACCAGGTTTCTGGGCTCGGGCGAAGGGACAGCGCTGCTGAAGGAAATCGGATCGCGCGCCGGCAACGCGCTGCTGCCCAACGACCCGGGCGGCGTGCTGCGCCGCGTCGCCTTCTCAGTTGGGGGGTTGAGGACGCTTGCGGTGGCGAGCGCCGAAGTCGCCGAGGGGCATCGCCTCAGCGCGAACGAGTTCAACGGGGGCACCGCCTGGATCGACTACTACGGGCCCGCCGAAACATTTCACAGGGTGTCGTTCTCGAAGGTCTACGCCAACAAGCTGCCCCCGGGCTTCTTCCACGACAAGATTGTGGTCGTCGGCCCCTCGGCGCCTTCGCTACAGGACATCCACCCGACGTCCACCGCGAGCGAAATGCCGGGAGCCGAAGTCCAAGCGAGCGCGATCGAGACGGTGCTGCGAGGGCTGCCGCTGCGCTCGGTCGCGGCGTGGGTGGACCTCGCGCTGATTGTGCTGCTGGGTCTCGCCGCGCCGCTGGCCAGCCTGCGACTCGGCCCGATCGCCACGATCGTGCTCGCCATCGCGCTCGCCGCGGCGTTCACGGTGGCGGTGCAGATCGCCTTCCAGCACGGGCGCGTGGTCTCGTTCGTATACCCGCTCGGAGCGCTGATCCTCAGCGCCGCGGGAGCGCTCTCGGTGCAGCTGGTCACCGTCGCCTTCGAGCGCGAGCGCGTGCGGGACCTGTTCTCGCGCTTCGTGCCCGAGAACGTCGTCGACGAGGTCCTCGCCAGCACCGGGGAAGGGCTGCGCCTGGGCGGAGTGCAGCGCGAGGGGACCGTCATGTTCACCGACCTGCGCGGCTTCACCACGTTCGCCGAAACGCTCACCCCGGATCGCGTGATCGAAGTGCTCAACCGCTACCTGAGCGAGATGAGCGACGCGATCCTCGACCACGGGGGCACGCTCGTCGCCTACATGGGCGACGGGATCATGGCCGTCTTCGGAGCGCCGATCGCGCAGGCCGACCACGCCGACCGCGGACTCTCGACGGCGCGCGAGATGCTCGCCGTGCGCCTGCCCCGCTTCAACGCCTGGTTGCGCGAGCAGGGTCTCGGAGCGGGCTTTCGCATGGGCATCGGCCTCAACTCGGGCCACGTGATGTCGGGCAACGTCGGCTCCGAGCGCCGCGTCGAGTACACCGCCGTGGGCGACGCCACGAACGTCGCCGCCCGCATCGAGCAGTACACGAAGGGGACGCCCCACCAGCTGCTGCTCTCGGGGACCACCAAGGAGGCACTCACGGCGCCGCCCGAGGACATCGTCTATGTCGACGAGGTCGAGCTGCGCGGGCGCAAGGCGAACATCACGATCTACTCGCTCGCCGATGACGACGCCAAGCTCGGGGATGCCGAGCCGGGATCCTCGGCGGCCAGCCCAGAGGAGCCCTCACCGGCCGATCGGGTGGAGCCTTCCGATCAGGCGGGGATCTCTCCGAGCGACGAGCCGGCGCCCGCGGCGGCCGATCAACCCGAGACGGCGTAGCCGGCCTGGCTCAGCGCTGTGAGCGCCTTCGCCGTGCTGGCGCGAGCGCTGACGATCGCGCTCTGAGCCCGCGCATAGGCCGCTTCGTCTCCGGCACGCGCCGCCGCCGCCAGCTCTGTGTAGCCCCGCCCGACAGCTGCCAGCGAGCTGGCGAGGGCCGCATTGGCCCCCTGCACCGCCGGACTCACGGCGAGTCCCGCGAGCGCTCGCGACGCGGAGCCGTAGGCCGCCGCCAGCTGCGCTGCCGCAGCGGCCTGTGCCGCGGCGTTGGATGCGGAGCGCAGGCGCACTTCGCCTGCGGTGGCGGCACCGCGCAGCGTGCCGAAGGAGCGCCCCAGCGCGGCGGCATACGAGGCGCTGGGCGCCAGGCCGAACGCGGTCGTGCCGCTCAGCTTCAGCGTGGCCGCGATCTGCGCGCACTGCGTCGCCGATCCGGCCGCCGTGGAGCCCAGGCACGCCACGGTGGCCACCCCGTTTGCGGTCGGCACCGCGTAGAGCGTCAGCGGCGCGGTGAGGCCGCGCACCGACAGCCCGCTGTAGCGGTACGCCTGCAGAGGGCCCAGCCGCACCGGCTCGGGCCGGGGGAGGGCGCCGTTCAGTGCAGCCGTGAGCGCCGCGGGCAGCAGCGTCGATCCCGTCGCGCTCACCTCGCCGGCTACCAGGCGCTGCGCGGAGCCGCCCGCGGCCCCCCCGCCTCCGGTTGCGCCCTGCGCGAGGGCGAGCGGCTGCGAGAACGCGAGCCCGGGAATCGCGGGGGCGCTGGCGAGGTGCTGCCAACTGGACGGGAAGGACAGTTCGACGTTGCCCGCCGAAGCCGAGTTGCCAAACGTTTCCCCGGAGCTGCCCGAGCCGCCGCCGAGCAGCAGGCCGGCGGCGAGCGCGAGGATCGCCGCGACCGCGACGACCAGCACGAACCTTCCCCCTCCGGCGGCGCCCCCCGCACGCGCTGGGACGGGTGACTCGGCGGTGCGCGCTCCCACGCCACCCGGCACCGCCACAGCGGCCCCCGCGAGGCGCGTTGCGCCGGCATCCGCCCCGGCGAGGCGCGTTGCGCCGGCATCCGCCCCGGCGAGGCGCGTGGCGCCGGGATCGGCTCCCGCGAGGCGCGCAGCGGCCGGATCGCTCCCCGCAGCCGGCTCGCTCCCAGCGACCGCGCGCGGCGTCTTCGTGGGCGATCCCGCGGCGGGGCGCAGGCGCGTCTCCTCGGTCGCGGCTCCCGGCGCCGAGCCCCCCTCGGGCACGGCGCCGAGCGCACGGCGCGCGAGCAGCATCAGCTCGCCTGCGGAGGCCGGGCGCTCCGCGGGGTCCTTCGCCATCCCCTTCGCCACCACCTCGTCGATCGCGGCGGGGAGATCGGAGCGCAGCTGCGAGAGGCTCGGCGGGGGCTCTGAGAGGTGCGCAAGCAGCACGCGCTCCTCGGTCGCCTTCACGTATGGAACCTTGCCCGTGAGGCACTCGCAGAGCACGGCCGTGAGCGCGTACACGTCGCTGGCGGCCGTGGCGCGTTCGCCGCGCGCCTGCTCGGGGGAGATGTAGTCGATCGTGCCCACGAACTGACCGGTTTCGGTCATCGCCGCGTCGTCGCTGCCCTTGGTCAGCCCGAAGTCGGCCAGATAGGCGTGGTCGCCGGCGCCCACCAGCACGTTCTGCGGCTTCACGTCGCGGTGGATCAGCCCCTTCGCGTGCGCCGCGTCGAGCGCCTCGGCCACCTGCGTCAGCAGGCGCAGCGCGCGCCTGTCGTCGAGCTGGCGGCGCATGATCAGATCCTTGAGCGTCGGACCCTCGACCATCCGCATCGCGAGGAACAGCCGCTCCTCCGCCTCGCCCGCCTCGTACACGGTCACGATGTGGGGGTGATCGAGGGCGGCCTGCAGCAGGCCCTCGCGGCGGAAGCGCTCGCGGAAGCCCGGATCGGCGCTGAGCTCCGCCGTCAGCACCTTCAGCGCCACCACCCGCTCCAGCGACAGCTGGGTCGCGCGGTAAACGGTGCCCATGCCGCCCTCGCCAAGCGTCCCATCGATCCGGTAGCCCGCCACGACCGTGGGGCTTTGCGGCGAGTCCATCAGGTCACCAGGCGAGTGGGACGGCGGCGAGAGCGATCGAGCAGGCCAGGCAAGATCGGGGAGCGATTGGAGCGGTGGAGTCTCACGTGCACTTCGACGCAAGCCTACGCGAC
>JBIOES010000121.1:0-5592 GCA_044446265.1 Solirubrobacterales bacterium
CCGCGGCCAGCACCGCGCGGCGGTTCTCGGCTGCCGGCGGGGGGGGCACGCTGGCGGACAGCGCTCCGCCCGGTACGAACACCACGTCGCTCCAGGCGCCATCGGGGGAGGGCTGCTGCCAGAAGGAGGGGGTCGCCGGGATCGGTATCCGATCCGGGCCGGCCAGCACCAGAACGGTACGCCGGCCGGGCGTCTGCAGCCGATCGGGCAGCGCCAGCAGGAAGCCATGCGCGCCGTCGCCGTGCCCCGCATCGAGAAGATCGGGCCGCGCGACGTCGGCGATCCCCTCGGCGACGATCTCCCCATCGACAACCAGGGACACCTGCACGCGGGCCTCGCCATCGGATCCATCCCTCACCCAGCCGAGCGCCACGCCATTGCCCACGCCCTGGAGCGCCCCCTCGTAGCGAGGGGTTCGATCGGCGCTCGCGCGGCCATTCGCTGTCGAGCCGGTGCTCAGGCGGGGGCTCACCCTGTCTTCTCCGCCAGCGCCTTCACGCTGTTTTCTCCGCCAGCGCCTCGGAGTAGATCCTTGCCAGCGCTCGCGACTCCCCGCTCCAGTTGTTCGCTTTGGCGAATGCGTGTGAGCACCACGCGGCCTCACGCCACCGAGCGGGCTCCACCAGCCGCTCCAGAGCGGCGGCGATGCCGTGCGGATCGTCGCACCGCACCACCTCGCCGAGGCCCTGCGCACGCACGAGGGTGGCGATCGTTGGCAGGTCGCTGGCCAGCACCGGCACGCCCGCCGCGGCGTACTCGAACAGCTTGTTGGGCAGCGTCAGCTCGTAGCTGCGACACACCGGCTGGATCAGGCACAGCCCCGCGCTGGCATCGGCAAGCGCCGCCGGCACGTGAGCCGGGGGCACGGGAGGGTGCAGCTCGATGCGGTGCGCCACGCCCAGCCTCTCGGCCCGCTCGATCAGGCTCGCTCTGTACCCCGGCGCCCCTGGTCCGATCGCTCGCAGCCGGATCGCCGGCGCCAGCGCCAGCGCGTCGATCGTCTGCTCCAGGCCTCTCCCCGGCATCAGCCCACCCACGTATACCGCCAGCGGCGGAGCCTGCGGCTGTGTGGCCCTCGTGGGGGGGGCGTTGGGGATGTTGCGGATCACCGCCGGGCGTCCCGCTCGGTAGCGCTTCGCGAGCGCATCCGCATAGCCCGGGCTGGCGGTGATGACCGCGTTGGCAGCGCGCACGAACAGCGCCTCGCTCGCCAGCAGCCACGGGCGCCACTCCCAGCGGCCGTTGCGATCCGCCCACAGCTCATGGCTGTCGTACACCAGGCGCGCGCGATACAGGAGCTTGATCGCGAGCCCGCACCACATCGTGTTCCAGTCGTTGGCGTGCACCAGCGCGGGGCGCTCGCGACGGGCCACCGCGAGAGCTCGCCACGCGAACGAGGCTCCGCCGAAGGCGCGCCTTGCGCGGGCTCTCGCTCCCAGCCGCGTGGGCGCGCGGATACCGGCGTTTGCGCTCGCGGGCGCGGGTGCAGTATGCCGGCGCGTGGATAGCCGCAGCACCCGCACGCCTTCCACCATCGTCTCGCCCGCGGGCGCCGATGCAGTGGCCACTCCCACAACGAGCGTTCCGCCGCCGAGCGTCTGCTCGGCGACCCGCGCCGCGCGCAGCACGCGCGCATCGTGGCTCACCCCGTTGCGCACCAGCAGTAGCGTGCGCACGCCGTGCCTACCGCGAGCCGCCGCGGCCACGGTTGGCCACCAGTCCCACGCCGATGGCCGCGAGCGCGATGAGCGCCATCAACAGGTAGCTGGGGAGACTGGAACCGGCGGTGTGCGCGGCCGCCACGCCCGCGCCGATGCGCACCGCGGCGGGGCTCACGCCGGGCACCTCCGAGGAGGAGCCGAAGCCGTTCTCGGAGTGGATCGAGGAGGGTTCGCCGGGTGTGTCTCCCGCCGCGGGAGTCGCGGAGGCGCTCTCTGCGCTCGACGCGCTGTGGCCGGCGGCGGCCCCCGGTGTTCCGCTGCTCTCCGAAGCGCTCGATCCGCCGCTGGGCCGGCTACCAACAGGTAACACCGGGGCTGCGTCGCGTCGGCCACTATCCAGGGGAATCTGGTAGATGACCCCCGCCGGGCTGCCGGCATGTGGATCGGTCTTCACTTCCTGAGCCCCCGCCACACCGCCGAGACCCATCACCAAAGCCAAAGCCACCGCCACCAGTGCCCCGCCGATCGACAGAGTCCTCATGGCGACGAATCTAGATCAACCGCTGAGCACCGATGTGGCCAAATCGTTGCCGCGCCTGGCCGCCAATGGGCGGCTGCGCGCCGCCTCGAACCCCCGCGAACGCAACGCCTCGATCTGGCTCGTGGCGGGCCCCACGGTGCTGGTGCTGGCGCTGCTCACGCTCGCCACCGCGTACGCGGGAGCGTTCAAGATCGCCCAGTGGGCTCCACCCTCCCTGTTCGTGCTGATCGTGCTGCTCACGCTCGTGCTGCGCGGGGGCGCGCAGCGGCTGCCCGACCGCTGGCTGGCGCTCTCGCTCGGCGGCGCCTGGGGCCTGGCCGCGTGGGCCGCGCTGTCGGCGACGTGGGCCGCCTCCCCGGCCGGCGCCCTGGAAGGCGCGGGCGAGCTAACGATGTATGCCGCGATCTTCTCCCTGCCCCTGCTCGCCCTCGGCGATCTGCGCGCGCTGCGCGTCGCCGCGTACGGCGTGGTGGGTGGGGTGGTGCTGATCGGTGTGTACACGCTGGGGCACATGCTCGTCGACGGCGCCTCGATCTTCCTCGCGGGGCGCCTGAACGGGCCGGTGGAATACCGCAACGCCACCGCGCTGCTGTTCTGCTTGGCCTACTGGCCGTTGATCGTCATCGCCGCCACACGCGGTCGCGGACGGGCGCTGCGCGCGGTGTGCCTCGGGCTGGCGGAGCTGATGCTGGGGCTCGCCTTCCTCACCCAATCGCGCGGTGTGGTGTTGGGCTTGGGCTGCGGCGCGTTGGTGGTGCTCGTGCTGGGGCCCGATCAGGTGCGCCGCGCCTGGCTGGCGCTGCTCAGCCTGGTGCTGCTCGCCGCGATGGCGCCGTGGCTGCTCACCCCCTACCACGCCTTCACGGGTCCCGCGGGAGCGGCGAGCGCAGCCGACATCGCCACCGCGGCGCGCGCGCTCCTCGCGCTGGTGGCGGTGGGCATCGCCGTGGGGTTCCTGCTGGCGGTGTTCGACGCCGGCCTGCGCGTCGCGAGCCCCGCGATGGCGCGCGTGCGCAGGGGCGCCCGCCTCGCGCTCGTGGTGGTCGTGGCGGCGGGGATCGCGGGCGGACTCGCAGCCGTGCACGGCGATCCGGCGCACGAGCTGCAGGTGAAGTGGCGCGAGTTCAAGAGTCTCCAAACCACCTCCACCTCCGCCACCCGCTACACCTCCGCGGGAGGCCAACGCTATGACCTGTGGCGGGTGGCGCTGAACGAGCTGAGCTCGAATCCGGTGGGAGGCGTGGGGGAGGGCTCATACCAATTCGGCTACTACCTGCGGCGGCGCAGCAACCGCAACCTCGACGATCCCCACGGCCTGCTCTTCCAGCTCGGCGGCGAGCTGGGTGTGATGGGGCTGGCGCTGTTCGCGCTCATCCCGCTCGGGTTGGTGGGCTCGCTGCGGCGCTGGTGGCGCGTGGCCCCGCTCCCGGTGCGCCGGGAGGTATGCGGGCTGAGCGCCGCGGGCGCGACGTTCGTCGGGCAGTCGCTGGTCGACTGGATGTGGCGCATTCCCGGGCTCACCGCGCTGGGGTTGCTGTGTTTGGGGGTGGCGGCAGCGCTGCTGGCGCGCACGGGGGCGGCGCGCGAGGCGGAGGCTCAGATGGTGTCCGGCGCCGATCGGAGCCTCTCTCTCTCCGATGGCAGCTCCAACGAGAGAGCTCTGGGCGCCACTCGCTCGCATCGCGCCCGGGTGCGCCCACGGTTTGTGCTGCGGATGGCGGCTGCCATCGCGTTGCTGGCTGCGGTGGCGCTCACCGCGAGCCTGTATCTATCGGACTTCTATGTGCGCCGCGCGCGCGATGAAGCAGGGCACTCGCCGCCCGCGCAGCTCGCGGACGCGCGCTCGGCGGCGAGCCTCGCGCCGTGGTCGGTCGATCCCCATTACCTGGAGGCAGCGGCGCTGGAGAGCATGGGCGAGCGCGCAGCGGCGCGCGCCCAGCTGCTCGATGCGCAGCGGATGGAGCCGGCCAATGCGGTGCCCCTGGGGCTGCTCGGGGACTTCGAGGCTCGCGGTGGGGAGTACGCGAAGGCGCGCATCTACTACCGCCGGGCGCTCGCGCTCGACCCGCTCGACGTGGGGCTGGCGCAGCTTGTTCGCAGCGGCGGCAGGACGTAGATACCCCTTCACAGGTAGATGCCTCTTCAGAGTCTCTCGAGCAGCTGCACCCACTGCCCCACCGCAGCGGCTCGGTCGAAGTGGCGCGCGTGCATGCGCCCGCATTCGCCCATCGCCTGCGCTTCGTGCGGCGCGGCCTGAAGCCGGCGAAGGGCGGCGGCCAGCGCGGAGGGGTCCTCGGGTGCGACGACCACCCCGGCGCGGGCGTCGCGCACGAGCGCGGCGGCCTCGCCGTGGGCGGCGAGGATCGCGGGGCGCCCGGCGGCCAGCACCTCGAATAGCTTCGTGGGGAGAGCACCCTCGAAGATGGGGCGGTCGCGCAGCGGCACCACGCCCGCGTCGGCCTCGGCGTAGAGGCTGGGCACACGCTCGGGCGCCACCGCGCCCAGCAGGCGCACGTGCGCAAGACGCCGCGTGGCGATCTGCCGGCGCAGCAGCGCTGCATCGGGCCCGTCGCCGGCGATGGTCAGCTCGACGACCGCCGGCCCGGCGAGCGCGGCGGCCTCGAGCAGGGTGCCGAGGCCCTGCGCCATCCCGAGCGTGCCCGCGTAGAGCACGCGCAGCGGCGCGCCCGCGCGAGGGGCGCACGGAGCCAGGGCGGCAAAGCGCTCCAGATCCACCGCGGGGGGCACCTGCACGACCTTGCCCCGCGCCTCCGGCCGGACGCCGAGGCTCTCGACGATGCCCCTCGTGGGTGCCGCGATGAGCCGGGCGCTGCGGTAGCAGGCGCGGGCCAGCGCGTGCGCCCCGCCGGCCGCTGGCCCCTCGCCGAGGACCCCCAGCTCGATCGCGCTCTCCGGCCAGAGGTCCGACACGTTGAGCGCGAGCGCGGCGCGCTTGACCTTGGCGTAGAGCACACCCGCGCCGGCGGTGAACAGCGGAGGGGTCTCCGCCACGACCACATCCACCGGGCCGCCGGCGGCGCACGTGGCAAGCGCCCCGGCGGCGAACACCGCGTGGTTGGCAAGGCGCCGCGCGAAGCCGCGGTTGGGTGTTGGGTAGACGACACTGCGCACAACTTTCACCCCACCCTCATGCTCGACCTTCACCAGCCGGTTGCGGAAGGGCCGCGCGATCGTGCCCGAGGGGTAGTGTGGAAAGCCCGTGTGCACCGTCACCTCCATGCCCCGGCCCGCCAGACCAAGCGCGAGCGCGGCGATGCGCGCGGGCGCGGCGCCCACCTCGGGGGGGTAGTAGTGAGTGAGCAAAAGCACACGCATGGGCCGCAGGTGGCAGGGAGGCGGGAGGTGGATGGAGGGGAGGAGAGGGAGAGG
>JBIOES010000122.1:0-5543 GCA_044446265.1 Solirubrobacterales bacterium
ACCCCACCCGCCCCGTTCCTCCAGCAGCGCGAAGATCAGCTCGTCGCACTCCGCTCGCTGACGCAGAAAGCGCTTCCAGATTCGCGCCCCCGGCCCGTGGCGCAGGAACTGCTCGGGCAGCACCACGCTCGCGGTGATCGACAGCATCGCCAGCAACCGCTCCGCCAGTACCAGCAGGCGCTCGTCCCGGCCGGCGCCGAAGATCGCGCGCAGGATGATCTCGAGGGTCAGGGCGTGCAGGCGTCCATGCAGCGCAATCGGCCGATCGCGGGGCCATGAGGCGACCGCGCGCCGCGCGAGCGCTCCGATCTCCTCGGCGTGGCGCTGCACCGCCTGGCCGTGAAAGGCGGGTAGCACGGCGCTGCGTCCAGCCAAGTGCTCCTCCTCGTCGCGGAGCATGAAGGAGCTCCCGCCGATCAGCGGCTCGAGCGTCATGCCACCCTCACCGGCGTGCAGCGTCTCGGCGGGCGCGCTGAAGATGACCTTCAGATCCTGCGGGTCGGACACGAACACAAACGGCGGATAGCCGGTGGTGCGCACGGTGAAACGGCTCCCGTAGCGCCCGCGGCACAGCTCGAGGTAGCCCAGGGGCCACCTCCAGAACGCCAGCGTCTGGGCGGGCGTGGGCAGACGCGGGCCCGGTGGCAGCTCCCCGCCGGCCTTCGGCATCCGCCGCGGCTCCGCTCTAGGCCGAGCGCTGGGCATAGAAGATGCGCCACATTCGCAGGACGGGGGCCAGCAGCCTGGTGAGGGAGCCACCGGCGCGCACCAGCTTTCCGGTCCGCGTGCGCGCGGACGCTGAGCACGCGCTGTCCTTGGATAGGTACATGCTCACCACGCACGCCACGAGCACCGCGTGCCGCTGACCGCCGCGCAGCCCGCGCGCCTCCCGCGCGGCGCGGTCGAGGATCTCGGCGAGCCGGGTGACGGCCGCATCGCCGTCCCCGTAGTGAGCGATGTAGCTGTGATCGCCGCTGGCCAGATCCTCAGCCAGATCGGCGTAGCTGTCGAGCATCGCCGTCGCCAGCGACACCCACGGCAGATAGGCGGCGTGCGCCTGTGCGACATCGCGGGGCTCGCACGTCGACTCCGCCGCCAGCGCCAGCAGCGCATGGGGGACCAGCGACGCGCTCGCGGCAGCCGTGCACTCAAACCAGCTGCCCCCGGGCCAAGCGGAGGACTCCCGCTCGGCCCACTCCCTCAGCGCGGCGTCGCGCCTGCCGGGATCGGGGTGATGGTTGAGGCTCTGCACCGCACACCGAGCGGCCTCCGCGAGCACCGGCGCGCGCACCCGCTCGTAGGAGGGCAGCTCGGCGCACGCCTCGCTGCAGGCCCCAACCAGCGCCCGCAGGTAGCCGCCGTCCTGCCTCCAGGGGTGGTGGCTGTAGTAGTCGGATCTCAGCGCCCGCGGGTCGAGCGCCTCCACGAGCGCCAGGTGCAGCTGGCGGCCGTTGGCCTCGCCCGCGCAGGCGCCCGACTCACCAACGTTGTCCAGGAAGTCCCAGGCGGTCTGATAGGCCACCAGCAGTCCGAGCAGCCGGGGATGGCGAGCGCGGGGCAGGATCCAGAACAGGGCGGCGCCATCGGCGTGGCCGCGCTTGCGTGCGATCGAGTCCAGCGCGTCGCGGCGCAGCGGCGCGTCGGGGATCGCGCGCGCCCGCGTGCGCCATCCATCGAGCTCGCCCGAAACCGCGTGCAGGCCCCACAGCAACTCGCGCGCCGCGGCGGCCGCGAGCGCCCACATCTGCCTGAAGCGCAGGGGCATGGGGTCCATGTGCCCGGAAGCCAAGGACGTTCTCGCACCTGCGGATCGACGAACTCTGTCCTAGGTCGCCGGGTAGGGTCGCACGCCGACCGCGCGATAGCCCCGCACCGCGATGAACGCGCCCGCGACCACGACGACGAAGGCCAGACTCGTGAGCGCCGCCACGACGTCCACCGAGGGCACGACCGGGAAACCGGTCACAGCCAGCAGCGCGTGGCTCTGCAGGAGCTCGCCCAGGATCCCGAAGAGCGCCCCAACCAGACAGCCGGCGCCCAGCAGCAGCCCGCTCTCCAGCAGCAGCGAGCGCCACAGCCCCCCTCTGGGAAACCCTTCGAGCTTCATGCGCGCCAGCTGCGGCCGGCGCTGGGAGATCATCGCGCTCATCGCGATCGCGATCGCCAGGGCCCCGGCGAACAGCACCAGCTGCGCGATCTGGGCAAGCCGTTCCAGACCCTGGTGACTGGCCACCAGCTGACGGCCTTCACGCTCTCGCGCGCTTTCCACGACCAGCGCGGAGGCGCTCCCGAGCGCGCGCTGGATCTCGCCGCGAACCATTTCCAGCGAGGCGTTTGCGGTCAACATCACGTTGTAGGCGCTCGGGTCGGCGCTCCCCCACGCGCGGACGTAGTCATCCGAGCCGAGCACGATCGCCCCCGGGGGCCAGCCGAGGTTGGTGCTGAGCGCGGCCACCCGGAAGCTCGTGGGATTCGGCGTGGGCAGGGTGAAGCGCTCGCCGATGTGCAGGTGGTGTTCATCGGCGAGCACCCGCGAGAGCACCGCCCAGCCGCCCGCCCGCAGCCGCGCGGTGGCAAGCGCCAACGCCCCGCTCTCCAGCTGGCTCGGCGGGATCGGGTGCACAGCGGTGCTCGGTGGTGCGAGCACCCACACGCGGCGAGGACCGTAGTCGAGGAAGCCCGCGCGGTAGGAGCCAACGGCCCTGACGCCCGGCAGGCGCGAAAGCATCGGCCCGTCCGCGCTGCCCAGCAGGGGCGTCGTAGCAAGCAGGTTCTGCGTGCCCGGAGCGACCACCCACACATCCGAGACCGAGGTCACGTCGGCGAACAGGCCGTTGAGTCCCTGCTGGAGATTGCTGGTCGCCCCCTGGATCGTGACGCTGGCGAACACAGCGATTGCCCCGGTCGCAGCGATCGCAAGCGTGCGGGCACGCGTCGACGGCGAGTGCAGCTCGATCACGGCGAGCCGCGCGGCGCCAGACATCAGCGGCCGCTGCACACGCTCGAAGAGCGCGATCGCGCCGTCGAGCAGCGCCGGCAGCAGCAGCACCATCGCGCCCACCGCGCTGAGGATGCCGAGGATCGCGCCCGCCAGGCTGACGCCGCCTGCCAATAGGACCGCGATCGCCACCGCCAGGCACACGAGGCCGCCGCCAAGCATTCCCGGTCGCCGTACGCGCTCCAGGCGCCGGCCGCGAGGCGACTCCGAGTCCCGCAGCGGGCGCGAGAAGATGTCCCGCAGCGGGGTCAGCACACCGACGCACGCGGCCAGCAGCCCGGCGCCGGCGGCGAGCGCGACGCTCTGCCAGGTCACGATCCGCTGCGTGCCAACCGGGAAGGCGAAGGTGAGATAGCCGGGATTGGAGTGAAACAGGGTCCCCGTCAGCAGCTCTCCCAATGCCAGCCCCAGCAGCGACGCCACGACACCGAGCACGATCGCGTCGAACAGCAGCGTCTTGATCGTCATCCAGCGCGTGGCGCCGTCGCGGCGCAGATCCCTGACCAGGCCGCGGCGCAGGGGTACGGTCAGCAGCATCGCGCAGTAGGCGAACATGAAGCCCACCAGAGCGCTGATCGCCGAGAACAGCGTCGTCGCCTGGTTGATCGGCTGGGCGGCCTGGCTGAAGAACATCGCGTCGGAGTCGGCCGGCTCGACGTTCAGGTGTCCCGCTGCCAGGGCGATCAGTCCCGCGCGCACCTCGCCTTCGCGCCCCGCCCGTGGCTCCACCAAGACGCGAGTGAGCTTTTCCTTCAGGCCGGTCAGCTGCTGGGCGTAGGCAAGGGGCGCGATCACGATCGGGCTGTCGGCGAGCGCGCCGATCTCCCCCGCGCCCAGCTCGGCGCCGACCAGAGCCCGCGTGTCGCTGGCTCCAATCTGCAGCCCCACAGTGTGCAGCGGGCCGGCGCCGATCGCCTGCGCGAGTGGCGTGGGGAGGGCGATCGCCCGCTGTCCAGCGAGCGTGGACCCGCTGAAGTGACGCAGCAGTGAGCCTGCGATCCGCACCGCGCGCGGGTCGGTGGCGATCATGTCCACAGACCGCTCGCCGGCCGGGCCCACCACGTTGGCGTGCTCCTCGAGCACCGGCACCGCCACCCGCACGCCGGGCAGGCGCTGCACCTGCCCCAGCAGCCGCGCGTCGAAGCCGCGCGGGTCGCGCGCCACGAGCTGCAGCTTGGACTGCCCGATGACCCCGCTCGTGAGCTGGCCGACCGACCCGCTGAGGCTTGCGCTGGCCACGTGCGAGGCGAACAGCAGCGCCACGCCGACCGCGATTCCCAGGACAGCGAACAGCTCCTGCACGAGCACCACCCGCTCGCGCAGGCGCGCCCTGTAGAGGCGCGCGATGCTCGACAATCTCATCCTCCTGCGCTCTGCGCTCATCCCGGTGCGCCGCTGGGCACCGGAGCCGTGCACGGACGCTCCGGCTCGTAGTCCTCCAGGCGCCCGTCCCGCAGTGAGTGCGCGCGATCGGCGAACGCCGCCGCCTGCGGATCGTGGGTGACGAGCAGGACCGCGCTCTGGCGCTCGTGGCAGACCTCCCGCAGCAGCCCGAGCACCTCGCCTCCGCTGTGGGTATCGAGGTTGCCCGTCGGCTCGTCGGCGAGCAGCAGCTTGGGCTCGGTGGAGAGCGCCCGCGCGAGCATCACCCGCTGGCGCTCGCCCATCGAGAGCTGGTGCGGGCGGTGGCGCAGCCGCTCGCCCAGCCCCAGGCGCACAAGCAGCGGTTCGACCTTTGCCTCCGCCCCCCGCGCATCGGTCAGCCACAGCTTCATCGCGGCGTTCTCGATCGCACGCGCGCCGGGCAGCAGGTCGAGCGACTGATCCACGTAGCCCAGCTCGCGCAGGCGATAGCGCGCGCCGTCGTCCTCGGAGAGCGCGGAGATCTCGCGCCCGTCCACCAGCACCGACCCGCTGTCCGGTCGCAGCAGTGCAGCGATCATCAGCAGCAGCGTCGTCTTGCCCGAGCCGCTGGGCCCGTACAGCGCGACCAACTCGCCGCGCGCGATCGACAGCGACACGCCGTCCACGGCGCGCACGGGGTCTCCCTCCCCCACCCGGTAGTGCTTGACCAGCTCGCGCAGCTCGAGCACTCTCAGGCCAAGCGCTCTCTGCTGGAGAGGTCGATCACGTCTCCCTTCCCCTCGGGCGGATCGGGCTGCGCGGGCGCTCCCTCCACGGGTCCGGACAGCCGGCCTCCAGAGAGCGACAGGGTGCGATCCGAGCGCTTGGCCGCGGCGGCGTCGGAGACCGTCATCAGCACACCGATGCCCGACTCCCTCGCCAGCGAGCGCAGCAGGCGGGTGAGCATGTCCGTCTCGCGGATGCCGAGGATCGTGGCTACGTCGTCCACGAGCAGCATGCGCGGGCTGCGCACGATCGCATGCGCGATCCCCACCAGCCCCCGCTCCCAATCGGAGAGCGTCTCCCAACGCTGCTGCGCGCACTCCGGCACGCCCACGCGGGCGAGCGCCTGTTCGGCTCGCGTGTAGGCCGCGCGGTCCCCCAGCGCGATCAACAGCGGCAGCGCCACGTAATCGAGCAC
>JBIOES010000123.1:0-5458 GCA_044446265.1 Solirubrobacterales bacterium
CGCCACCCCCACCCAGGGCAAGATTCGCGTCGTCGTCGCCAAGCCCGGCCTCGACGGTCACGACCGCGGCGCGAAGATCATCGCGCGCGCGCTGCGCGACGCCGGCATGGAGGTGATCTACACCGGCCTGCACCAGACCCCCGAGCAGATCGTGGAGACCGTGATCCAGGAGGACGCCGACGCGGTCGGGCTCTCGATCCTCTCCGGCGCCCACATGACACTCGTGCCCCGCGTCGTCGCCCTGCTGCACGAGCAGGGCGTCGACGACGTGCTCGTGACGGTCGGCGGGACGATCCCCGCCGAAGACATCCCCGAGCTCAAGCGCCTCGGGGTCGCCGAGGTCTTCACGCCCGGCGCCCCCACCCAGGAGATCGTCGACTTCATCCGCGCCGGCGTCGCCGATAATTGATTGACTCGTCAGTCAACCGCGCGAAGCAGTACCATATACCGGCCCAGACACCTAAGGAGATAGGCAGAGAATGAAGATTTGCGTCCTTGTCAAGGAGGTTCCGGACGCCGCCGTCGAGAAGCGGATCGACCCATCGACGGGGCGCATGGACCGCAGCGGGGAGAAGAACCTCAACCCCTACGACACCCACGCCATCGAGGCCGCCATGCAGATCAAAGAGGGTGGCGCGGTGCCCGTGGAGGAGATCGTCGCCGTCACGATGGGCCCGGAGAGCGCGGTGCGCGCTCTGCACAAGGCGGTTTCGCTCGGCGCCGACCGCTCGGTGCACCTCAGCGACCCCGCTGTCGCGGGCTCCGACGTGGCCGCCACCGGCTACGCCCTCGCCAAGACGCTCCAGCGCGAGAATCCGGACCTGGTGCTGCTCGGCCAGCAGTCCGACGATGGCGAGTGCTACACGATCGGCGCCGTCGTCGCCGAGCATCTCGGGATGCCCTCGCTCACGCAGGTGATCAAGATGGACATCGAGGATGGCGCCCTCCGTTGTGAGCGCCAGGCGGAGTACGGATACGACACCGTGCAGATCGGCCTCCCCGCGGTGATCTCCGTGGGTGACGCGATCAACGAGCCGCGCTACCCCTCGCTGAAGGCGATCATGGGGGCCAAGAAGAAGCCCCTCGACACCGTCGGGGTAGCGGACGTCGGCATCGACGCCGCCAAAGTCGGAGGCGATAACTCCGCCGCCCAGTGGGTCGCTGCCAAGGCGCCCCCCCCGAAGGCCGCGGGAGAGATCATCGAGGACGAGGACACCGCCGAGACCGTCGAGAAGATCGTCGCTTGGCTCGACGAGCGCAAGCTCATCTGAAAGGGGACTGAGCTCATGGCAAACATCCTGGTCTACGCGCTGCACTACAACGGCGCGATCAACAAGAACTCGCTCGGCGCCGTCTCCGAGGGCTCGAAGCTCGCCGCGGAGCTCGGCGGCGAGGCGCACGCGATCCTGCTCGGCGAGAACGTCCCGCAGGACCTGGCGGCGTCGCTCGGGAAGTACGGTGCCAAGAAGGTGCTCGTCGCCGAGGGCCCCGAGGGCCTCGCGCAGCCGCTGGTCGACGCGATGGCCGCGGCGATCTCAGGTGGCGACTACCAGTACGCGCTGTTCGGTGGCGGCCTGCTCGGCTTCGAGATCGGCGCAGGCCTCGCGGCGCGGCTCGGGGCGGGGGTGGCGATGGAGGTCACCGGCGTGCGCGCCGAGGGCGGCGAGCTGATCGCCGAGCGCCCGATCCTCGGGGACTCCGCGATCTCCGAGATCAAATACCGCTCCCCCGTGGGCATCATCATCGGCCGCCTCAATGCGTTCGAGATCAAGGAGAGCGCAGACAGCGACGCCCCCGTCGAGCAGCTCAGCTTCGAGCTGAGCGCCCACGCGGCGCGCGCGAAGATGGTCGCCCGCGGCGAACAGCGCGGCGTGGACGTGGACATCGAGGGCGCCTCGATCCTCGTCGCCGGCGGGCGTGGCCTGGGCAAGGCGGAGGGCTTCAAGCTCTGCGAAGAGCTCGCCGAAGCGTTCGGGGGCAACACCGCCGTCGCCGCCACACGCGCGGTGGTGGACGCGGGCTGGTACCCCTACGCCGCGCAGATCGGGCAGACCGGCAAGACGGTCGCGCCGAAGCTGTACCTCGCGGCGGGCATCTCCGGGGCGATCCAGCACAAGGTAGGGATGCAGTCCTCGGAGAACATCGTGGCGATCAACAAGGACTCCAACGCCCCGATCTTCGAGTTCTCCGACCTCGGCATCGTGGGCGACCTCAACAAGATCCTGCCCAAGCTCACCGACGCCGTGAAGGCCAAGAGAGACAGCTAGCGAGATTCGAGGGAGCTCGACGGGTATGCACCACGCCGACCCCGAAGGGAGCATCTGAAATGTCCGCACATAACGGCTCCAGCAACGGGAGGGTCGCGCCCGCGGCCTTCCCGCCCCCGGTGGACTCGCAGAAGGAGTTCGTCAAGCGCGGCCTCGACGCCGAGGACGAGCTGATCGAGGTGGGGGTGGCGATCGTCGGCGGGGGCACCGCTGGCCTCGCGTGCGCGAACCGCCTGCTGCAGCTGCTCGCGGACGATGGGCGGGCGGGAGGCGATTTAATGGAGCGCCTCGGCGAAGTGCCGGTTGCGGTGATCGAGAAGGCGAAGACCTGCGGCGGGCACAACCTCTCGGGCGCGGTGATGCGTCCCGGGGCGCTGCAGGAGCTGTTCCCGGAGATGACGCGGGAGCAGTGGCGCGCGGAGGGCTTCGCATTCGGGGAGGTCAGGAAGGAGGCGGTCTACCTGACCCCGACCTCCAAGCTGGCGATCCGCATCCCGACGCCGCCGCCGTTCAAGAACCACGGCAACGAGGTCATCTCCGTGGCTGGGCTGGCTCGCTACCAGCAGCAGCAGGCGGAGGAGGGCGGCGCGTACATCCTCACCGAGACCGCGGCCACCCAGCTCGTGGTCGAGGAGGGCCGCGTCGTCGGCGTGCGCTCCGGCGACAAGGGCCGGGGCAGGGACGGCGAGCCGCTCGGCAACTTCGAGCCGGGCACCGACATCAAGGCGCAGGCGACCGTGCTCGCGGAGGGCTGTTGGGGCCACCTCACGGGGGCGGCGATCAGGGAGTTCGACCTCGCCGCGGGGCGCGAGCCGCAGGTGTGGGAGCTCGGGGTGAAGGAGGTGTGGAAGGTGCCCAAGCCACTGGACCGCCTGATCCACACGATGGGCCCGTGGCCGCTGAGGATCTCCTCGAAGTACGGCCAGATCGGCGGCACCTGGATCTACCCGATGAAGAGCGAGAAGACCGGCGATGACCTCGTCTCGATCGGCTTCGTGGTCGAGCTCGAGTACGCGGATGCGACGACCTCGGCGCACGACCTGCTGCAGACGTTCAAGACCCACTCGCTCGTGCGCAAGATCCTCGCGGGCGGCGAGCGCGTCGCCTGGGGCGCGAAGGCGCTGCCGGGCGGCGGCTACTGGTCGATGCCGAAGCTCTCGATGCCCGGGGCGGTGCTCGTGGGCGACGCCGGCGGCATGGTCGACACGATGGCGCTCAAGGGCGTGCACCACTGCATCAAGTCGGGGATGCTCGCGGCCGAGTCGATCTACGCGGGGCTCAAGCGCGGCAGCAGCGACCTCTCCAACTACGAGCAGGCGATCGAGCAGTCATCCGTCGGCAAAGAGCTGTGGGAGGTGCGCAACGCGCGCCAGCCGCTGCAGAAGGGACTGCTCCTCGGCGCCCCGCTCAGCGGCATCCAGCAGATCACGAAGGGCAGGCTGCCGGGCCGCGCGGCCTGGCACCGCAACGACGCCAAGCCGATGTTCATCGGCAAGACCAAGGACTCCTACCCGAAGCCCGACGGGAAGTACACGTTCGACAAGCTCTCCTCGGTGTTCATCACCGGCAACGCCACCCGGGACGATGCCCCCAACCACATCCGCGTCCAGAAGCACGTCCCCCGCGAGATCGCCGAAACGTGGCGCTGGATGTGCCCGGCGGGGGTGTACGAGATCCCCGAGGACGGGGAGGGTGGGAACGAATCCGGCGCGGTGGACGTGATCGTCAACTACACCAACTGCGTGCAGTGCGGCGCGATCACCGCGAAGGGCGGACGCCTCACGACGCCCGAGGGGGGCGATGGCCCGCTGTACCAGATTCTTTGATGGACCCAAAACTGGGGCCGGGCGTCTGAAAATAGTCAAGGTCGCGTGCTGGCTACGCAACCAAGGCGGCTATGGGGTGTTAGGGGAGGGCGATGTCGAGATCGAAGTTCACCGTTGCCCTGCGCACGATCGCGTTGATGGCGCTCCCCCTCGCGCTCCCAGGGACCGGTTCGGGCTCCGGGGCGGGTGGGTCATCCGGAAATGGCACGGGTGCGGCGCCATCGGTGAGCGCGATCGTCGAACACTGCGTCACGGCGGCCACCCAGGCGGGCCGCGCGGTGACGTTCACAGGCCAGATGGAAACAGTCCCGGGCGCCCACCGGATGGCGATGGAGATCGTGGTCCAGGAGCACGCCCCCGGCGAGGTGGGCTTCCACACGCTCGCCGCCGCCGGCTCTGGCACATGGCAGCGCTCCGAAGTGGGAGTGAAGATCTACAAGTACGTAAGGCAGGTGACGAACCTGCCAGCTCCGGCGGGCTTCCGCGCGACCGTGCAGTACCGCTGGCTCGACGACAGGGGCCACGTGATCAGGACCACCCTGCGCCGCACCTCCGTCTGCCGCCAGCCCGGGGAACGCCCCCGGACTGAAACGCCGTCCGCCGCTACAATGCCCGGAGCATGAAGACCGCGATCCACCCCTCCTATGTGCAGGCGCACGTGAGATGCACGTGCGGCAACGAGTTCACGACGCGAGCCACCCGTGAGGAGCTGCACGTGGAGGTGTGCTCCAACTGCCACCCGTTCTACACGGGCCGCCAGAAGCTGGTGGACACGGGCGGTCGCGTGGAGCGCTTCCAGCGCCGGGTGGCGAAGAGCCGCCTGCGCCAGGCGCAGGAGAGGGCGCAGACTGGCGCCCCCGCTCCCACCGAGGCCGCGGGCCAGCCGAGCGCCGGCGCGCAGAGCCAGACGCAGCCCGAGTAGCGATGTCCGCGCGCGCGCTCGCCGGGACGCCGACTGGAACGTCGGTCGCTGACCGATCCCCGATCGGTGGGGAGGCGCCGGTTGCCTACGCGCCGACGGGCGACGGCGAGCTGATGGCCCAGCGGGATGCCCCGCTCGGCGGCCAGGCGGTGTTGGAGGGCGTGATGATGCGCGGGGTCTCCAACTGGGCGGTGGCGGTGCGCAAGCCGAGCTCCGAGCAGCTCGAGCACGGGGGCCTGCACCCCGAGGAGGCGGCGCTGGGGGAGATCGCGGTGCAGAGCTTCCCGTTGAGCACCCCGATGCGCCGCCACCGCGCGCTGCGCCTGCCGATCGTGCGGGGCGTGGTGGCGCTGGGGGAGTCGCTTGCGATCGGCTTCCGTGCGCTGGGGGTCTCGGCGAACGCGCAGCTGCCCGACGGGGAGGGCGAGGAGGAGCCCCAGGAG
>JBIOES010000124.1:0-5415 GCA_044446265.1 Solirubrobacterales bacterium
CCGCGGGGGCGTGCGGATAGAGCCGGGCGGCGAACGCCTCGATCGCCTCGACGCTCGGCCGCTTCCACGACAGGCCGGGCACCGGGTTGTACGGGATGATGTTCACCTTGCTCGGCAGGGCGCGGGCGAAGCGGGCGAGGCGATCCGCGTCCTCGGGGCTGTCGTTCACGCCGCCGAGCAGCGTGTACTCGAGCGTGACGCGGCGGCCGACCGCCAGGCCGTACTCGCGCGCGGCGTCGAGCAGTTCGGCGAGCGGCCAGCGCCGGTTGACCGGCATGAGCTGGCTGCGCAGCTCGTCGGTGGTGGCGTGCAGCGAGACCGCGAGCCCCAGCTGCAGGCCCATCGCCGCCAGCTCGCCGATCTGCGGAACGAGCCCCGACGTGCTCACGGTGATGCGGCGTGCGCCGATGTTGAGGCCGCGCTCGTCGTGCAGGATGCGGATGGCCTCGCTCACGGCCTGCAGGTTCGCCAGCGGCTCGCCCATGCCCATGAAGACGATGTTGAAGCGATCGTCCTCCCAGCCCAGCGCGTCGCCCATGATCACGACCTGCGCCACGATCTCGTCCGCGCGCAGGTTGCGCTGCAGGCCCATCAGGCCGGTGGCGCAGAAGCCGCATTTGAGCGCACAGCCGACCTGGCTGGAAACACAGAGGGTCGTGCGCTTCTCGGTGGCCATCGAAACGCTCTCGACGCGCGCGCCGTCGAACAGCCTGAGCACGAATTTGTGGGTCGAGCCGTCCGCGCTGCGGTGCACCGAGGTCGCGGGGAGCGCGAGATCGCAGACCGCGCCCAGTTCGCGGCGCAGCGGACCCGGCAGGTTGGACATCCTGTGCGCGTGACGCTCGTGCTTGCGATAGACCCATGTGTAGAGCTGGTCGGCGCGATATCCGGGCACGCCAAGTCCCTCCAGGCGCCCGGCGAGCCGCGTACGGCTCAAGCCGAAAAAGCTGGGAACGGTTGCGTCCGGGATGGGAACGAGTGCGTGGCTCATGGGCGTCGGGAGGAGGGAGAGTCGCACGGGGACAGTAACAAGGCGCGGGAGTTGAGGTCAATGAGCACAATATGGTATGCATGCTCATGCAATGGATTCCGTAGCGAAGCGCCTGCAGCAGCTTCTCGCCGCCGTTGGCGAGCCATCGCGGTTCCAGATCGTGCTCGAGCTCGCCCGGCGCGAGCGTCACGTCAGCGATCTCGCGAAGGCTATCGGGCTGTCGCAGTCGTGTACCACGCGGCACCTGCAGGCGCTCGAGCGCGCGGGCGCGGTGCAGACGCGACGCTTCGGCAAGCGTGTCGTGGCCTCGCTGGCACTGCAGGCGATCGAGGTCTCCCGACTGCTGCAGTGGTTGCGTGCGGGAACGGAACTGGACGCCTATGCACAGCCGGGGAGGACTGGCGGCACGGAAGCCCGCCCAGAGCTCCCGCAGGATGCGCCTCCCCGGCAGGTGCGTCGCTCCGCGCGAACCCCGGGGCGAGCGACCCGCGTGCGGACGTCCCGCCCGCCGGCGCCGCCCACTGGGAGCCGGGCAGGTCCGCAGCGGTCCACAGGGGCCGGTCGCGAAGATCGTCCTCACGCTGGACCCGGCGCTTCTGATACACCTCCGGTCACCGATCCGGATTCACCCAGGTCCCCGCGGCCGCCACGGCCCGATCTCGAGGACTTCCTCCTGTAGGCACCCCATGGATATCGAACTATGCGTGTAGCTGCAATTGATATCGGCTCCAACTCCGTACGGCTGCTGGTGGCCGAAGTGGCCATCGGGCAGAGCTGGGGTGGCTCCATCGAGACCATCGCCAGGGCGGGCGAGGTCTGCCGGCTGGGGCGGGGACTGCACGAGACCGGGCGCATCGCCGAGGACCTGATCGAACGCGCCTGCGAGATCACGCACGAGTTCTCCCGGCGTGCCCGGTCGCTGGGCGCCGTCAACGTGCTGGCCGCGGCCACCGCGGCCCTGCGCAGCGCCGGCAACGGGGCCGAGGCCGCCGAGCGACTTGCGGCCAGCGCAGGGGTTCCGGTGCGCATCCTGAGCGGCGAAGACGAGGCGCGGATCGTCTACCGCGCGGTGGTCCTGGGGCTTGGCCAGCGCGCCAGGGAAAGCCAGTGCGTTGTGTTCGACCTCGGTGGCGGCAGCACCGAGGTGGTCAGCGGCGTGGGCCACCAGCCGGGGCGCTGGAATAGTATCGGGTTCGGCGTGGTCAGCCTGACCGAACGGCTGCTCCCGGGCGACCCTCCCACCGCCCAGGCGCTGGTCGATGCACGGGCGCGGATCCGCGAAGAACTTATGCATGGTTGTGCATTGATGCCGGACCGCGCCACGCTGCTCGCCGGCGTCGGCGGCACGGTGACGGTGCTGGCCTCCATCGATCGGGGCCTGGCCGAGTACGATCCCGCGGCGCTAGAAGGCTGGTACATCGAGCGCGCGAAGGTGATCGCCATGGTGGAGCGCCTCTCGCTCATGAGCTATGCCGAGCGTCGCAGCCTGCCCATCATGGGTGAGGGCCGGGCGGACATCATCGGCGCGGGCGCGCTGGTCGTGGAGGCGCTCATGGAGCGCTTCCAGGCCCCTGGACTGGTGTGCTCCACGCAGGGGCTGCGCTACGGGCTGGCCCGGCTCGCCGCCGAGGAGTGGCAGCAGGGGAAGTCCCCGAATAGCCGTTGACGTTGCCTTTGCATGAGGCGGATACTCCCGCTGGCACAAGGCAGGTCCCCACTCAAATTAGTTGCTGGTTCGAAGCGGCATCCTCCGGCCGTGCGCAACAGTTGTTTCAGCTCACCCAGTGCAGGAGGGTCAAAACCGCGATGAACAGATTTCGCGCAAGACTCCTGACGTCACTGGTCCTGGTAGCGCTCGTCTCCGCGTCGCTAGGAGTCGGTACGAGTTGGGCTCGCGCACCTCGCGATTCGCGTGGCGCGCCGCCCAGCATCGGGCTGCCTCATCGCGGCACGGGACCGATGTCGGGGGAGCCGGATTCGGGCGGTCAGAGCAAGCCGAGTACGGGTCTGCACGCGGCGTCGCCGGTGGTCGGGGTGGATCCCTGGCTGCTGCAGCTCTGGTACCAGTGGTGGACGGTGTGGCAGTCGAAGAGGGTCGTCAGGGATCGCTAGTCGGGCGCTCCCTGGCGGCAAATTCAGTACTCGATGATCAGGAGCAAGCTGGTCGCATTCTTCCTGGCCAGCCGTACCGGGTCTGTGATTCGTCGAGGGTCCGAACGTGCAGAGATCGATCCCCCCGGAACCGCCGTCGCGAACGCTCGCCTTCGATCGGGAGGTGAGCCCCGCCGAGTCGGTCGGTGACCTCAATCTAGCCGCCGACAATTTCGCGGGTGCCGTCGAGTCCTATGGACAGGCGCTGCGCGAGCTCAAGGCGGGTGAAGTGCCCGCGCGCTTCCGGCTCAGCCTGAAGCTGGCGCAGGCCGAGTTCCACCGGGGTTCCTACGCTGCGGCGGTGGAGGCATCGGCAGGTGCGCGGCTTGCCTCGCGCGTGCTGGGCGACCCGCTGGCCGCGGCACGCGTCGCCCAGCGCATGGCGGCGATCCTGCACGAAACCGGGGCGTACCGGCGCAGCCTGCGCTACGCGCGCTACGCCTACGCCGTGCTGCGCGACGGTGACAATCACCGCGCGGTCGGATCGCTGGCGCTCACCATCGGTCTCGACCTGAGCCGGCTGGGCAATCCGCAGTCGGCGATCGAATGGTTCCAGACCGCGGCCGCGACGTTCCGCCGCATCGACGACTCCGACGGGCTGGTGAATGCGCTCAACAATCTCGGACTCGTGTACAAGAACCTGCGCGAGTGGCGCGAGGCCGTGCGGTTCCTCGAGCAGGCGCTGGGCATCGACGAGCGCAAGGGCCTGTACGCCCGCATGCGCACGCACCACCAGAACCTCGGGCTCATCCGCTACCGGCTCGGGCAATGGGACATGGCCGAGGAGCACTTCCGCCAGTCGCTGCGCATTGCGCGCGAGGTCAGGCACGCTGCGGGCGAGGCGCAGGCGCTGCTCGCCATGGGCCTGCTCGCGCGCCGCCGTCGCCAGCTCGAACGCGCCGCCGACTTCGATCGTCAGGCCCTCCAGCTGGCCGAGGGCTCGGGCGCCCACCGCGAATCGCTGCTCGCCCGCGAGTTCCTCGCCGAGATCGAGCTCGATCGCGATCACGGCGCCGGTGCGCTGCAACTGCTGGAGCCGGCCCTGGAGGAGGCGCAGTCGCGCGCACCGCAGGGTGACGTGGTGATGGAAATCCAGATCCGCATGGCGCTGGCGCTGCAGATGACCGGCCGCCCCGACGAGGCGCAGGGCTTCGCGCTCAAGGGGCTGGCGCTGGCCGAGCGGCTGGGCGACCGGGTGGAGCACGCGATCGCGCTGCGCGTGCTGGCGCGCCTCGACGCGGTTCGCGGTCACGCCTCGGCGATGGAGTCGCGTCTGCGTGACGCCATGCAGTGCTTCGAGCAGCTGGGTGAGACCTACGAACTCGCGTACACGCTGGCGCACTGGGGCGAGTGCCTGCTGCTGCTGCCGGCAAGCACCCGCATGCGCCTGGCGCTCGACCAGGTGGCCGACGCCGCGCGCCGCGCAGCCGCGCTGTACCGCCAGCTCGGCGTGGTGTCGCTGGCGGCGGAGACGCTGCTGACGCTGGCCCGGCTCGAGACCGAGCGCGAGCACTACGACCAGGCGCTGTCGCTGCTGGAACAGGCCGAGCTGTGGCTCTCCGAGTGCGGCGACGCGGCCACCGGTGAGCGGGCCGAGGCGCTGCGCCGCGAGATTGAGCGGCAGTACGTGGCGGTGTCGCTGTCCACGTGCAACGAGTTCCGGGCGCTCGAGGAGGCGAATCGGCTCTTCCGCGAGACCGCCGACATGGACGGGCTGCTGTCCCAGATCGTGAAGCTGGCGGTGGACCACGCAGGCGGCGACCGCGGCTTCGTCGCCTTCAGCTCGAGCGGTGGACGGCTCGACGTGGTGGCGCAGCACGGCCTCGGCCGCGATCGCGCGCGGCGCGTGCTGCGCGTGCTCGAGGGCGTCGGCGGATCGCGCCTGTCGGAGAACGGCCCGATCTTCTCGAGCCGCGTCGCGGCCGACCCGCGTTTCGGCGAGGCGCTGACCGAGGCGCTCGAGGGTGTCGGGTCGCTCGTCTGCGTGCCCCTCAACTTCCCGTCGCAGTCCGTGGGCATGGTCTACGTGGACCGGCTCAACGATAACCTGCTCGGCGCGTTCAAGCAGCGCGAGCTGAACCTGCTCGCGGTGCTGGCGAACAGCGCCGCGGTCGCCATCGTCGAGGCGCAGCGCTCGTTGCTGCTCGCCGAGAACCAGCAGTTGCGCGACCAGCTCCGGCCCATGCCGGGTTCAGGGCGCATCGTGTCCCAGTCGCGCGAGATCGCTTCCATCCTGCAGCTCGTACGCAAGGTCGGCGACAGCAACGCGACCA
>JBIOES010000125.1:0-5310 GCA_044446265.1 Solirubrobacterales bacterium
CTGTCTGCGCCGCAGCCGTCGGCGCTGTGTGAACGCGGCTCCGCCGAGCAGCAGCATCCCAACGCCGACCAGCACCCCGATCAGGGCTGGCGAGCGCAGCGACTCCAGCTGCGCGCCCACGCCCGGGACGTGCAGCCACAGGGCGCCGATCAGCTGGCTCTGGGCTGGGTGCTCGAAGTCGACGAAGTTGTTGTTGTCGCCCTTGAACACGTACCGGCTGCCGGCCCGCGCGACGATCCGGTGCAGCACGATCGTATGGAAGGTCCTGCTGTTGTAGGCGACGATTTCGCCGACGTTGTAGCTGCCGCGGCTGCGCACCAGCGCCAGGTCGCCCGAGTGGAAGCGGGGCTGCATGCTGATCCCGTCGGTGACCACGTAGCTGGTGGAGCCGCCGAGACCGACTGGGGCGAAGTAGAACCACACGCATGCGAGGGCGATCAGTGCGAGACCGCTCGAGAGAAGCTTCTTGGCGTGACGGTTTCTCATGATGGGGCTGGGCGCGGGGCGGCCGGCTTACGGCCGCCCCGCGTGGCCCAGTGGTGCTGCTATTCGATCGTTACGGTGCCGCTGCTTACGGCAGCGACTGACAGCTTCAGACCTGCTCCGTCGGCGACGGGATTCGCGAAGGTGCAGGTGACGACGTTTTCGCCTCCCACCGCTGCCCCACAGTCAGACCAGTCGGCCAGCACTGGATTGGCTGCGCTCAGGGCGACCTGAACGTCTGTCGCCGCCTTGTTGAGATGGAAGGTGACTCCGAGCATCGTCAACCCGTCTGCGCTGAAGCGGTAGTTAGCCGGCGATTCGACCGTGTAGCCGGTCACTTCGGCCGCACCGGCGCCTGCCGAGTGGGCTGCGACAGTGTTGCTCGCTGTGAACGCATAGGCGCCCACTGCCATAACGCTTGCCAGCATGAACACAACCAGGCCGGTGAGCTTGCGCTTACGGCTGATGGCGCCACGCCTACCAATGTTGTACTTGAACACGTCAGTTCCTCCTTGGAATTGTGGACACTGGCGTGTCCTTCTCAGGGCTATCGGCCAACTATTGGGAACGCTTTAGACACACTGGCCTGCTGCAAGCACCTTTGCGACGAGCGGTCCGCCCGCCTTTTCGCGCCCCTCGAAACACGTTCTCGGCGGGCCCTTCGATAGCCTGGCCCGCGTGTCCATCCCAGCCTCCAAGGCACTGCTGCGCACCCCCCTGTTCGAGCGCCATCGGGCGGCTCACGCGAAGCTCGTGCCCTTCGCCGGGTGGGAGATGCCGGTGCAGTACCCCACCGGCATTCGCGCCGAGCACATGGCCGTGCGCGAGGGCTGCGGCATCTTCGACGTATCGCACATGGGTCAGATCGAAATGGCTGGCTCCGACGCCCTGGCGCTGTTGCAGCGGCTGCTGTCCAACGACGCCTCAGCCATCCCGCTGGGCGGCGCGCAGTACAGCGTGCTGTGCCGTGAGGACGGCGGTGTGCTCGACGACCTCTTCACCTACTGCTTGGCCGCGGACCGGTACCTGACGGTCACCAATGCCGCCAACCACGTTCAGGATCTGGAGTGGTTTCGCGCCCACGCAGAGGGCCTGGACGTGCGTATCGAGGACCATCTGCACGACTACGCCATGCTCGCCGTGCAGGGTCCACACGCGCGCGCGATCGTGCAGGCGCTTGCCGAGGACCGAAGCCGGGGGGCGCGCACCTCCGACGAGCATCCCCGTTTCGGCCAGCTGCCGGCGCGTATGACGGCGGCGCAGGGCCACATCGCTGGAGTGTCCGCGCTGGTGTGCGGCACCGGCTATACCGGCGAGGACGGCGTCGAGCTGCTGCTCGCCCCCACGGACGCCCCCGCGCTGTGGGATGCGCTGGTGCGCGCCGGCGCCACTCCCGCCGGGCTGGCAGCGCGCGACACATTGCGTCTGGAGGCATGCTTCCACCTCTATGGCAACGACCTATCGGTGGCCCGTGGCCCGATCGAAGCCGGTCTGGGGTGGTGCTGCAAGGAGGACACGGGATTCATTGGATCGGACGCCGTGCGAGCTGTGCGCCAGGCCGGCGCCGCCGAGAAGCTCGTCGCCTTCACGATCGATGGTCCGGGCATCGCGCGCCAGGGCAATCCAGTGGTTGGCGGCGGCGAGGTCACAAGCGGCACGCTCTCTCCCTGCCTCGGCGTCGGCATCGGGATGGCCTACGTGCCAGCTCAGCGAGCTGCCGTCGGCGCATACCTGGAGATCGACGTTCGTGGCAAGATCCGATCCGCCGCTGTGAAGCAGAAACCGCTCTATCGAAAGGGCTCGTGAAATGGCTGAGGCCAGCTACCCGGATGACCTGCTCTACCACGCCGAGCACGACTGGGCGCGGATCGACGATGAGGAGGCCGTGCTGGGGATCACCTGGTACGCGCAGGAGGCGCTCGGCGAGGTCGTGTTCTTCGACCCTCCGCTCGTGGGGACGGTGCTGAGCCAGGGCGAGCCCTACGCCGAGGTCGAGTCCGTGAAGGCCGTCTCCGACGTCATCGCCCCGCTCTCGGGCGAGATCGTCGCAGTCAACGAGAACCTGAGCGATAACCCCGGCGCGATCAACGAGGACCCCTACGGCGAGGGCTGGCTGGTGCGGGTACGTCTCGCCGACGCCTCCGAGCGCGGGGAGCTGATGGACGCCGAGACCTACACCGCGAGCCTCACCCTCTAGGCTCGATCGGGTGAGCCGCTACACCTCAACCACGCCCGCCGACCTCGAGGCGATGCTCGATGCGATCGGCGTGGGCTCGATCGCCGAGATCTTCGACCGCCAGATCCCCGCTGCGGTGCGCCTGAAGCGAGCGCTCGACTTGCCCGCAGGGCTGCCCGAGCAGGACGTCTACGAGCACCTGCGCGCTCTAGCAGCGCGCAACGTCTCCGCTGAGGACGAGCTCTCGTTCCTGGGGGCTGGGATGTACGACCACTACGTCCCCGCGCTCGTGGACATGCTGATGGAGCGCTCGGAGTTCCTCACCCCCTACACCCCCTACCAGCCCGAGATCTCCCAGGGCGGGCTGCAGGTGATGTTCGAGTACCAGACCGCCATCTCCGAGCTCACCGCGCTGCCCGTCTCCAACGCCTCGATGTACGAGGGGCCCTCCGCGCTTGCCTCCGCCGGATACCTGGCCAAGCTGCACAACGGTCGCACCCGCTTCGTCGCCTCCGCCGGCCTGCACCCGCACTCGCTGGCCACGCTGCGCACCTACGCGCACGGCTTTGGGGTCGAGGTCGTCGAGACGCCGCTGCGCGACGGCGTTACGGACGCGGCCGCCTGGGCCACCGCGATCGACGGCGACACGAGCGCCGTGTTCTTCGCCCAGCCCAACTTCTACGGGGCCGTCGAGGACGCCGCCGCGCTCAGCGCCGCGGCCAAATCTGCGGACTTGGATCCCACCCATCCCGTGGCGCCTGTGGTTGTCGCTCAGGTCGATCCCATCGCGCTCGGCATTCTCGCCCCGCCGGGGGAGTGCGGCGTGGACGTCGCGGTGGGGGAGGGCCAGTCGCTCGGCAACCGCCTGGACTTCGGCGGCCCCTCCTTCGGCTTCTTCGCCGCTCGCGAGGAGTACCTGCGGCGGATGCCCGGCCGCATCGCTGGGGAAACGGTCGATGTGGACGGCCGCCGCGGCTTCGTGCTCACGCTGCAGACCCGCGAGCAGCACATCCGTCGCGCCAAGGCCACCTCCAACATCTGCACCTCCCAGGCCCTGAACGCCCTGGCTGGCGTCGTCTATCTCTCCTGGCTCGGTCGCCGCGGCTTCGTCGAACTGGGGGAGCTGCTGCTGGCGCGCACCCACTACGCACGCACCGTGCTCGCCGGGCTGGAGGGCATCGAGGCGCTGCATTCCCAGCCCGTCATCCGCGAGTTCGCGCTGCGTCTGGAGGCAGGCGTCGACGTCGCCGCCGTGCGCCGACGCTGCGCCGAGCAGAGCGTCAACCCCGGCGCCGACCTGCACGCGCTGACAGGGCGCCCCGAGGACGCCGGGGGGCTGCTCGTCGCGCTCACCGAGCGGCGCACCCGCGCTGACATCGACCGCCTCGCCGGCGTCCTGGGGGCCGCCGTCGCGGCCGAGCGCCAGGGACAGGTGGTGAGCGCATGAGCGAAACCTCTCTGCAGCGCGACCCCGCGGTGACGATCTTCGAGCGCGGCGCTCCCGGGCGGCGTGCCTTCCAGTGTCCGGCTCTAGACGTTCCCGAGGTCGATCCAGAGGAGCTGCTGCCCGCGAGACTGCGCCGCTCGCAGCCGCCGCGGCTGCCCGAGGTCTCAGAGCCCGAGTTGGTGCGCCACTACGTACGTCTGTCGAAGCGCAACTTCGATCTGGACTCCGGCTTCTACCCACTGGGGTCGTGCACGATGAAGCACAACCCGCGCCTGCACGAGCGCGTCGCCGCGCTCCCCGGCCACGCCCGGCTGCACCCCCTGCAGGATCCCGAGCGTGCACAGGGGGCGCTGGAGCTGATGTGGAACCTCGAACGCGCCCTTTCTGAGATATCGGGTTTGCCGCACGTTTCGCTGCAGCCCTCCGCGGGCTCCCACGGCGAGCTCGCCGGGGTGCTGCTCACGCGGGCCTTCCACGAGGATCGAGGCGAGCGACGCCACAAGGTCCTCACGCCCGACACCTCCCATGGCACCAACCCAGCCACCGTCACGATGGCCGGCTACGAGGTGGTTGCGCTCGCCACCAACGCCGACGGGGGCATCGACCTGGATGACCTGCGCGCCCATGCGGACACCGATGTGGCCTGTCTGATGCTCACCAACCCCAACACCCTCGGGCTGTTCGACGCCAACATCGTCGAGATCGCCGAGATCGTGCACGGAGTGGGGGCCACCCTCTACTACGACGGCGCCAACCTCAACGCCATCATGGGCCTCTCCCGCCCGGGAGACATGGGCTTCGACATCGTGCACTTCAACCTGCACAAGTCCTTCACGCAGCCCCACGGCGGCGGCGGGCCCGGTTCGGGGCCGATCGCGGTGTCCGAGCGCATCGCGCCGTTCCTGCCCACGCCGGTGGTGGTCAGGCGCAAGACGGGCGCCGGGGCGCACGAGCCGGGGAGCAATGGCAAAGCGCGCATCACGCGCCCGGCAGGCGCGGCGGCGCCCGAGGTGGAGTTCGAGCTGGACCACGGCCAGGGGCACGTGGGCTCGAAGTCGATCGGTCGCCTGCGCGGCTTCCAGGGCAACTACGGCTGCTTCGTGCGCTCCTACGCCTACATCTGCTCGCTCGGCGCCGACGGCCTGAAGGACGCCTCCGAGACGGCGGTGCTGAACGCCAACTACCTGCTCGCCCGCCTGAGAAA
>JBIOES010000126.1:0-5272 GCA_044446265.1 Solirubrobacterales bacterium
CCCTCGAGGGTTTCGGGAACGCGCGGATCGTGCATCGATACCTCCGGGACCATTCTACGTTGAGCGTGGCCGCTGTGCGGCCGCGCGGTCCCGTCTGCTGGCCCCACGCCGGGTCCCCGAACCCCGCGTCATCCACAACAGAGGCCGGTCCGCTGGTGCTCTTCGCGGGGCGCCTGATCCCCGAGAAGCGCGTGTCGCTGGGGGTGGCCGCCGTGGCGCTCGCCGCCCCGCGCATGCCCGGCCTGCGGGCGGTGTTCTACGGCGATGGCCCCGAGCGCGAGGTGTTGAGCGAGGCCGTAGCCGAGCATGGGGTGCAGTCGATCGTGGCGACCCCCGGGTTCGCGCCCGCCGAGGCCCTGGAGGCAGACATGCGCCGCGCGGCCTGCATGCTCCTCACCTCGCGCCGCGAGGGCTACGGGCTGGTCGTCGTGGAGGCATCCGCGCACGGCACCCCCTCGATCGTGGTGGCGGGCGAGGACAACGCCGCCACCGAGCTCGTGGAGGATGGGGTCAACGGGGTGGTGGTCGAACTGGACACCCCCGAGGCCATCGCCGAGGCGATCGTGCGCGTGTGCGAGGCCGGGGCGGCGCTGCGGGAGAGCACCGCGCGGTGGTACGCCGCCAACGCCGAGCGCCTCTCGCTGGAGCACTCGCTGCGCGAGGTGCTCGCGAGCTATCACGGGCGCGACGCGCCGGTGGCGCTGCGGGGCTGAGGCGCCCGAGCGTTCGACCTCGCGTTCGATGCCGTTCCGAGCCCATACCCAGCGCCGAGTCTCGGTGATGCAGGAGATCCTCGCCTTCTTCTTGTATTATGTATCGATACATGATACCTTTCGCCTGATGCTGAGACCAGTTGACATTGTGGTGCTGCTCGAGCTGATGCGCCACTCCGCTGGAGACTGGACTGTGCGCTCGCTGGCCGAGGAGCTGCACCTGCCGTCGGCGAGCACGCAGCGCTCGCTCGAGCGGCTTGGGGCCACCCCCGCGTATGACTCCAGTCGCCGCCGTGTGAGCCTGTCGGGATGCACAGAACTCTTCGAGCACGCACTGCGTTTCATCGCGCCGGTCCTCCGAGGCGGCGAAACGCGAGGGCTGGCGACAGCATGGGCGGTACCTCCGCTATCCCAGCATCTCGCGCCCGTGGACGAGCTGCCGCCTGTTTGGCCTGACCCACTCGGTGAGCAGCGCGGCCTGGAGGTCCAGCCACTGCACCCCGCGGTGGTTCCGCTCGCCCGGGCTGATCCCGAGATGTACGAACAGCTTGCGCTGATCGACGCGCTGCGCGCCGGCGACGCGCGCACACGCGGATTGGCGGCCGACCTGCTGCGCGAACGCATTCGGACCTCACCCGCGGCGAGGGCAGCTTGAGCGTCGCGCTGCTGGAGCAGGCAGCCGCTGCCCTGGGCTCACTCTGCGGGGAGGTTGTCTTCCTTGGCGGGGCGTGCATCGCGTTGTGGCTCACCGACCCAAGCTCACCGAGCCCCCGACCCACCAAGGACGTGGATGTCGTCATCGAAGTCACAAGCCGCTTAGGCTATGAGCAATTCTCCGAAAAGATGCGCGCCCGAGGGTTCTCCGAGGACATGCAGAGCCCCGTGATATGCCGCTGGCGCCACAACCGTGCCGAACTGCTGCTCGATGCGATGCCCGCCGATCCGGCGATCCTGGGGTTTTCCAATCGCTGGCACGCCGCGTTGCTGCCACACGCCGTAGCGCTGGAGCTGCCCTCCAGCGCTGTCATCCGGGCTGCGTCGACGCCCTACCTGCTCGCCACGAAGCTCGAGGCATTCGACAGCCGTGGCCGGGACGATGTGATCGCCAGCCGCGACTTCGAAGACATCGTCACCCTCATAGACGGACGTGCCGAGCTGTCGGAGGAGGTTCGCACGGCCTCGGACGACGTTCGCGAATATCTGACCCAGCAGCTCGTCGAGCTTCGGGAGAGCCCCGATTTCCTCCTTAACGTGGCCGCGATGCTGCGCCCGACCCGGCCAGCCAGGCCCGTGCCGAGACAGTCGTGCTCCCTCGCATCGACCACATCACGAGATCAAACTGATATGGAAAGGGTGCTTGTCAAGGGCCTTCGTCGCCATCCCCTGTGGCAGCTGGCGCTGGCGGGGCATCCGCCGTCCACGAGGCGGGCACCGCGCCCAGCCCCAGCGCGCGCGCGTAGGTCTCGAGCGTCAGCCGCGCGGTGCGCTCCCACGTGAACTCCCGCGCACGCTCGAGGCCGCGCACGCGCAGGTCTTCGCGCAGCGCGGGGTCCGCGAGCAGGCCCTCCAGCGCGGCCGCGATGGCCGACTCGTCGTGGGGGTCGAACAGCAGCGCCGCATCGCCCGCGACCTCCGGCAGCGAGGAGGCATTCGAGCAGGCCACGGGGACCGCGCGCGCCATCGCCTCCAGCACGGGCAGCCCGAAGCCCTCGTACAGCGAGGGGTAGACGAACGCGTGCGTCAGCCCCCACAGCCCCTCCAGGTCCTCCTCGGAGACCCATGCGAGGAAGCGCACGTCCTCGGCGACTCCTCGCTGTGCGGCGAGCTCGCGCAGCGCCGCCTCGTGCGCGGTGGGATAGCCGGGCAGCACGAGCACCGGGCGGCGCTCGGCGGGCACTCGCGCCAGCGCTCCGATCAGTATGGAGAGATTCTTGTGGGGGCGCTTGGCGGAGAGGCTGAGCACGACCGGCCGCTCCCCCAGGCCGAGGCGCTCGCGCACCTGTGCCTCCGGCGCGGGGGCATGACGGCGGGGGGTGCCGAGCCCCAGCGGCACCACGTCGATCAGGTCGGGGTCCGCGTGCAGCAGCTCGATCAGGTCCGTGCGGGTGCTCTGCGAGTCGGCGCTCACGCGGTGTGCGCGCCTGACCGCCAGCGGCACGAGCACGCGCATCCCCAAGTCGCGCACCCCCGCATGGGCCTCGGGGAAGCGCGCGTAGATGAGGTCGTGCACCGTCACCACGCGCTTGAAGGGACCCCACGCGGGGGCGGTGCTGGCAAGGCTGTGAACGAGATCCACGCCCTCGCGCCCGGCCAGGCGCGGCAGCAGGGCCTGCTCGCCCGCCACCCACCGCGGGCGGCTGCGGGCGTTGACGGGGACCGTCACCGCGGGCACGAGCGTGCCCCACGGACCATCCCCCGCGGCCGCGGCCTCGCGGTTGATGAACGCCGTGAAGCGCACTCCCGGGGCCGCGCGCACCAGCTCGGGGATCAGCTGGCGCGCGACCACCTCCATGCCCCCCGTCTCTCCGGGCACGAGGAAGATCAGGTTCAGGCCGACGTGCATGGGGCGCTCCTGGTTGAGGCCGACGTGGATTGGTGCAGGTTCAAGGCGACGTTCATGGAGTGCTGAGGCTAGCCTCTTCATGTGAGCACGCCCACTCGGCCCACCACCCTCGCACCGACGCCGCGTGCTCCCACTGCTCCTCCCGCGCCTTCGCCGATGGCGCCGTGGCGGGCCCAGACCATCGGCATCGACGCGCGCGCCGCCGCCGAGGTGCCCGCGGGGCGCGGGCGGGTGGTGCGCGAGCTGCTGTGCGCGCTCGCCGCCCGACCCCACGACGGGCGGCGCTACGTCCTCTACGCCCGCGAGCCGTGGGCGCCCGAGGATGGGGCGCTCGACGAGCGCTTTCAGTGGCGGCTGCTCGACGCGCGCGATCCCTGGTGGCACCTGCGCGCCGCGCGCGCCGCCAACCGCGAGTGCGACGTGTTCCTCTCCACCAACTCCTACCTCACCCTCCGCTTCCTGCGCATCCCGGGGGTGCCGATCGTGTACGACCTCACCACCTTCGAGCCGGGGATGCGCCCCAACCGGCGCTCGCGCGCGATCGAGCGCCTCACGCTCGGCCTCGCGGTGCGCCGCTCGGCGGCGCTGCTCACGATCTCCCAGGCCACCGCCGAGGCGCTCGTGGGGCGCTTCCCCGCTGCCTCCTCGCGCACCGTCGTGGGACATCTGGGGGTCGCCCCCGCGCTCTCCCCCACGCTCGACCCGGCCGAGGCCGCCGCGCTGCCGCCACCCGGCTTCGTGCTCGCCGTGGGCACGCTCGAGCCCCGCAAAAACCTGCCCCGCCTGGTGGCCGCCTACGCGGCGATGGCCCCCGAGCTCCAAGCCGCGCACCCGCTGGTCGTGGTCGGGGCGCTCGGCTGGGACACCAACGGGACGCTCGACGCGCTGCGCTCGCTCGGGGAGCGCTGCACGCGTCTGGGATACCTCTCAGACGCCGCCCTCGCCGAGTGCTACCGGCGCTGCGCGGTGTTCTGCTACCCCTCCCTCGGCGAGGGCTTCGGGCTGCCCGTGCTGGAGGCGATGGCCGCGGGCGCCGCGGTGCTCACCTCGAACGTCTCCTCGCTGCCCGAGGTCGGCGGCGAGGCGGTCGCCTACGCCGACCCCACCCAGGTCTCGGAGATCTCCAACCAGCTGCAGGCGCTGCTGCGCGACGAGACCCGCCGCACGGAGCTCTCCACGCGCGCCCGAGAGCGGGCCGGGGAGTTCTCGTGGGCGCGGTTTGCGCAGATCGCGCTCGACACGCTGGAGCAGGCTGCTCGAGCTCGCGCTTTCGCGTAGTCGCGTTTGAAGTGCAACCGCGGTTCGACGAGCACGGCAACATCGCCGAGCGCCCCACCACCGAGAGCGCCCTGCAAGATCACTTGTTCAGGGTCGCGCTCGCGGCCGTATAGACGGTGCCCGCGAGCGTCTGGGTGCTCATCGCGTCGGACACCCACGCGCCGCTCTGGGCCTTGAACGTGAACTGGACCGTGGAGTCCGCTGTGCCCGCGGCGGCGATCGTCAGAGTCACAGACGTGCCCGCCGAGGGCGCCGTGAAGCTCCCACCGCTGCCCGCCCCGGCGGCGGGCGTCGTGACGGTGACCGTATGGCCCGCCCCCAAACCGCTCACGGTGTTCCCGAAGCCGTCCGTGACGCTGACGTTCGCGGTGAGGGTGCCGGAGTTTCCGAGAGCTGTGACCGTGCACGTGAACAGGCAGGGCGAGCTCAGCGTGCCGGCGCTCACCGTCACGTGAGTCCAAGCGAGTTTCGCCGCGGCGGCGGCAGCCACCGTGACCGTCAACCCCGCGCCGTTGCCGATCGACCCATCCGTGACCGTGACCAGCGCCGCTTCCGCCTTATACAGCTTCATCACACCATTATTCGCGCCCGCCACCGTCGCCACACCATTCGCGAACGTGACCGCCGTGACCGTCCCGAAGTTCGTCACGGTACCCGCGCTGCTCGACACCGTCGGCGCGTTCCCGTTCGGCCCGTTGCTCGCGCCGCCGAACGTCAG
>JBIOES010000127.1:0-5198 GCA_044446265.1 Solirubrobacterales bacterium
CCGAGGTGCAGCGGCTCGCGAAGGGGGAGCTCGAGGGCTATAGGCTGCTGCTCCTGCACGGCCAGATGCGCTCGCGCGAGAAGCAGGCGGCGATGGCCGCGTTCGTCGCCGGCGAGGCCGACGTGCTGGTGGCCACCACTGTGATCGAGGTTGGCGTGGACGTGCCCAACGCGACGGTGATGCTGGTGGAGAACGCGGAGCGCTTCGGCATCTCCCAGCTGCACCAGCTGCGCGGGCGCATCGGACGGGGCGAGCACCGCTCGATCTGCCTGCTGGTTGGCCCACCCGGCGCGGCGCGGCTGCGGGCGTTGGCGGAGCACTCCGATGGCTTCCGCCTCGCGGAGATCGATCTAGAGCTGCGCAGCGAGGGCGAGCTGATCGGCGTGCGCCAGTCGGGGCTGAGCCAGTTCAGGGTGGCGTGCCTGCCGCAGGACGCCGAGCTGCTCGAGCGCGCGCGCTCATATGCGCGGAGGATCGTGGAGCTCGACCCCGAGCTGCAGGCGCCCGAGCACGCACTGCTCGGCGATGCCCTTGCGCAGGCCTACGGCGCCGAGGCGCTGCAGCCGATCCCGGCGTGAGGGCTCACGGTGTTGGGCGTGCTCCGCGATGAGGCTCCCAGCGTGAGGTCGCGGTGCGAGCCCGCCCTCAGCGTGAGGCCCGCGGTATGCGCGTAATCGCCGGTCGCTACGGCGGCCGGCGCCTGAGGGCCCCGCGCGGCCGCACGACGCGCCCCACGAGCGATCGCGTGCGCGAGGCGCTGTTCTCGCTGCTCGGCGACGTGGACGGAGCGACGGTGCTCGACCTGTTCGCGGGCACCGGCGCGCTGGGGATCGAGGCGCTCTCGCGCGGCGCCGCGCGCGCGGTGTTCGTGGAGCGCGACCCGGCCGCCGTGCGCGCGCTGCAAACCAATCTCAACGCGCTGGAACTGCGCGAGCCCGCGGCGGAGGTGAGGCGCGTGGAGGCGCTCATCGCCCTGCGCACCGCACGCGAGCGCCGCGAAACGTACGATCTGCTCTTCGTCGATCCTCCATACGGAGATGCGCGCGCGTGGGAGGGCAAGCTGTTGGTGGCGCTGCCGGCATTGCTTGCTCCAACCGGGCGCGTGGTCGTGGAGAGCGATCGGCGGATGCCGCTGGCGCTCGATATGAGGCATGAGGGCCTCGAGGTCGAGCAGGAGCGGCGCTACGGAGACACGTCGATAACAATCCATCACCTGATGAGAAAGGACGAGGGGCCCGGCTAGCGCCACCCTCTTAGAATGACCCCACTCAACAAGTCGATCGTCGTGTGCCCGGGCTCCTACGATCCGGTGACCAACGGCCACCTCGATGTGATCCGCCGTGCGGCGGAGCTGTATGACGAGGTGGTGGTGGCCGTCGTCAACCGCTCGGTGCGCAAGGAGAAGACGCTGTTCGGGATCGAGGAGCGCCTGCGCTTCATCCGTGACGCGACGGTCGAGTTGAAGGGGGTGCGCGTGGAGCCCTTCAAGACGCTCGTGGTGGAGTTCGCGAGGGAGGTGGGCGCGAAGGCGATCGTGAAGGGGCTGCGCGCGATCTCGGACTTCGAGTACGAGCTGGAGATGCACCAGCTCAACAGCCGCGAGGATCCCGAGATCGAGTCGGTGTACCTGATGGCCTCTTCGCAGTACAGTTTCCTGTCATCCAGCGGCGTAAAGGAACTGGCGACGTTCGGCGGGAGGATCGACGATCTGGTGCCCGAGGACGTGGCGCGGCGCTTGCAGGAAGAGCTCAAACGCTGACGAATTGGATGCGGGAGGCGCGCGCTCACCGACCGAGCATGGGCCCACGGGCCCCCGCGGAGGCGACTTAGATGGATGTCCTGGTACTCATAGACAAGCTCGACGATTTGGTGCACAACGCCAAGCCCGTGCCCCTCACCGATCAGGTGCGGGTGGACAAGGAGGCGATCTACGACATCCTCGATCAGATGCGCGCGACGATCCCCGAGGAGATCAAGCAGGCGCGCTGGATCGTGAAGGAGCGCCAGGAGATGCTCGCGGAGGCCAAGCGCGAGGCCGAGCGCATCATCAAGGAGGCGCGCGAGCGCCAGGAGCGGCTGATCGGCGAGGAGGAGGTCACCAAGCAGGCCGAGCGCGCCGCGGAGGACATCGTCGAGGACGCCCGCGCGCGCGAGCGCGAGATCCGTCTCGGCGCGGAGGACTACGCGGACGAGATCCTCAACACCCTTGAGGTGAACCTCTCGAAGTTCATCGCCGCCGTGCAGCGCGGCCGCGAGCGCCTGCAGGGCAAGGACGAACCGGCCGAAGTGGGCTAGCCGCGCTCGGACAGCCGGCCAGCCGTGCGCCCGCGCGGGTTCCAAGCCTCGCAATCGCGCTCTGTGCAGCGATTTTTGGGTAGGGTCCCGTTCGTGAGCTCCGCCACGCGATACAAGCTGGATGTCGCCCGTGCGCTCGTTGGTACGGGAATGTTCAAGCCGGTGCGCCCCGATCGGGCGGTGCGCGCGCTGGGGACGCTGCGCCGCTGGGGGCCGACGCCCGCGGCGGCATACACCGGCGCGGCGATCCGCTACCCCGAGCGGCTGGCGATCGTGGACGAGCGGGGAGCGCTGACGTTCGCGGAGGTCGATCGGCGCACCAACGCGCTGGCGCGGGCGCTGGCGCGGGAGGGCGTGAGGGCGCAGGATGGGGTGGCGATCATGTGCCGCAACCACCGCGGCTTCATCGAGGCGACCGTGGCGTGCTCGAAGCTGGGGGCCAGCGTGCTGTATCTGAACACGGCGTTCGCGGGGCCCCAGATCGCCGATGTGCTCGCGCGCGAGGCGCCGGCGGCGGTGATCTACGACGAGGAGTTCTCTGAGCTGGTGCGCGAGGGGGGGCAGGGAAGGCGGCGGTTCGTGGCGTGGTGCGACCCGGGGCGCCACCCCGAGGATCCCGTGCTGGAGCAGATGCTGGCGCGCTGCGGCGAGGAGCCGCTACAGCCGCCGCGGGAAAGCGGGCGCGTGGTGATCCTCACCTCGGGCACCACGGGGACGCCGAAGGGCGCGGCGCGCAAGCAGCCCGACTCGATGGGGCCGGCGGCGGCGCTGTACTCGACGATCCCCCTGCGCGCGCGCGAAACGACTGTGATCGCCGCGCCGCTGTTTCACTCCTGGGGGTACGCGCACTTCACGCTCGCGCTGCCGCTGGCCTCGACGCTGGTGCTGCGCAGGCGCTTCGATCCGGAGGAGACGCTGCGCGCGGTCGCGCAGCACCGCGCGAGCACGCTGGCGGTGGTGCCGGTGATGCTGCAGCGCATCCTCGCCCTCCCCGCGGAGACGATCGCAAGCCACGACCTGCACGCGCTGCGGATCGTGGCGCTCTCGGGCTCGGCGCTGCCGGGCGAGCTGGCGACGCGCGCGATGGATGCGCTGGGCGATGTGCTCTACAACCTCTATGGCTCCACCGAGGTGGCATGGGCCACCGTGGCGAGCCCGCGGGATCTGCGCGCGGCGCCGGGCACGGCGGGCCGCCCGCCCCTGGGAACCGAGGTGAAGTTGCTCGACAAGGACGGCCGCGAGGTTCCGCGCGGGGAGAGCGGACGCATCTTCGTATCCAACGAGATGATGTTCGAGGGTTACACCGGCGGCGGCGACAAGGAGCGGGTGGGCGGCCTGATGAGCACAGGCGACGTGGGCCACTTCGACGCGGAGGGGCGTCTGTTCGTGGATGGGCGCGACGACGAGATGATCGTGAGCGGCGGCGAGAACGTGTTTCCGCGCGAGGTGGAGGATCTGCTCGCCGATCACCGCGAGATCGAGGAGGCGGCGGTGGTGGGGATCGAGGACACCGAGTTCGGCCAGCGCCTGAAGGCGTTCGTGGTGACGCGCAACGGCTCGGAGCTCGACGAAGAGGCGATCAAGCGCTACGTGAAGGAGAACCTCGCCCGCTACAAGGTGCCACGCGAGGTGGTGTTCCTCCCGGAGCTGCCCCGCAACGCGACCGGCAAGGTGCTCAAGCGCGAGTTGAGCACCGCGGAGTAGGAAAGAGAGGCCGGCGGAGCCGGCCTTTGCGTGGGCCGGTGAACGCGATTGCCCTGCCGTGCCGAACACACATCCCGGCGAAGTGCGTAGGCAGAGAACGGCTCCGGGTGCAGGGTGTCTTTGGCTAGCCTGGAGGGATGGCTGTGCAGACCCATAAGTTCGACCTTGCTGGGCTCCGTCTTTCCCCCGGCGAGGGGCGGCGCTTGGAGCTGATCGTTGGAATCGAGCCGCTGCTGCTGGGGGGAGAGCGCTACGGCGCCGACCCGCCACAGATCCCGGTACGCGTGGATGTGTCGCGCATGACCGGTCACGGCTACGCGCTGCGCCTGCGGTTCGCCGCGACGCTCGCGGGGCCTTGCATGCGCTGCCTGAAGGAGGCGCGACCGGCGATCGAGGTGGATGCCCGCGAGGTGGATCGGCCAACCGAAGCCGGGAGACACGCGCCTTCGGCGCGAATCCCCGTTTCGGCCAGCGGCGAGGAGCTCTCGAGCCCCTATATCCAGGATGAGATGCTCGACCTGGCGGGCTGGGCGCGCGACGCGTTCGCGCTGGCGGCGCCCGTGCGGGTGCTCTGCCGCGAGGAGTGCGCTGGGCTGTGCCCCGAGTGCGCGGCCGATCTCAACGAGGCCGGCCCCGAGCACCGCCACGAGCAGGGGCCCGACCCGCGGTGGGCGAAGCTTGGGGAGCTGAAGCTCGACTGAGGGTCTGCGCCTGCGGGCCAACGCAGGGCGGGTGGTGGGGATTCGATACCCTGTCCAGCCGATGGCCGTCCCCAAGCAGAAGCAGTCGCACAGCCGCACGGCCAAGCGCCGTGCGCAGCACAAGATCTCGCCGCCCGCGTTGAGCGTGTGCCCGCGCTGCCACTCCCCGCGCCGCCCGCACCGGGTGTGCGACGTTTGCGGCACCTACGCGGGCCGCGAGATCCTCGCCGACGTGGCGCACGATCACGAGCACGATCACGACCACGAGTAGCGCGGGGCCGCCGGTGGCGGGCGATGATGAGCGCAATGCGAGGCCGCCGGTGGTGGCGGTCGACGCCAACGGCGCCGACCTCGGTCCGGGGGAGGTCGCGGCGGGCGCGGCGCTCGCGGCCGAGCGGGGCGCGCGCGTGCTGCTGTTCGGGCCCGCCCGCGAAATGGACGTCCCGGGCGGCCTGCCGGCGGAGGTGGAGGTGATCGACGCTCCCGTGTCGATCGCCA
>JBIOES010000128.1:0-5188 GCA_044446265.1 Solirubrobacterales bacterium
CCCCGCAGCCCGCCACGCCGCCGCCGACAACTACTACTACGACGACGACGACGACCGAATCGACCACCTCCGCCACTCCGCCGCCCACCGCCGCGCCATCGGAAGCCGGCGAAGGTGAGACGGACACGACGGGTGGGACTCCCTCGCCGCCCGCCGACGCCCCTCCACCGGTCGCCACCGGCGCTCAGGTCTCGGCTTCCGCGACCGCCAACGGCGTCGAATAGCCTCAGTCGAAGCTGAAGGTGCGCAGCGGCTCGTACAACACTCCCGCCGTAGCCACCAGCAGAGGGGAGGTGACCTGCGCGTTGGCTCCAGGCGAGGTGAGCATCGAGATCGCGACGCCCCTGCGCGCGCCCGGCTGTTCGGGCACCAGCAGCACGTCGCGGCCCCACATCGTGCGCCCCCGCACGCGAGCGGAGTAGTAGATGTTGTACGCCGGCAGCAGATCAACCCGCGTCTTGCCCTCGCCCTGCAGCTGAAATCCGGGGTAGCGAGCCGCCAGCGAGCGGATGTAACCGGCGGCATACAGCGGCTCCTCGCCGCTCAGCCCCCCGCCGTAGGGCGGCAACGTGAGCGGCGCCACCGCGAAGGAGTCCTCGAGGTTCCCCCTCCGATCGCGGCGCGCCACCTTCACATCGCCGCCCGGATCGGGGCTCGTACGGTAGAGGCTCCGGTAGCTGAAGCCAAACGGCGCGGCGCCCCCGTAGGAGACCCGCGCGGGGAGCAGTGTCAACACCAGAGCGGCGCTCGCCATCGCGAGTGCCACGGCCGCCGCGATCGTCAGCGTGCGGACGCTGCGCGAGGCCCTGCGCCAGCGGGGCGCGAGCAGCTGAGGAAGGGTCGGGCGATACTCGGACCTCAGGGGTAGCGCAGCCATCTGCACGGGAGTCTATGGAGCCCCACTCGCGGACCCCGGCAGCCAAGCCCCCAGCGTCAATGCGCGGTCATCCGCTCAGAAATCGATCGAGCGCGCCACCGGGACCACCCAATCGCCGCCTGGGAACCCCTACTCCCCAATCGAGAACATCGCCTCCAGATCGTGGCGCGAGAAGGCCGCGAACGCGACCATCGTCTGCGTGCGCACCACCCCCGAGAGGATCGTGATCTGGCCGGTGACCACATCGGCGAGCTGCTCGTGGTCGGGCACCCGCACGATCGCCACGAAGTCCCACTCTCCCGTCACCGAGTACGCCTCCGCCACGCCCTCGATGTCAGCGAGGGCGCCCCCCAACGTGGAGAGCGCGTCGCGCTCTGCCTCGATCAGCACCACCGCGTGGGTCATCGTCACGGCGAGTGGCTCTCTCCGGGCGCCAGCACCACGACCTCCCCCGCGCCGGCCGCCTCGACGTCGGCCTTGAACGCCTGCGCGTCGGTCTCGATCGGCGGGAACGTGTCGTAGTGGCAGGGGATCGTCTGCTTCGCGCCGATCAGCCGGGCGGCCTGCACCGCGTCGAAGCGATCCATCGTGTAGTGCCCGCCGATGCAAACCAGCGCCACGTCGATCTCATCGCGCCGGCCCGGGAGCGCGAGGTCGGAGAACAGCGCGGTGTCTCCCAGGTGGTAGACGGTCTTGCCGGCGAAGTTCACAACGAGCCCCGCGGGGACGTTGACGGTGCCCTTGGGGGTCGTCGAGGTGTGCCACGCCGGCACCAGGCGCACCCAGCCCCAATCGAACTCCACGGTGCCGCCGATGTTGGGGTCGTGCACGTTCTCCAGACCCCCCGCGGAGAGCTCGTTGGCGATCTCCACGATCGCCACCACGTGAGCGCCGGTGCGCTTGGCGATCGGTACCGTGTCGCCGATGTGGTCGATGTGCCCGTGCGTGAGCAGGATCGCATCCGCGCGCAGATCCTCAGCCGCCACCGCCGCCTTGGGATTGCCCGTTAGGAACGGGTCGATCAGCACCGTCGTGTCGCCGTCGCTCAGCTCGAAGGCCGCGTGGCCCAGGAAGCGGATCTGCATTCTCCTCACTGCTCCTCTGTTGGGGTCTCTGTCGTCATCGGTCTCTCTCGGGGTCCCCTTGCGGCTGGGGTAGCTGCTGTGGAGGCCGCAGTGTATGTGCCGGGAGAGCTCAAAGGGGCCCCAACTCAAGCCGTTCGCACACGGCTGAGCCCGAGACCGCACGTCAGCCCGACCAGCCCGCCCGTGACGCCCGCCAGCCAGCTCGCCTCCACCAGCGCGAGCGGCAGCGCCAGCAGCACCGCCGCGAACGCCGCGGCGCCGAGCAGGTCGCCGTCGTAGTAGGTGCGGCTGCGCAGAGCCTCCAGATCGGGGACCGCCCACGCCGCCAGCAGCGCCAGGGCGCCCGCGTTGGCGCCGCTCACGATCGGCACGGTGTAGAGCACCTCCGCCACGAGCCCCCCGCTAGCGCCCGCCCCCAGGAACAGCGCCAGCACCACCAGCGGCCCGTGGCGGCGCTCGAGCAGCCAGCCGAACACGGCCACCGTGAGCATCGCGGAGAACAGGTACGCGGCGCCCGGCAGGCGGCTGGTGTAGGCGAACTGGCTCGTGAACAGACGCCACCATTCGCCGTGCAGGGGTCCCACGATCGGCAGCCTCGCGAGGTCCACGTATCCCCCGCTGGTGAGGATCCACGCGACGCAGCTCAGCAGCACCAGCGTCGCGGTGGCGTAGGGCGGGAACTCCGCGCGGATGCCCGCGATCTCCCCTCTCCGCAGGCGCCCCAGGAACGGAGTGGGTTTGCGCGTGCGCCCAGCCTTCACGCCCGCGGAGTGCTCGCGCGGCAGCTTCGGCGCGCGCCTGCGCAGCCGGTGCCCGCAGTATGGGCACTCGGTTATGTAGGGGCTCACCTCAGAGCCGCACTGCTTGCATACCACGAACAAGTCGGCACCCGAGGACATCGTCGATCCATTCTAGGCACCGTGGGAAGCGCCCCGGCGATGGGTGTGCCGCGCGGCGTGGGGGAGCCCCGGCGCTAGCGCGCGGGAAGCCTCGGGCGATAGAGTCTCAGGGGTCCCCAACAAGGAAGCTGACGATGCAACTGGGCTACGACCAAAAACTCTTCATCCTCGCCTTCGACCACCGAGGCTCCTTCCAGAAGAAGTTCTTCGGCATCGAGGGCGAACCAGATCCCGAGCAGACCGCGACGATCGCCGACGCCAAGCACCTCATCTTCGAGGGCATGGTCCAGGCCGTGAACGCCGGCGCCGAGCCCTCCATCACGGGTGTGCTGGTGGACGAGCAGTTCGGCTCCACCGTGCCCGAGGAGGCGCGCGCGCAGGGCCTGAAGCTGTCGATGCCCGTCGAGCGCTCCGGCCAGAGCACGTTCGACTTCCAGTACGGCGAGGACTTCGGCGCGCACATCGAGCGCTTCGATCCAGACTTCGCGAAGGTGCTCGTACGCTATAACCCCGACGGAGACGCCGCGGCCAACGCCGAGCAGCTGGCGAAGCTCAAGCGCCTCTCCGACTGGCTGCACGCGCACGACCGCCGCTTCCTCTTCGAGCTGCTCGTGCCCGCCGAGGACGCGCAGCTGCAGAGCGTGGGCGGCGACAGCGAACGCTACGACGCCGAGCTGCGCCCCAAGCTGATGCGCCGCACGATCGCCGCCGCCCAGGACGCCGGGATCGAGGTGGACGTGTGGAAGATCGAGGGCGTCGATGCGCGCGAGGACTGCGAGATGCTCGTCGCGCAGGCGCGCAGCGGCAAGGGCAGGGAGGGTGTCGTGTGCGTAGTGCTGGGACGCGGCGCCAACGACGCCAAGGTTGACCATTGGCTGGCGCAGGCCGCCCCCGTGGACGGCTTCGTGGGATTCGCGATCGGGCGCTCCATCTGGTGGGACCCGCTGAAGTCCTACGTGGATGGCAAGACCGAACGCTCCGTAGCCGCTCAGCAGATCGCCGCCAACTACCTGCGCTTCATCAAGGTCTACGAGCACGCCGAGGGCGGAGCGCTGATCGCCCCCGGAGCCTCCGGCTAGCGCATGGGTCTGCCGGAAAGAGCCGAGCCCATGGGCCCGCCGGAAGGAGCCGAGCCCCTGGGTCCGCCGGCAAGAGCCGAACGGAGCGGGCGGCTGCGCCAGAGCATGGCCGAGCTGGAGCACGCGTTCTCCCGGGAGATCTCGCTCGAGCGCCGGCGCCGCGACTCGCTCAGGCGCACCGCCGAGCGGCGCACGCTAAAGCGCGAGGTGCAGCGGCGCCACAAGCGCGGCTCGATGCGCTTCGCGCTGCTGGTGCTCACGCTCGTGCTCACCGCGGCCGTCGTCACCGTGGTGATGTTCCGCACGCTCTATCTGCTGCTGAGCTGAGGAGGGGAGAGGGCCGCCACGAGGCGGCCCGCGAGGGCCGCGCAGTTGGGGATCGCGCGCGGGTCAGGGAGACCGCGAGACGAGACTAGGACGGCTCGCCCAGCTCGCGCAGGGCCTCGTCCACCTGGCCCGGCACCGCTGCCTGCTCGGCGCTCTCGCCGTGCTCGGCGGCCGGCGCGCCGTCGGCTCCCTGGCGCTGGATCTCCAGGTAGATCTCGGTGCGAAATACGGGGATGTTCTGGGGAGCCTGGATCCCGATGCGCACCTTCTCGCCCACAACGGACAGCACCGACACCTCGACATCGTCGCCGATCATGATGCTCTGGTTGGACTTGCGCGTGAGAACCAGCATTTTGGTCTGCCTTCCTATTCGCCGGCACGCGACCCGGCCCCGGCCCGGTCACTCCCCGCCTCGCCTGAACGTCAAGCATAGTCTCAGAGGCGGGCGAACGCGAGCCGGTATCTCCATGGGGCCGGCCGATCCCGATCGCGGAGCGCTCGTGCGGCCGGCATGTCGAGGATCGAGCGAGCCGCCGGCGCCCACCGCGGCAACCGATCGGGGCGATGCGCTAGTCTCCCGAGCCGTTCATGGCTCGTAAGTCCCTACGTCCACAGCTCAACCAGATCCGCGCCTGGGTGCGCCAAGGTCGCACCGACGCCTGGGTGGCCCACCAGCTCGAGGTCACCGTGCAGGAGATCGAGCAGTTCAAGCGCCAGAACGATCTCTCGGGCGCCGAGGACGTCTCCGATGGCGCCCCCGTGATGGACTACCCCGAGGAGATCGACCTGCGCGCCGAGGACGACGCGCTGATCGCGGCCGAGCGGGAAGAGGCCGCCCGCGAGGCCGAGCGCGCCGCCGCCGAGGCGCGCGAACGGGAGCAGGCCGAAGCCACCGCGCGCGCCGCGCGCGGCGAGGATGAG
>JBIOES010000129.1:0-5019 GCA_044446265.1 Solirubrobacterales bacterium
GGCTTGAAGCGGTAGCGGTGATCGAACCACTCCGGTGCCCCCACATTGCGCACCGTGCCCGCGAACTGGATGCGCCCATCGGGATACAACAGCCGCGCCCCCACGATGCCGATGTCATCCTCCTGGCGGCTCGCATACTGAAGGCCCGCCAGCCACCCCGGGCGCGCGACCATGTCGGAGTTCAGCACCACCACGTCGCGCCCGCCCATGTTCTTCGCGCCCGCGCCCTCCGACTCCCCCGCGCCTGCCGAACGCCCCGCGCCTGTCGGCTCATCGGCCGCGAGCGCGGCGCGCAGCCCGCGGTTGACGTTGGCCGCGAAGCCCGCGTTCTCCTCGCCCGCGATCACCTCGATGCCCGCGATCGCGCGCAGCACCGCCACGTTCTCCGGGCCGCTCGCGTCGTCGGCCACGAAGATGCGCGCCATGCCCGCGGGCACCGTCGCGCGAATGCTCGCCACCAGCTCCGCCACGCGCTCCGCGTCGCGGTAGCTGGGAATCACGATCGACACCGGCTCCCCGTGCTCGCGATACCACGCCACCGCGCGGCGGTAGTCGTTCTCGATCCCCCGCCCCGCCGGCTTCAGGTAGCGCCCCAGGGGGGTCACGCGCAGCGGGAATGCGATCGCCCGGAACAGCAGCGTACGCCAGCCGAGGTATCGGTAGGTCAGGTAGATGCGTCGGCGCAATCCGGGGCGTTTGAGATGTTTGTCGTTCACGCTTGATCCTAGGTGCGGCCCAGGGTTGTCGAGCAGCCTATAAACCCAGCAAAACAACCGCACCCAACCGTAGCCTGCGTTCCATGAGGATCGACCATCTAGGCCGCGTCCAGGATGGATATGGGCGCTTCAGCCCTGTTCTGTGGAGCCTTTTGGATCGTGCGGGACGGCGGGTGACGCTAACAGAGGCGGCTCTGCGCCATGCGCGGGGGGAAGATGAGAGGGGTCGAGAGGTACGCGCCTATCTCACGAAGACCGCCATCCGACTGGCGGTAGCGCGGGGCGAGCGCTATGCTGACGAGATGCCCAGCCGCGAGCGGCTGGCTGCCAGCGGCGTGGGACCGAGCGCACATTTGGTTGTCGTGGTTGAGATTCACGGGACGCTGGTACTGTGGTTACAGCTCATGCGATGCGGCGTGTGCCGAACGCTTGGAGGCGACTATGAAGATTGGTTCTTACAACTTCGAGCCGGCTACTTACTTCCCCGCGATCGATCATCTGCGCGCGGGTGGCGGCCAGATCGGCGACACCGACGATCCTCGGCATGTGTTCTTCTACGGCGAGAACAGCGGTGAGCCGGTGGGCATAGAGTTCTTCGGACCTCGTCGGCAGCTCGAAAGCGAGGGGACGATCACGGTCGTTCTGCCCTCGGGCGAGCATGTGCGCGTGCCGGATGCCGAGCGGCTGGTCCGGGAGGCGCTGGCCGCCGATGTGGCCTGACCACGCTCGCTCTCAGGGGGCGTAAGCCCCGCTGCAGCCATGCGACTACCGATCGGGGGGCCCCACGGGCGCATCGAGGTCAACAGGAGCAAACCCGCCGCGGCCCTCCAGCGACAGCCGCCGCCGCAGGCCCGGCGGGAGCCGGTCGGCGCGCGAGCCCAGCACGGCGCCGGTGAGACGCAGCACATTGTGAGCGCTCGGAGCGCCGCGCAGCTCCCTCGCCAGATGCCGAGGGTCGATCGGACGGCGCCAGCCGTAGACCTCGAGCAGTCCCCGCCACTCGTCGAAGGCCCGGCGCAGCTCCTGCGAGGGGGTGTAGGCGTGCGAGTGCACCACGGCCGCCGCGGGCACGTAGGCCTTCGCATAGCCAGCGCGCATCGCATCGAGCGCCAGCAGCCGGTCCTCGGCGTAGGGCACCTCACGAAACGGCGCGCGCTCCCAGGCGGCGCGCGCGAGGCAGGCGTTGGCGTCGGTGAAGAAGCCCCGCCTGCCCACGAGCTCCCAGTCGTTTTGCCGCACGAGCTCCCCTGCGCCGAGCGTGCGCTCGCGCTCGTTCAGGCGCTCCACGAGCGGCGCTCCATCGGGAGCGAGCGAGGCGAACCAGCCCTCCACTTCGCGCGCCACCGACGGCGGGGCGTCGGGGCGGGGCAGGTAGGGGCCGTAGACGATCCCCACGTCTTCTCCCAACGCAAAGCCCCCGAGCAGCGCCTCCAACCATTGCGGGCCAGCCGGCTGGGCGTCCTGGGTGAGCAGCGCCACGTGCGTCCCGCGCGCCTCTGACATCAGCAGGTTGCGGGTGGCGCCGTGGCCGAAGTCCTCGGGCGCGATCTCCACGACGCGCCCCCCGTGTGTACGCGCGCGCTCCACCGAGCCGTCGCGCGAGCCCGAGTCGCACACGAGCAGCTCGTGGGGCACCGTCTGAGAGGCGAGCGCAGCGAGGGTGCGCTCGAGCAGCGCTCCGCCATCGCGCACGGGGATCGCCACGGTGACCTCGCTCATGCGCAGCCCTCGCTCATGCAGAGCCCATGCGACGGCTCATGTGTAGTAGCGCGCGATCGTGAACACCTGGGCGAACAGATCGTGGCCGATCGCAACCACGACGAGCGCCGCGGCGAGCAGCGGGCCGTAGCGACGTCCTCCGAAGCGCATCGCCAGCGCCATCACCGCCGCGTAGAGGCCGAGCAGCGGCAGCAGATAGCGGGCCTGCTCGAAGCGTCCGCCGTTCACGATCAAGAAGCGATAGGACTCCACGCCGATCTCCATCCATAGCCCAACCACCATCAGCGCATAGACGGACAGCTCGTCCAGGCGGCCCACCAGCGGGCGGCGGCGGCGGATCAGCTCGCCCACCGCCAGCGCCCCCACCACCAGCACGAGACACAGCGCAACGCGGTATACCCACCACGTGAAGGTGTAATCCAACCACCCAAACGTTCCAAAGAACCCCTTGAACCACCACGTGTCCCATACGGGCAGAGGAGGGAACTGGGGGTGCATCCACAGCGGGGGCAGGAACAGCTGCCAAACATGGCTGAGCTCTTCGCGGAAGTGAAACTGGCGCCCAGCCGTCGCGGCGACGCCGCCAACGCCGCCGGGAATCGCGCTGCGGTGCCACACGAGGCGATTGAGCAGGACGTAGACGAGCACCGGAGCGCCAGCCAGCCCCGTCGTGAGCGCCGCCCCGCGCAGGGCCTGCCCGCGCTCCCCCGACCACGCCCGTCGCAGCAGGAACACGAGCGCCAACGCCACGGCTGGGATGAACCCGAGCAGGGTGAGCTTGGCGACGAGCCCCACTCCCAGGAAGGCGCCGATGGGGATACCCGTGGAGGGAGTGAGGCCGCGCCGAAAGGCCCGTGCCACTCCCCACAGCACCCCCGCGGCGCACAGGTAGAGCAGGTTGTCGTTGTTGACGCCGCCCGACATGAAGCCGAACAGCGGCTGGAAGGCCACCATCAGAGCGCCGGCGCTCCACACGAAGCTCCGGCGCGGCAGCAGCTCGCGCAGGAAGAGGAACACCAGCAGAACCGTCACGCCGCCCATCAGTGCCGAGAGCACGCGCATCGCGGCGAGCCGATCGAGTACCTTGCCGCTGCTCGCGAGCTTGTAGGGGATCAACTCCAGCAGGTAATAGAGGGGAGGGTTGGCGGTGGCGCTCAGAGCGCTGCCGGTGCCGCGGGCGCTCAGCCCCTGCCCGGCGATCGCTTCGATCCCCTGCTGCTGGGGCTGGGTGAAGGGCGCGGGATTGTTCGGCTCGCCCACGATGCGGAAGAAGCCGGTCGCGCTCTCCATCGCGTCCTCGCGCGGCGAGAGCCGGCCTTCGATGGCGATCGGGTGGGGAAGGCTTCCCCGCTCGGCGATCTGCTGCACGTAGGCGTAGTGGGCGTTCTCGTCGGGCACATTGAAGGGGGGGACGATCAACGACCACACGAGACCGTTGGCAAGCGCCGCGAGCGCGCACGCCCACGCCGCCGCCGGCACGCGCCCGAGCAGGCGGCGAGGCCCGCGCGTCCATCGAGGCCCCCGCGCCCATCGAGCTCCGTTGGGGGTTCGATGGGGCGCGTCCTCCACGAGCAGCGCGCGAACCGCAAGTCCCACCGCGAGCAGGAACAGCACGAGCGCGGCCGGCGCCGCCCAGTGGCGCACGAGGTCCGACTTGCCCAATGAGAAGCGGTAGACGATCGTCGGCAGCAGCGCCAGCCACGATTCGCTGCCGGGCCGCATGTATTCGATGCGCAGGTGCGCGAAGAACGCCTTGCCGTTGACATCGATGTGGTAGCCGGGATCCCCCGGATCGCCGCCCAGGGCGATGTCTCCCGGCCCCAGATCGCGCAGGCAGACCGTGGCGTTGCCCGTCGCGGTGGACACATGGGAGACCGGGATCCGTACGCTGCCCTGGCGCCATCCCCCCTGCAGCCCTCCGCTCGTGAGCAGCCTGCCGCGCTGGTCGGAGACGGAGGCGCTCAGCGCCGGCCCCGGAGCGCCGTAGCTGCCGATCGTGAGGACCAGCGCAGCGGTATCCCCGGGTAGGACCTCCCCACCCTGGCACACGCTCTGGTTGGGGCCCAATCCGGTGACGAACGCCAGGTTGGGGGTTAGGTCGGTGCCCGAGCGCCGCGGTGCGCTCTGCAGGAGCGTCACGCCGAGCGCCACGACAACGACGAGCAGGCCGCCCGCCAGCACCAGGCGCCTGCCCATGAGCTAGCGCCGGCGCAGCCCGAGGATCGAGAGCAGGAAGGAGGAGAAGAAGATCTGGATCCCCACGATCAACAGCGACGCGGCGACCACCGCGAGGCGTTCGTCGGAGAGCGACCCAAGCCCGTGGGAGACCCAGGTGGCGACGATCGTGGCGCCCATCACCACTCCGCTCAGCATGAAGAGGCCCCCCAGCAGGAGGCCGTGCTCCAGGCGCAGACGCGCGCGCATCGCGTCGAACCACGGATCGCGGTCGCCCATGAAGTACGTCCCGTACGCGTGCGCACACAACCCGAGCGCCACCACCTGCACGCCCACGATCATCAGGAGCGAGCCGCCGATCAGCGCGTGGATGCCCCACGAGCGCCCCGCCACTTCAAGGCCCCCGCCC